>NZ_JBKOPS010000002.1:0-453617 GCF_047272945.1 Rubrilithobacter danxiaensis
ATACCCTAAACCAATCTTCAAACAGGGAATGGGTAATTCCGTATTCCTTAGACAACGATTTTGCAGAACGGTATTGTTCCGACATTGCCTTTACACAGTGCAGCTTAAATTCAAAACTGTGCTTCTTTTTCTTTATCATAAAAATGCCCCCAGAAAGTGTCTAACTTTTTGGGGGCACTGTAACATCATCCGCTTTTTTTATGAACAGTATTTATTTAAACTTGATTTTAGCAGAAAAAATGCCTAAAATCGCAGCATTATTTTCGGGATGTAGCGTAGCCCGGTATCGCGCCAGCATGGGGTGCTGGAGGTCGTCGGTTCAAATCCGGCCATCCCGACAATTTAGTTTAAATAATACTAGTAAACTCAAAACCCAAAACGCAGCTCTATTTTGAGGGTTTTGTTTTGTTCTACTGCAATTGTTTTTATTACCTTTATTTTCCCAAACATCAAATTTCTAATCACCTATCAAGAGACAATGAATGATTAGCTGAAATTTGTAAAGAGTGCCATTATTGGAAAATATTTAAGGGTAATTAGATGAAAATGAATACCTCTCCCGACATTATTCATAAAGGCGATAAAATTTTGCCGTCTTTATGTGAAACAAAAATAAACGTACTTCAAAATGTACAGGGACCCTCCATAAAGATTGAATTGAAAGAATCGTCCGTACATGGGTATGGAGTTTTTGCAAAAGAAACAATAGAAGTTGGAGAATTGATCGAAGAGGCTAGACTTCTGGCTTTGAAGTTCCGATCAAAGTACACTCATGATCCTGTCTTGCGAGATTATATTTGGGCTGATAAATCATGCTCCTGCGATAAATGTAGACAACATGGATTACGCCAATATATAGCTTTAGGATTAAGGATGACTTGATTAATTTGTCCGAGTGGTTACAGATTCAGTCGATAGAAAACAATGATGAATGGAACGCACTTCTTGGATTTTTCAATAAATGGATTAGCCATTCTGCCGGATACCGCGAGCATATTGAAGAAATATTTTTTGAGATGGATATCCTCCCTGGTGCACGCAGAGTTCCCCTCTTGTTCTTCGCGTTAGGTGATCAAAAATTACACAAGACAAATGATTTTCTGATAAGAGTTCTCCATGATACCCTTGGGAAAGAACAGCCCTTTTATCCGGTTCTCCAACGTTGCTTTGAATCTTGTCCCCAGAATGCATCTATTTTTTTTGCAGGAATACATTTTTCGAGGCAAGTAAAGGGTATACGAATCAATATCAAGAACCTGTATTATCATCAGGTAATCCAATTTCTAAAAGATATAGGATATCCAGGTGTAACTGCGGAGTTAGATTATTGGATTACTTTTACGTATAGCCTTTCTGACAAGATTAGGCTTTGTATAGATCTTGGAGAATCAGTCTTGCCGAAGGTAGGTTTTGAATGTTTTTGGGATGACCAACCTGCTATGGAAACACGTTGGGAATTTTTCTTAAACGAACTTGTTAAACAAGATGTATGTTTAAAAGAGAAAGCAGAAGCCTTTCTTTCATGGGAAAAAGAAATTTTTCCCAGCCTTTCGGCAAAGTGGCCGGAACAATTGTGGATTAAATCACTTGAGAGGCCTGAAAATGAATTTACCTGTCTTAAACGAAAGGTATCACATCTGAAAATAAGTATTGAGCCATCAAAAACACCCGAATTAAAATCATATCTGGGATATGGCAACTTATGGTTAAAAATAAATCCTACAAGAAAAGCAGTAAAAACCCCACAAAAGCAAACTTTTGCAAGAAACCCTGATGAAGCTATTGAGAGGGGACTTAACTTTATACTTAGTTCCCAGCAACAGTCCGGTTTCTGGATCGACTTCCAGTTACCTCCCGGGAAAAGTGATGAATGGGTAACAGCTTATACAGGATACTATCTTTCGTTTTTTGATGACCCTCGTATAAATAATTCACTTAAAAGAGCAGGGGAAATTTTGAAAGCAAGATATCGGCCGGGTTTAGGATGGGGATATAATGTTTTGACACCAGCAGACGCTGACAGCTCTCTTTGGGCTTATCTCCTCTTAACTCGTATATTTAAAACTGATGATGTAAAGATATATGATCATAGCGAGTTGTATCTCCTACCCCAGGGTGGAGTAACTACCTATATTGAGGAAGATAAAATTCGAGCAAATACTAAACTTGACGAAGATGCCTCTTTCGATGGTTGGCAAAGTCTACACTTATGTGTTACAGCGGCATATGCTTTATCTGGCAATAAACATGCATTGTATTCAATTCTTGAAAATCAGCGCCTAGATGGTTCAGTGCCATCATATTGGTGGACTACTGATGAATACGCTACCGCTCTTGCGACTGAAGCTATGGCTTTAGACCCCTCATGCAATAAAAACGAAATTAGAAAAGCAACAGATTGGGCATTAGGACGACTTCAGACATCTTTAGGGTCTCCGGTTTCTTCTTCTTTCAATATTTCATTGCTACTACGTATCTTGTTATTATCCCCAGAAGTAAAAGCAGTTCGAGAAGCAATTGATAAAGGTTTGACATATCTGTTAGAGTCTCAACAAGAAAATGGTGCTTGGATGCCCTCTGCGTGTTTACGGGTCCCTATGCCAGGTACAATAAAACCGGACGAAGCAACTAATAATTGGACTCTTACCGACCAAAATGGAATATTTACAAGTATTACAGTACTAACTACATTAGATAGAATAAATAAAATGCTTCATTAAATAAAAATTAGCAATTTTTATTTCTCCGAATCTTGATTACAAAATTTTAACCAGCGCATTTTCCAATCAGCGCAAAAAGCAATTCGAAGTTCTTCTTCTGTACACGGCAACTGATATTCTTCAGATAATTCAGCAATATCTTGCAGAGTCATAAGTGATTTAATAGCACTCTTGTTTTGCCTTAATATTTGTATTAGCTTTAGTGCAGACTGTGTTGACATGTGTTCCTATAAAAACTAATTCGGTTAAATGTTGAATGGAATTAACAATTATAAAAAATTAACTTGATAACCGTCCGCAAGAAATTCCGATTCAAGATGATTGAGATGTTATTGATTCACTCGTCCGTGCATCTTACCCCCCGCCTTACTTCGCCACGAAATCTTTTTAACTTATTCAAATATCCTCCCTTAAAATTCTAACAATAAAAAAGGGTTAGACTACTGCCTAACCCTACATCTACCTATGAAAAACTTGTCCTTTGGGAGGACAATTAAATATCAGACTTTACTTTTTAATTAAAAAATTTATTAGCAATTGAATTGATTTTTAACATATTTGTTACATTTGTACTCTGACCTTACTTAAGCCTGTGACAGGATTACTTCGTGTGATCCTTTTTTTATTCCCTAATAGTATCTGTAATTACTTCTATTCTGTTGCCTGGTTTAATAAACGTATCTGCTCCAAACTACGCTTTGAACTACCAAAGTTTATTGAATTTTTACAAAAACTTCTGTTTTGCCGGCTAATACTTTTGTCTGGGATCATCCTATAACATATAGAGAAAATTCAGATAATACAATGGCAAATTTTTTTAAACGATTAGTAGTTACAGCGACTTTAGGTTTCGTTTCAGCTTCGCCGATGTTTACATACGGTTCTGAAATATTGGTTACAATTCCATCAGATTCCTCAACTGTTACCAAAGACCCTTGGATTAAATTGCTTGATAAAAACCTATCGCAATGGGGCACATACCTCAGTTTCGCTCACGAAAAAACGTATAAAGGCCAGAAACCGCTAAATGAAAAAGGAGAAGAGCTAACTCCTGTGGGGTACAACAAAAATGAAAAAAATGTTTTTACTGTACTAGAAGAACAAGGCGAACCCGTACTAAAAATTAGCGGAGAAATATATGGTTGTGCATTTACCAAAAATGAGTACAGCAATTACCATTTAAAGCTCAAGGTGAAATTTGGAAATAAAAAATACGGGCCGCGTATAGGAAAATTAAATGATTCAGGAATACTATATCATTCAGTAGGAGAAAGCGGGGTAGATTACTGGCGCTCCTGGATGCTATCACAGGAATTTCAAATTATGGAAGGTCATACCGGCGATTACTGGAACATCGCCAATTCGGCAATTGATATTCGTGCTTATCTTTCTGAAGGTAAAATGAACAATATCGCTAATATAAAACAGCCTTTTCTACCTTTTGGCACAGGAAGCCAGGATGGTTTTTGCCTGCGAAGCGAAAATCATGAAAGTCCCGACGGTGAATGGACCAGTGTGGAACTGTTATGTTTCGAAGGCAAGAGCCTGCACATTGTAAACGGGCAGGTGGTTATGGTGTTGCAAAATTCCCGTTATGTAGAAAACGGCCAGCCAAAGCCACTTGTTAAGGGTAAGATACAGTTGCAGAGCGAAGGTTCTGAAGTGTATTTTAAAGATATTCTTATCAAAAACATAGATGAGTTTCCGCAACAATATAAAGCGTATTTCGATTAAGGTATGTTACCTGTTTCCGGCTTTTATTGTAACATACTGCTAAAATTCTGCCAGCGACAGTATATAAATGGATTAAAAATATAAATTTGGAACCTGACCTGTTTTAAATCTTTTCATTTATATGCCTGGTAAAGTTCTTTCTTTTGGCGAATTACTTCTGCGAATTACTCCTGATGCAAATGGCGAATGGTTAAATGAAAACCTGCTGCCTTTTTTCGTTGGCGGTGCCGAACTCAATGTAGCAACGGCCCTTGCATTGTGGGGAGTTCCGTCCGAATTTTTAACTGCCGTTCCTGATAATTCTGTTACACAGCAGATTGAAGCATACCTGGATAAGAAGAACATTCAAACAGGGAATATATTGCATCGCGGAGACCGCCTTGGACTTTATTATCTTACTAAAGGAAAAGATCTGAAAAATGCGGCAGTTATTTACGATAGAAAGGGATCTTCTTTCAGTGAACTCAATCCGGGGGATATTGACTGGGATAAAGCATTTGAAGGTGTTTCCTGGTTTCATTTCAGCGCAATTTGCCCGGCAATAAACCAGCAGGTTGCTGATGTGTGCCTGGAAGCAGTAAGAAATGCGGCAGAAAAAAATATTACTATTTCCCTGGATTTGAATTACCGGGAAAAGCTTTGGAAGTACGGAAAAGCGCCTTCAGAAATAATGCCGGAACTGGCAAACTACTGCAATATTATTATGGGAAACATCTGGGCTGAGCATAGGATGCTTGGAATTCCCCTGGATCAGGACCTGAGTACAGATTCCGGTAAAGATTTTCTGGTTCGTCACTCCCGGATTTCTTCCGAAGCAATCAGTAATCAATTTGCAGCCTGTACTGCCGTAGCAAATACCTTTCGTTTTGACCAGGGCCAGGGCATACGGTATTATACTACACTTTACCAGAACAAAGAATTGATCTGCTCGACTGAATATATTGCAGAGTCTATTGTAGATAAAGTAGGAAGCGGCGATTGTTTTATGGCCGGAATTATTTATGGCTTTTATAATCAACAGCCAGTCAAAGAAATTCTGGAGTTTGCTACAGCCGCGGCTTTCAACAAACTTTTTATAAATGCCGATGCTACTACTAATACTGTGGAAGAAATCTTAGAAACAAAAAGAAAGTATGCAGAATAAGCAAAACACATTAACAGCAATCCGTACTCAGGGCTTGTTGCCTTTGTTTTTCCATCCGGATGTTGAAGTATGCCTGGAAACGGTAAAAACACTTTACAGTGCAGGCGTAAGAACACTGGAGTTTACCAACAGAGGACCTGAAGCATTAGAGAATTTTACTTTTTTAAAGAATCAGTTGAAAGCGTCTCATCCTGATCTTCATATCGGTATTGGAACTGTTAAAACGGTGGAAGATGCGAACGCTTTTTTAAAGGCGGATGCCGATTTTATTGTTTCTCCTATCGTAAATCCGGCGGTTGCCACTATTGTACATGAGGCAGGTATGTTATGGATTCCCGGTTGTATGACCCCCACTGAAATCTTCTCAGCACAGCAAAATAATGCAGCTTTGGTTAAGATCTTTCCTGCCAATATCCTCGGCCCTGCTTTTGTATCTTCTGTAAAAGAATTATTTCCCGGCCAGTTATTTATGCCCACAGGCGGAGTTGAAATTGAAAGGGAAAATATCAGGAACTGGTTTAAATCCGGCGTTTGCGCTGTTGGGATGGGGAGCAAGCTGATTAGCAAAGACGTACTGGAAAATAAATCATACGATTCTTTACTTAGTTTAACTGCAAAGGCGCTTCAACTTGTAAAAAGCGAACGAGAATAACGACTTTTGATTAGTTTAAACTAATTATTAGTTTTGAAATATACCTAACCAATTCATGCCCGAAGTTAAAGTACATACATTGAACGATGCATGGCTGTTGCAGCAAATGGAATGCGGTGATAAGCAGGCATTCAATTTATTGTACGAAAAATACTGGGAACGCACCTATTCAGACGCCTATAAGCGACTGAAAGACTACGACGCCGCGAAAGATATAGTGCAGGAAGTTTTCACTCACATCTGGCTGAAAAAGGACAGTACACATATTGAAAACTTGCCGGCTTACCTGAATATTGCCGTTCGTAATAAAGTTTTCAAGGTGCTGGATAAGCAAAAACTTAAACATCCTTTTTTTGAGATTCTGGAAAACATGCCTTCAACCTACCTTCAGGCAGATGCTGATGTGCTGTGGAAAGAGTTTTTTAAATCATACGAAGCACTTTTGAATTCGCTTCCCGAAAAAAGACAGGTGATTTTTCGGCTCCGGTTCCAGGAAAACCTTTCTACCAAAGATATTGCCCTGCAATTGGGCCTTTCGAGAAAAACTGTGCAGAACCAGCTTGGAAAGGCTATCGAGCAATTGCGGATATCCCTCTTCCACTTATTAACTTTACTGATTGCTTTGATTGTCTGAGAATCCGTTCTCCAAACTCATCCTGAAAAATAAAAAAATTTTCATCCCCGATGGGACTTTCGTTTATTTCCGGGTCATCTCTATAACCAATTAAACCAAATTACCTTAAAACCTGATTCTGTTTTTGATTTTTTCTGGCAGGATTTATTATAAACTTATTAAATCATTTCATGGACAAACAGTATTTCCTTGTGTTGCTGCATAAATATCTTAAAGGAAAAGCTACCAGCGAAGAGCAGAGTTTTTTAATAAGTTATTATAACCTGTTTCAAAATGAGCCGGATGTTACTGCTTTACTTACTGATGAAAAGAAAGAGGAGCTTAAAAAGCAACTGCAGGATTCCATCTGGAATACAATTTCCGAGGAAGAACAGTCGTATAAAAAGATCCGTGCTATAAAAACCATACTTGTCAGAACAGCAGTTGCAGCAGTTTTGGTTGCCATCTGTACTGTTGGGTTGTATTTTTTAAATGTGCGCAAGGATGAAGCTTTAACTCCTGTTACAGTTTCCAATTTTCAGAAAGGCGACCAGATTATCCATCTCCCTGATGGGAGCACGGTGATTTTAAGCTCGGGGAGTAAACTTCAATATCCTTCTTCTTTTACATCTTCCTCAAAAAGAGAGGTGAACCTGGATGGGGGAGCATTTTTTGATATTTCGCACAATCCGTCCAAACCATTTGTGGTACATACCGGAAAGGTACAGACTACCGTACTCGGAACGGCATTTAGTGTAGAAGCTTTTTCGTGGGAACGGGATATAACGGTAACTGTTAGCCGTGGAAAAGTTAAAGTGAGCGATCAGCATAAAATGCAGGGAATAATTACTCCGGACCAGCAGATAAAGTACAACAGGTTTAAAGCTGTTTCTTCGAAGAAAAATGTGGATGCTGCCGGTTACACGAACTGGAAAGGATTAAACTTAATTTTCGACGATATTACAGTAGCCGAAGCAGCAGCACTTCTTCAAAACAAGTTCGCAGTAGCCATCCGGCTTAAAGATAACTTCAGTAATTCAAAACGCTTTACCGCCACATTTAACAGAGACGAAAGCCTCGAACATATCCTGAAAAGCATTTGTGAATTTAACGGAGCGTCTTATTTCTACGATAAGCAGAAAGCTCTGGTCATTATTAAAAGTACCCGACCCGCAAAACCAATAAAAACCCATTAATATGAATGTTAAGTATTTGTCTTTTAAGCGGCTGTTATATGAAAAATAAATAAGACGGTTTTTCAATAAAAAAACCCTGAAAATTTGCTTGTACAAATGTCCAGGGCGTGTTCAGGCACGACTGCCATCGTTTCTGAACTGAGTTTTAATTCAACCCTTTACAGGGTATTTGTTCACTTAAAACCAATTCAAAAGTATGAATTATTCTGTATTTTTTGCAGAACAGCGGGCTATTATTAAGATTCCGCAAGCGGTTAAACTCCACATTGAAAACTCAACCATTAAACAACTTATGCGGATTGGTATAGTTTCATTTTTTATCTTAACTACATCCATTCAGTTACTTTCTGCAACCGCCGTAAAAAGCCAGGCTATTGACCAGGTTAAAATTTCTGTGGAGTTGAAAAATGGCTCCCTGACAGACGCTTTCCATAAAATTGAAAAACAAACTCCTTTTCATTTTATGTATCGGAAAGAAGACGTAAAACATGTGCAAAACCTAACAATTTCTGCAAATAAAAAATCGGTAGCCGAAGTTCTTAAACGTATTTTATTGCATACCTCCCTTCGGTTCCGCCAAGTGGATAACCAGATACTCATTTCTATGACTGATTCATCCAGGCAGGGATATTTAAATTTCCCCGATTTGGTAAATACGGATGAACAGGAAATAAATGCTGTTGTAAAAGGGCGTGTTACCGACACCAAAGGGGTGCCCCTTGCCGGTGTAAGCGTTAAAGTCAAAGGTTCTTCTGCCGGTACAAGTACAGATGCCGACGGAAGATACAGCATCAGTGTTCCGGATGACGGGACGCTTGTTTTTACGTACATCGGGTTTAATTCGATGGAAGTAGCGGTACAGGGTCGTACAACGATTGATGTGGTGCTGAAAGAAGAATCGAAAGCACTAAACGAAGTAGTAGTAACGGCACTGGGAATAAAAAGAGAAGCAAAAAGACTGGGTTATTCAGCTACTTCAGTAAATACCGATCAGTTAACCGTAAACAGATCCACTAACGTTGGAAACAGCCTGGTAGGTAAAGTAGCGGGTTTAAACGTATCAGCTCCTGCAGCCGGTCCCGGATCCTCTTCCAAGATCCGTATCCGCGGACAATCTTCTTTTGGCGGGAATAATTCTCCCTTAATTGTAGTAAACGGAGTGCCTATTAATAATTCAAGTATTTCTGCCGGTGGAGCTAACGGAAACGGCACCGGAAATCCAACCGGTGGCTCTTCGGATGCCGGCGATGGATTGCAGAGTATCAATCCCGATGATATAGAATCAATGACCGTTTTGAAAGGTGCCGCTGCGGCCGCACTTTACGGGTCAAGGGCAAAAGACGGCGCTATCATCATCACAACAAAAAGCGGACGCGGAACTACGGGTATCGGCATTGAGTATAATTCGAATTTTCAAACGGAAACCGCACTTGATTTTACTGATTTTCAATATGAATATGGCCAGGGCGAATACGGCCTGAGGCCAACAACCGTAGCCGAAGCTCAAAGTTCGGGCGTATTCAGTTTTGGTGAACGGTTCGACGGAAAACCCACTCCACAGTTTGACGGCTCTACCCAAGCCTATGTCCCTTACAAAAACCGGATCGCAGATTTTTATCGCACAGGCATAAATGCTACCAATTCGATCAGCGTATCCGGAGGAAATACGAACGGAAATTTCCGCTTATCTTTTGCCAATACCGATGCGAAAAGTATCATGCCGAATTCGGCTTACCACCGGAAAGTTTTGAATCTGGGCTTGAATTATAACCTGACTAAAAAACTTTCCACCCAGGTTAACGCCAACTATTCAAACGAGTATAATAAAAATCCGCCTCAGATCGGAATTCAGGATATGAGCGCCAATACAACCATTTATACGATGGCTACCAGTATTGATGCCGACTGGCTTAAAAACCGGAAAGATGAAAATGGAAATGAAATGCCTTTATCACGATTTACCAATCGTAACAATCCGTATTGGGTAGCTTACGACAGGTTTGAAAATGTTCGCCGCGACCGCATCTTTGGCAATGTTTCCTTGCGTTATCAGTTTAACGACTGGCTTTATGCACAGGGCCGCTTCGGGCAGGATTACTTTACCCGTCCGTACGATTATAACCGCCCTACCGGAACCCGTTCTTTAGCTGCGGCAAGTACCGGGTTTAACGGCTACTATTACCAGGATATTACTACATTCCGTGAACGTAACATGGATTTCCTGATTGGAGCCAAACACAATTTCGGCAAGTTCGGAATAGATGTCACTCTGGGCGGGAACCAGATGAAACAGGTAACTACCAATAACAGCAATGCGGCTACCAATTTTTATGTACGCGATCTGTACACTATTATGAATGCCCAGGTTAAAAACCCGCAGTATTCTTACCTCGAAAATCGGATAAATTCATTGTACGGATCTGCGGACTTTTCATACAAAAACTTTCTGTACTTAACTGTTACCGGCAGGAACGACTGGTTTTCCTCTCTTAATCCAAAATCTAACAATTATCTGTACCCTTCTGTAAGTTCCAGTTTTGTTTTTAGCGATGCTTTCAAAGTGCCTCATTGGTTAAGCTACGGAAAACTACGGGCCGCTTATGCCGAAGTGGGCGGAGGAACGGATCCATACACAAACAACCTTTATTATTCGCTTAACGCCAATACGTTTAACGGAGTAGCACTTGGCTCGCAGTCAACAGCCATTGCTCCAAATCCAAACCTGAAACCCTTAACGATAAAGGAAGCAGAAGCGGGTTTGGAAATGCGAATGTTTAACAGCCGCCTGAACATTGATGTGGCTGTGTATCGCAAAAATACGGTTAACGAAATTCTGAATGTAGATATTTCAAATGCGTCTGGTTATACGCAAACTAAAGTAAATGTTGGTAAGCTCAGAAACCAGGGTGTTGAAATGCTGCTAAGCGTTGTTCCGGTATTAAAAAATGATATCCGATGGGAATCCGCATTTAACGGCACATACAACAAAAGCGAAGTGCTTCAGTTGGCAAATAACCAGGCACGGGTAGATGTTGGAACAGGAGAGTTTTTCGGTACCGTATCACACGAAGTAGGAATGCCTTTAGCTTCTCTTCGGGGATTCGATTACAGGAGAGACGATCAGGGCCGCATTATTACTTCAGGAGGTTTGCCGCTGCAGGGCAGTCTTACCACTTTCGGCAGCGCTATTCCCAAATGGACCGGCGGCTGGATCAATAATTTTAATTACAAAAAATTAAGTATTTCCACACAGATCGATTTTAAAGCAGGGTATAAGATCATGTCGAACTCAAACATGAACTTTTTGCGTGAAGGGCTATCGAAAGCTTCCTTAGCTGGCCGGGAAGGGGGAGTAGTATTTCCGGGCGTCAACGCCGATGGTACACCGAATACAACTGCTGTTGAAGCGGAAGCATTTTATACGGTATATCGCACCACCGGTATTGCAACACCATTTATGTATAACGGCAGCTTTATAAGATGGCGCTCGTTAACTGTGGGCTACGATCTTTCCCGGTACGTCAATAAGTCTTTCATAAAAGGCCTCACGCTTTCGGCAACGGTAAATAATGTACTGATGATTAAAAAGTACATCGACAATCTCGATCCTGAAGCGCAGGTTTCAGTTTCAGATAACCTGCAGGGAATTGAAACGCATACACTTCCAACAACCAGAGTGTACGGTTTAAACCTCAATGTTAAATTGTAAACCTTAAATCGATTTTTATGAAATACATATATAGAATTATGCTGTCGGCCTGTATGCTTATCGGCATAAGCAGTTGTGATAAAAATTTTGAAGAAGTGAATGTAAATCCGGTGCTTCCAAGTACGCTCGATCCTGTTTATCTTTTTTCAAATGCACAATTCAGTTCCGCTATCGGCACCTACTTTTATCAGTCGGAAATCGTTCAGCAGATCAACACTCCTTTTACAGGGGTATTGGAAGGCGGTAATCACAACATCGTGTACGATCCCAATACTTCTGCCAATTTCAATTCCCTGTATAATGGTCCTATAAAATACCTGGAAGATGTAATTAATCAAACAAAAGACAATCCCGGGCGAAGCAACTTGTATAACATGGCCCGTATCTGGAGGGCGTATGTGTTCCAGGTTTTAGTTGATACCTATGGCGATGTGCCTTACACCGAGGCTGGAAAAGCATATTTAGAGGGTATTAACCTCCCAAAATACGATGACCAGAAGGTGATTTACGAAGACATTCTGAAAGAATACCAGGAAGCTACCAAAGCCTTGGATGCCAGCAAAGCTACCGAGCAGGGCGATATTTTTTACAGGGGCGATATCGCACAGTGGAAAAAGCTCGGCAACTCGCTGTTGTTACGTGCGGGGATGCGTTACACAGAGATCGATCCGGCAAAAGCCGAGCAGATAGTAAAAATTGCGGTTGATCCGGCCAACGGAGGCGTGTTTTCCTCAAATGCTGATAATGCTTTTGTTGCCTTCAATTCAACATTTACCAATCCAACCGGTGCCTGGTTTCAGGGAACGGAACGTGGCAACGTTTACCTCGGCGCTCCTTTTGTTGATTACCTGAAAAATACCAATGATCCACGCTTGCAATACATCGCTGTTAAATATGAATTGCCTGCAAACCCCCTGGCAACTGCCGGTGCAGCAAATACAGATCCGCAGGATCAGCAGGGAATGCCTTATGGTTACAATGAAAGTACCATTGCAAGTGCACCCGGCTTTCCGGGTAAAACCGGGGCTGCTTTCAACTATTCCCAGATTAACCGCAGTACCGTTGGTAAAATAGATGCTCCTGAGTTTTTTATTACTCATGCACAAACACAGCTGCTGTTAGCAGAAGCCGCGTCGCGGGGATGGATAGCAGGAGATCCGGCCGCTTTTTACAATGAGGGAGTAAGAGCACACATGGCACAGTTAACCCAGTTTGACGCCGCAGCTGTAATTTCCGACGATGCACAAAACGCGTATCTTCAGGCAAATCCTTTTAATCCTGCTGCTGCACTGGAACAGATTAATACGCAATATTGGATTGCTTCCTTCCTTAACGGTTCAGAAGCCTGGGCTAACTTCCGCCGAAGCGGTTTTCCTGCCTTAACACCAAATCCGTACCCGTCTGCAGATCCGGCAGTAAAAGGAGATTTTGTACGGAGGCTTACTTATCCTGCCAGAGAACAATCTGTAAATACCACCAATTATAACGAAGCTGTTGCCCGCATGGGAGGCGACGACCTCGGTGTGCACGTATTCTGGGATGAATAATAGCTGAAGTTTAAATTAAAGAATAGATAACCAATTATTAAATCCATTATGAATAAAAAAAGAATTCTTATTACTGCTTCGGCACTTGTTTTCAGTAGTTTTTTTGCTCAGGCTCAGCGTGTAGGCTCTTCGCCGGAGTATATTAAAAAATTAACTGCCGACTGGAAGGGAGAGCGTTTTGCAGATGGCAGGCCAAAAGTTTCCGACGCCATTCTTAACCGCCTGAAAAATATTTCAATTGAAGAAGCATGGGGCGTATTACGAAACAAGGGATATGTAAATCAATACGAAGGCGACTGGCAGATCATCAATCCGGACAGTACCATGGTTGGCCGGGTTGTTACAGCACAGTACATGCCTTCCAGGCCAGATTTGGTTAATGTAGTTAAAGAACAGGGAAAGGCCGAAAACAGGTCTATGAAAGGTGGGACAAATTCCTGGCCCATAGATATTTTAACTGACGGGGATATTTATGTTGCCGACGGTTACGGAAAGATTGCCGATGGAACATTAATCGGCGACAACCTCGGAAATTCCATCTATGCCAAATCTCATAAAGGCGTTATTTTTTATGGATCCGTAAGAGACCAGGAAGGGCTTAGCGAAATAAAAGGCTTTAATGGTTGGATAAAAGGACAAGATCCTTCCTATATCCGAGACATGATGCTCACCACCATCAATGCTCCCATCCGGATTGGCCGTGCAACGGTTCTCCCCGGTGACGTAGTGCTTGCCAAAAAGTACGGAACTATCTTCATTCCGGCCGCACTGGTAGAAGACCTCGTTATAACATCAGAAGTTACTGCCTTGCGGGATGAATTCGGGCATCAGCGCCTGCGGGAGAAAAAATACCTTGCCGGGCAAATTGACAGCGAATGGACCGAAGAAATTAAAAAGGACTTCCTGAACTGGCTCAATAACTATCCCGGCAAACTACCAATGACGAAAAAAGAGCTCGACGACTATTTAAAAGAGCGTAATTATTAATCACTTTATTATTAATTGAAATAGAAATTATTAAAATGAAAAGCATTTTACAACAGATCATAGCACAAAATAAAGAACAGGAAAAGACAGAAGCAGCAGCTGCGAAGGCGGAAATCAACAATCCCTCAACTTCAGACAGTCGCCGTAATTTTCTTAAGAAAACTGCAATAGGCGGCATCGCTTTAGGCGGATTAATGAGCCTTTCAATAGAAGATACCATAGCGCAAACCACCTCTAAAGTTAGCAGAGCCTCCAATCCTTCAGATTTAAAGATCACCGACATTCGTTATGCCTTAACAACCGTCCTTGGCGGAACGGCCATTATTCGTATCGACACCAACCAGGGTATTTATGGCCTCGGAGAAGTGCGGGACGGCGCCGATCCGAAATATGCACTTATGCTGAAGAGCCGTATCCTGGGGATGAACCCCTGCAATGTCGAGATGATTTTCAAGGCAATTAAACAGTTTGGCGGACCATCTCGCCAGGCGGGCGGTGTTTGCGGCGTAGAAATGGCTTTATGGGATCTATGCGGCAAGGCTTACAACGTTCCTGCATGGCAGTTATTGGGCGGTCGGTATCGTGACAAAGTCCGTTTGTACGCCGATACCCCCGAAGCAGGATCTCCCGAAGAACAAAAGAAGCTCATCAATTACCGCATCAACGACCAGGGATATACCTGGCTAAAAATGGACGTATCTATCGGTGAACTGAAAGGGAAACCGGGCACGTTGGTCAACTCGAAGTTCTGGGAAAACGCCAAAGGAGATTTAGCGCAATGGGGCGATCAGAGCAATTACATGTCTTACGGAAATACCGCCCATCCCTTCACCCAGATCCAGATAACAGAAAAAGGACTGGAAGAACTGGGAGCTATTGTTGAAAATGTGCGCAGGCTGGTAGGGTATGAAATACCGCTGTCGACCGATCATTACGGCCATTTCGATATGAATAACGGCATCCGCCTGGGAAAAGCCCTCGAAAAATACCGCCTCGCCTGGCTTGAAGATATTGTTTCCTGGGAATTAACAGACCAGTGGAGAACCATGTCTGATGCCTTAGAAACCCCTACACTTACCGGTGAAGACATCTATTTACTTAAAAACTTTAAGCCACTTATTGATAATCACGCCGTGGATATCATTCACCCCGACCTGGCAAGTTCCGGCGGACTTTTAGAAACGAAACGCATCGGCGATTACGCCGAAGAACACGGAATAGCAATGGCGATGCACCAGGCTGGCACACCGGTATCCTTTATGGCAAACGTACATTGTGCGGCCGCTACTCAAAATTTCCTGGCGCTCGAACACCATTCGGTGGACTTACCATGGTGGGAAAGCCTCGTAAAAACTACCGACGGCCGCCAGCTGATTACAAAAGGTTTTGCCAACGTGCCGCTATCTGCACCCGGCCTGGGAATCGAATTAAACGAGGATGTAGTAAAACAACACCTGCATCCGAAAGATAAAAGTTATTTCGCTCCAACTACCGAGTGGAATGACCGGCGTTCTCATGATCGTGTTTTTAGTTAGTTGTTAGTTTAGTAAGAGATGTCCGGAAGATGCCATCCTAACCCTGTCGTTCGTCATCCTAAGCCGGTCAAAGGATACCTTTCGGACATTCTCTTTAATCTGTCAGAGTTCTTATCTTACATAAATTATAGTTCGTTTTGAAACAGATAAACCCTTATAAAATTGCCATAGCACTAGCTGTCCTCAGTCTTCTGGTTGCCTTGGTACTTACTATCAGTGGTAATATACAGAACGCCGGGCCTGCGTTTATTATATTCTTCATCGCCCTTGCTGTCGGCTTCCGTGGCTTTGATCATCTTAAAGGCTTTGCCTATACGGTAGTAATTTTTGCGGCTGTAACCACCTCTTTATATTATCCTCAATACTTTATTACGCTCAACGGGTATAAACTATCCGGCCTCATTACCCCGCTTATCCAGGTCATCATGTTCGGAATGGGAACCTCCATGAGCTTTAAGGATTTTGCAGGAGTTATAAAAACTCCCCGGGGAGTCTTTATCGGGGTGTTCAGTCATTTTATAATCATGCCGCTGCTGGGCTTTTCACTTGCGGCCATCGGAATAAACCTCTTTAATTTTGCTCCCGAGATCGCCGCCGGGGTTATCCTGATCGGCTGCTCTCCAAATGGGATGGCATCCAACGTTATTTCATTCCTGGCTAAAGCAAACCTGGCCTTGTCAATTACCATAACCGCTGTTTCAACCATGCTTTCGCCGCTGGTAACACCGGTATTAATGAAATTATTTGCAGGAGCATTGGTGGAGATCAACGTACTGGATATGATGTGGGAAATAATTAAAATGGTGATTATTCCCATCGGTGCCGGACTGTTGTTTAATCATTTCTTAAGCGGAAAGGCCAAATGGCTCGACGCTTCCATGCCTGTAGTATCTATGGCCGGAATTGCCTTTATTATCGTCATTATCACCGCCGCAGGACGCGATAGTTTGCTTACTATTGGTCCCGCACTGTTATTAATAGTCCTGGTGCATAATTTATGCGGCTACACACTCGGGTACTGGTCCGGCCGGTTGTTTAAAATGAGCGAACGCGATTGCCGAACCATGGCCATAGAAGTAGGAATGCAAAACGGCGGACTCGCTTCGGGCATTGCAAAAGAAATGGGAAAAATAGCTACGGTTGGTTTGGCTCCCGCGATATTCGGCCCATTGATGAACGTTACCGGATCCATTTTAGCATCCTACTGGCATAAGAATTCGCCGAAGGAATTTGAACAGGGCTACCGGGAAGAAGCTGCACAATTAGCATCCAAACACTCCTGAAGCACTAATAAGAAATAGTTAATAAGAAAATTTATGAAAACGATAGTAAGCGTGCTTATACTGTTTGTAATAAGCGGTGTTACCGCCACTGCACAAACTAAAGACGAAAAAGAAGTGGCAGCCGCCGTTGAAGTCTTAAAACAGGGAATAGTAAATGCCGACCGCAATATACTGGAATCAATAGCCGCAGACGAACTGGTTTACGGCCACTCAAGCGGAAAAGTGCAGAACAAAGCCGAGTTTGTGGAAGAAATAGTAAGCGGAAAACCGCTCGATTATATTACGGTTGATCTGCTGGACCAAACTATAAAAGTTGCAGGAGAAACAGCCATTGTAAGGCACATTTTTACCTCGCAGATATCAAATAACGGCACTCCCGGTAATTTAAAGATCGGTAATATGCTCATCTGGCAAAAACAGCACGGCAAGTGGAAACTGCTGGCAAGGCAGGCGTATAAGATGTGAGTTGTTCCTTATTTGTAAGGATTAAAAGGTTTAGTAAATTAAGAAAAGCATCGACAGAAGCATTTAACTATCTACCGTCCCGCTTTCCGCTCATACTCCACGGGCATTAGCCACAAGGCCGGTATGGGCTACAATCAAGTTTAGATTGCTTCTATTGCTTTTCACAGAATTTTTTACCTTTCCCTCATGCTTCTTGTTACATGTGCAATCATCGTAAATTCTAATCATCAAGTTTTAGTCGCTCAAAGGAGCGCTTTAATGACTTTACCAATGAAGTGGGAATTTCCAGGGGGAAAAATAGAAAAAGGAGAAAGTCCGGAAGATGCTTTAATTAGAGAGATTGAAGAAGAGCTCGGTATAAGCATCCAAATAATGTACTTTCTCGATTCAAATATTCATCAATATGCCACGAAAGCAATTCGCCTAATTCCCTTCGTTTGCAAGATTAAAGAAGGGGAAATTTCATTAAGAGAGCATGCACAATATAAATGGCTTAATCGAAATGAATTGTTAGATTTGGACTGGGCAGAGGCGGATATTCCAATTGTTAACGCTTACCTAAAGCAATATGATGAGTAAAGAGCTCGGCCTTTACGAGCAATTAATTAATAAACTTTTTTACAACAAACTTCAGTCTATTAAAGGAGAAGAATTTTTTGTTAAAACTTCTGTTTTAGACAAGGAAGAAGCTGCAAGGTATCTAAGCCAGTATTTGTCAGATATCATACGGTTCGCCTTGAGTGAGTTTAAAGGCGACGATAGCGTAATTCGACAAGTAGAACTATCAAATAAGTTAATTCAGGTTTTAATTGATGAGCTCCCAAAACTGCAAATTTCCAATAATCTTTTAAAGAGCGGTGAAGTTTTGCAAGCAATAATTTCCAAGCTTGATTCTCCATTTACTAATTTTGACGAGCGCTTAAAGCAAATAACTCCATATACCCGCTTAACTCAGAGTGAGCTATTCACAGGAAATAATGTCGGCATTTCCCTAGAAAGTGAAATAAGAAAAGAGATCCTTTCAGCAGATGAAATCTATTGGCTAGTCTCCTTTATTAAATTCTCGGGAATCAGAATATTTAAAGAAGAGCTTGAAGAGTTTACAAACAGCGGTCGAAAACTAAAGATAATAACGACCTCATACATGGGGGCAACAGATGTAAAAGCAGTTGAATTTTTAGCAGGCTTAAAGAATACTGAAATAAAGGTTTCTTATAATTCAGAACATGAACGGTTGCACGCAAAAGCATATTTATTCATTCGGAATACGGGGTTCCATACCGGATACATCGGCTCCTCAAACCTTTCAAGATCAGCTCTGACAAATGGCTTAGAGTGGAATTTGAAAGTTACCACCAAAGAGATTGGGCATATTATCGATAAATTCAAGAAGACATTTGAGACTTATTGGGAGGATAAAGAATTTGAATTTTATCAAAGTGGCAGTGACAAAGAAAAGCTTGTTAAAGCTTTAAGAATTCAACGTTCTTCCGGAAAGCAAGAAACTATAACCTTCTTCGATTTAAAGCCTTTCCCTTATCAGGAAGAAATACTAAGTAAACTTAGTTCAGAAAGACTTATTCATGGACGAAATAGAAATTTGGTTGTAGCCGCAACAGGTACGGGCAAAACTGTCATTTCTGCTTTTGACTACAAAAGCTTTAAAGCAAAAAATCAAAGAGCACGACTTTTATTTATAGCACATCGAAAGGAAATATTAGAACAGGCTCAAACAACTTTTCAGCATGTTTTACGAGAGGCAAACTTTGGAGAGTTATGGGTAGACGGCCAGGAACCTACAAACTTAGAATACGTTTTCGCGTCAGTCTATACACTCAAAAACCAAATATCCGAATTAGCCCTTTCCGCTGATTTCTACAATTTCATTATTATCGATGAAGTACATCACATCGCCGCTTCTATCTACCGTCCGGTATTAGAAAAGTTTAACCCTGAAATCTTACTGGGCTTAACCGCTACACCTGAACGGATGGACGGCGAGGATATATTAAAAGACTTTTGTAATAACATTGCTGCAGAGATTCGTTTACCAGAAGCTCTTAATAGAAAGCTTCTTTCTCCTTTTCAATATTTTGCAGTTTCCGACACTGTTGACCTTCGTAAAGTTTCATGGCGAAATGGGCGTTACGATATAAACGAATTAACGAAACTTTATACTGAAGAAGATAGAAGAGTCGGTGAGGTAATAACCAATTGCGAGAAATATTTGACGGATGTCAATGAAGTTAGAGCTTTAGGTTTTTGCGTTAGTCAGGCACATGCGAATTACATGGCCGAGAAATTTACTATGGCAGGTTTAAAGGCCGATTATTTAACAAGCGGTAATACCCAGAATCGCGATCCGGTAAGAGCCAGACTTAGAAACAAGGAAATCAACTATCTCTTTGTAGTAGACATCTTTAACGAAGGTGTCGATATTCCTGAAATAGATACCGTTCTTTTCCTTCGTCCTACAGAGAGTTTAACTATCTTCTTACAGCAACTGGGCCGCGGACTGAGATTGGCGGATGGTAAAGATTGTTTAACAGTTTTAGATTTTGTCGGTAATGCTCGTGCAGAATACGACTTTGAACATAAGTTTAGAGCCCTAGTCGGAAAAACGCATACTTCAATCGAGAAAGAAATCGAAGATGAATTTCCTCATTTGCCTTTAGGCTGCTCCATTATTTTAGAGAAAAAAGCTAAGGAAGTTATACTTAGAAACATCAGGGAAGCAATTGGATTTAATAGAAATCAATTACTTGCAAAAATAAGAGCTTTTAAACTTAACTCTACATTGTCGTTAACCCTTCAAAACTTTTTAGAGTTCAACCATATAGATCTTCCTCTTATTTATAAAAAGGGGAGTTGGAAAAGGTTATGTGTCGATGCTGGAGAAATTCCTGCTTTTACTGAACCTAATGAAGTTGAACTGACCCGTTTAATGTCAAAGAAGCTCCTACAATGCAATTCCTATAGCTACTTGAACTTTATAAAAGGATTAATTCAAAATGGGTTTAAGACCAGTAAGCTCACAACTACTGAAGAATCAATGCTATTAATGTTTCATTATGATGTATGGCAAAAAGCAGGATTCGAACTAGGGTTTGCAGATTTAACAGAAAGCTTAGCCCAACTATTAAAAAATCCGGTAATGCTTTTGGAATTGGAAGAACTTATTGATTGCCTTATAGAGAAAATAGATTTTATAGAAAAGGATATTGAGCTGCCTTTTCCTTTTCCTTTAAAAATTCACAGCAGATACAATAGAGATGAAATTCTTGTAGCAATAGGTCTCCATAATTTCGATAAAGCCGCTTCCAATCGGGAAGGCGTAGCATTGAATAAGGCGCTTAATGTAGAAGCATTGTTCGTTACATTAAAAAAATCAGAGAAAGAATATTCTCCTACAACCCTTTATGATGATTATGCCATCAATGAGTTTCTCTTTCACTGGCAGTCACAAAATGCTACTGCTCCCGAATCACCAAAAGGACAATCATACATAAAGCAATCTGAATTGGATAAGAAAATATTACTTTTCGTACGCGAACAGAATGATGATGAGTATGGCTTTACCATGTCTTATGTATTCTTAGGTGAAGCAGACTTTACAAAGTCAAGCGGTTCAAAACCGATGAATATAGAATGGAAATTAAAAGAACCTATGCCTGCTTATTTGTGGAAAGAGAGTGGGAAATTAGCAGTAGGTTAAGAAGCCTCCAAATCGTCCTCCTATGAAAATATCATTCGGACCTTAGGTTATTGATAAACTAATATTCCTGAGAAGTCGGGCGGTGGTATACCCCTAACTGTCCGTAGTCTGTAGCGTTGCTTTTGTGCGTAAGGGACTACGGATTGAATAATAAAAGAAGGGTCTTGGACTCGTTAGAGAAAAACGTAAGGAAATTGATTAAAGTTATGAAGGCGAGTCGGAGACTCTTATTTATGAATGAATCCGTAGAGCGCTGCGCTAACTCTACGGACAGTGGGTGAAAGGCATTTATAATGATGAAATCCTTCTGTTACAAATCCAGCCTCTACAGGATTATTATGAATATATTCTGCTTTTTGTTCTATTACTGCCGGCTCCATAATTCAACAGGTTTATTATGATGCTGCCAAAATTGATACTGCTTAACATTGCTACTTTTTAAAGCAGCTCTTTTAAACATCCATAAAAGCCATTCTTTTCTTGATTCCTGAACGTTTGTTTCAATAGATTTCACTATTTGTTTAGAAGTATATTCCTTAAACCGGCCTAATACAATCTCAGGATTATTCTCTTTAGCACGAAAAATAATATGGATATGGCTCGGCATGATACACCAGCAATATAATTCCAGACCCATATTATCGCTGCAATAGTTTAGACTTTGAACTACAATGTCATTATATGCTGGACGTACAAATACATCTATCCAATTTACCGTAGCAAAACTTACAAAATATAGACCTTCTTTATTTAGAAACTTATACTTTCTGCTCAATTACCTTCCGTTAGTTTAATTTAAAGCTAAGAAATTTTTTTATTATCACACGCGGCACGCGTGCGCTAGCAACGGTGATTATTCTCTTTAGCACGAAAAATAATATGGATATGGCTCGGCATGATACACCAGCAATATAATTCCAGACCCATATTATCGCTGCAATAGTTTAGACTTTGAACTACAATGTCATTATATGCTGGACGTACAAATACATCTATCCAATTTACCGTAGCAAAACTTACAAAATATAGACCTTCTTTATTTAGAAACTTATACTTTCTGCTCAATTACCTTCCGTTAGTTTAATTTAAAGCTAAGAAATTTTTTTATTATCACACGCGGCACGCGTGCGCTAGCAACGGAAAGCTCCGCAAATTCTCGGGAAGGCTCCGCAACTTTTCGGGAAGGCTCCGCAACTTCTCGGAATGACTCCGCAAGTTTTCAGGAAAGCTCCGCAATTCTTGGGGAAAGCTCCGCAAGTTTTCCGAATGGCTCCGCAATTCTTCAGGAAAGCTCCGCAACTCCTTCCTATCCCAAACAGAGCATAAACACAACCGGGATGATCCTGCCAAAAGCTATGTTTTTTATTAATTCCATTTCATATATTCTTAATAAAATAATAGTAAATTACATAGTGATTTCGGGGGAAGAAGAGTCAGGATATTAGGTACTTAGCATAATAACCAGGGTTATGATTACAGAAGAAATGTTTCACGATGTGGCCCAATCAATTGATTGCGATGTGGCGGCTATTAAAGCGGTTTCAGAAGTTGAAAGTTCCGGCTCAGGCTTTCTCAAGTCGGGCAAGGTAAGGGTACTGTTCGAAGGGCATGTTTTTCATAAATACACACACGGCAAATACGATAAAAGCCACCCCACACTATCCTATCCAAAATGGACTTCAAAATATTACGTTCGCGGGGAAGCGGAATACCATCGATTTAGCGAAGCTTTCCGTTTGGATAAGACCGCCGCTATGTTTTCCTGCTCCTGGGGAAGATTCCAGATCATGGGCTTTAACTTCAGTTTATGCGGCTTTAAAAAGGTAGGAGACTTTGTGGACTTTTTAAAAGTAGATGAGAAGAACCACCTCGAAGCCTTCTGCCGCTACGTACAAAGTGTTTACCTCGGCGACGAACTTCGTGAACACCGCTGGAAGGATTTTGCCCGCAAGTATAACGGTCCGCTGTACGAAAAGAACCAGTACGATAAGAAACTGCTGGCTGCGTACCTTAAATACAGTAACCCCGAACTTCTTAATCCATCAGTAGTAGGTTGATAAAAAAGCCAGCGCATTACTGGTCATTACCCGGTCTACCACTTCTTCGGGGGAAATAATACGGTTGCGTTCCTGTGTCAGGGAACAAGGTTCTTTTATCTCCTTCAGATAATTGTAAGCATGTTTTAACAGGTAATCATCCAGGTCATCTATCGATTCCGCGGTCCAGTATCCGTTTATCGGGTCAATAATCCCGTCGAAGTCGGTTCCCAGGCATTGTATGTTCCACGAATACCTCCCTGCATAATCCAGAACTTCGGCAACGTGTCGTATTTGATTCCATACCAGTTTCGACCAGTGGTATAATATTTCCCTCCGGCTGATATTTCCCCTCGCCGAACGCAATGCTTGTTTTGATCCTATCCTGCGTTCGTCCAGCTGTATGCCGAACAGTCCGCCGGAAGATTCAATTCTCAGTAGTTCATCATCATAAATATTAATTGGGTCCTGCATAAAAAGACCTTCTTGCGCTGCAGCAGTTACGGCGCTTCCCCCCGGCTTGGATAATCCGGTTACACCCGCATGGCTGGCTATAACCGGGATGTTCCTGTCTGCAAATTCTGTATCCAGCATCAGGAAATATTGCTCACGCGATAACCTGCTCATGTGCTTGATATCGATATAAACCGGCGGAATTATAATCTGGCTTTCATCCGTCTCGTCCCTTAAGAGCGCCCGTACTACTTCTTTCCCTGCTGAGGTAAATCCCTGCTTCAAGCCGTTTTCCTGGTCAATGGCACACCGCACAATCGAACCGAGGCTTCTTTCGTGGCCGCATAAGCCGTTCCAGAAATGATGGGCAAGAGTCATAAATACCGGCCGTATCATTCCGTCTTTGCCGGCTCTCAGTTCCTTTACCCGCTGAAGTACCGTGTTCAGTTTTTCTTCCCGCACTTCATTCTGAACTTCATCCCATTTCAATGTTGAGTTGATTATCTGGTCAAAGATATGGCCGCCTTCAATTGTAGGAACAAAAACTACCAGGGTTTCCCCCAGTTCCCCGCTGCGGGCAGCAAGTTCAATATCATCATATGAGCGGGCAATGCTATAACGTACAGATTTTCCGTTCACTTCTATCGGCATATTTTCCTGCTGGCACAAAAAGTTCATTTCCTTTTTCAGGTCTTCCCAGTAGCTGGTGTATTCCTGGATGTAATCGATCCGTTCTTTACCAAATTCGGTAACAAGCATTGTCATCAGGTCGGAAGGTAAACCGGTACCGGCCTTATTTACAAAAAATGCTTTTTCCTGCGGATAAAAGGAAAGGCACACTATGGCTACACGACCTTTTAATAAAGAAGCGGCATCGGCCTGGATGAAATTGGTTAAAGAAGCAACGTAATTTTTCAGCTTATCAAACAGGGTTGGTTTATCAGAATACCACATAGAGGAAGAATCGCTTGCATCGTGCTTCTGATGGCCGGGGTTATCACGAAAGCTGCGGGCGTAAGGTTTAACGGATGGGTGGCAATGAATATCGACAAAGAAATGCGGCAGCATACCGGTATTTTTATCTTCAGGATTCATATAAATGGATGATTTGAATGGTTTTGTTTCAGGATAGTTTTAGCACTTTTCTTACCCCCGGATCAGTTATTGCCGCTTCTCCGGCAGTAAAGCCCAGTTTGCGGTAACTCTCAAATTGCGATTCGTCAAAGAACTGGTCTCCGGTTGTCTGGTGCGGAAATGAAGGGTTTGCAATTGCATATTCCCTCAGGTCCACCGATTCTTCCTTCCGCCCCGTCAATGAAGATTTGATATAAACAAGAATCCCCGAAGGAGAATCAACAGGATCTTCCGGATATAAGATAGTTCCCCAGGTAAAATACTTGCTTGAAAAACCGGTTTCCGGGTCACGTTTAGTAATGTCGCTTACATCAATCCTTATTTCAACTCCAAAGTCTATTCTGCAACGTCTTAGTGCATTCGCCAGCCCTTCGCAGGTAAATTTCGCGTCCTGTTCGGCATCGCTTAAAATAATATAACGGCATCGCCTGCGTACCAATTCGTATAGTCCCATGTTATCGAAATGACCGCCGTCAGAGAGGCAAACATACAGGTCGTCTGTATTCGATTTACCGATAAGGTCGGCGATCAGGTAGGCTATTCCAAATGCCGGGTCGGCTTTTTTCCAGGTCTTACGGCGGGGATTCCCTATCCACCACCCTAAACGGACATTGAAAAGCGTCATCAGGAAAGCAGTTGCAGACGAGGAGTGATATCCCTGGTTGGGGTTCGCCGCAGCACCCGATATGGCCATCGCAGTTCCTAATGCCGGTCCGTTGGGATACGCATAATTCCCGGTAGGCCGATAGGCATAATCGTAGGATTTATTTTTCGAATCGGCTGATGCCCTGTTACGGTTAAAATCAAAGCCGCAATACAGCGGGGAGAACGTAAAAGATTCGGCTTGCCTGTCCTGCCTGTCAAGCTGCGAAACCTGTGTTGCATTTAAAGCGGTATTTAAGATGGGATAAGGACCATAATACCCTTCTTTAGTTTGAAGCTCGTGAAGTTTAATGTCATCCTGATTGTTGTCAAATCTGGTAAACGGATTTACTGTTTTGCTTCGTTCGGCACGTCGGCGGCTTGCTGCAAGGTAAGCCCTTGCCAGCCTGTTGCGGTAAAAATGGTGCATGGAAAATTCATTTACCCCAACCGTATAAGCTAAAATGCAGGTAGCGCCGATAAATATTCCGGCACAGAAGAGGCTCCACAGGATAGCACTGTTTATCTTTTCTGAACTATCGTTCCACATATTCTTCCAGGACGCATCCGGCACCGCAGTTCCCCAAAGGTGAATAAGGATCCAGTGCACAAGTGTTGAAAGGAGAATGAGCAGTCCGAAACCAAAAAAATAGGGGGCACCACGAACAACGATATCGAGAAAAGAGGCCATTTTATTGCCCGACTTTTTATCTCCGGATGTTTTGGAACTAAAGGCCAGCTTTACTGCAGCGCCAACTATCGCGGCCCAACCACCTGTTATGGTTATAAATTCGGGTTTCCATCTTCGGTAAGCATAAAGCATAAATTCTCCCGATAGCAAAGCTGTTCCGGTTATTATGATCCACAAAAAGGCAATACGGTGTACTACTGCCCCCACCCGTCCCCACCATTCCCTGCGCTCGTCGGGGAAAAACGGACCAAGCATTCCCATCCGGGTAATTACAGTAAGCGTAATAACTTCCAAAACGAGGGGAATGCCCAGGCAAAAGGCCATGCCCGTATAAAAGCGGTGAGTTAAACGGTCTGTTAAAAACTCCGACCTGTAAGCATGCTGGGCGATATATTCAATAAAATGCCATACTATTGCCATGGCTATCAGTCCTGTAATAGCTGCAACTGCCGAAGCGACTATAATATAAATATATGCCAGTACTTTCTTAAGCAACAGCTTGTATTCGCCGGTATCCGGCAGGCATTGATCATACCTGCCCAGAATGGCCACCAGCAGCAGGGCGAAAAAGCCTACCAGAGCCGCGGGCTTTAGTATATCAATCTTTTCGGCGAAAGGAATCCTGCCGGAATCTGCGATATGAATATAACTCCTTGAAAATAGCCAGCCGCTGGTAAGATAGGCAGTTAAAAAAGTAAGGAGGGTAAGGCAGAAAATCAACGTAGCCGACTGGTCTCTGCTTAAAGGGCTGCCCGGAAAAAGCTTTCTTGAATTAAAAGCAGACATTCCCCAGCCTGCAAGAACCGCACCTGCTAAAAGCAAGCCTAAACTCCAGACCCAAACTTTGCCGCTTTCCCTGGCATCAGGCCAAACAATGTAAAAATCCCAGGTATAAAAAAGAATAGCCCCGGTAGAAAGGGCCGCTGCAAAAAGAAAAATGATAATTACCTGGTTCAAAAGGGTGTTCCGTATCCAGGTAAGGCCCATTGTCCAGGCATCAATGGACATGATGCTTGAATTAGGGCTGAGATAATTGCTGTACATTCTAAGCCATCGTATCGGCCTCACTTCTTCGCCAAAGGGATTTCGTGACTCATCCGGATTCAGGCATGATTCTACTTCGGGAACGGTTCCTTCTCTCTTTATCCAGGCAGCGAGCCAGGAGCCGATATAGCCGCCGCCCGAAACCGTTGAAAGGTAATCTATTTTGGGAAGAATGTCTGCTTTGGCAAAAGCCTGCAAAACACCCAGATTGAACGTTGCAGAACGTATTCCTCCACCGGAAAAAGCCAGGGCAAACAGGTTCATGTTTTCGGCCTTTTGAACTGGATTGTCAGGAAGGAAATGTTCCTCATCCTGTTTTTCGGGTGATGAAAGCCTTTTTTTCCTGCTTTTTACTATTTCTTTTAACTCTTCCAGGAAAACAAATTCAAAGGGCAGCGGAATTTCCTTTTGAACCAGTTCAGTCATGAGATACTGCTGATCCAGTAAAAGTTTTTCTGCGTTGTCTCCGATTTCGCTTTGCCATTTTTCCCACTTATTAAATTCTCTTTTTGGAAGCAGCGTTTCTGCCACAGCTGCAGGTACATTCCATAATTGAAAAGCCCGTTGTTCTGACGCGTTATTTTCTCCTCCTCCTAAAGCCAGTACAATAATAATGGGCAGGTAATGTAAAATGTTGCAAAGTTCCAGTCGTTCAGTCGGTTCAGCATATAATATAGTGCGGATTACTTCACGCCAGTCATGCATAGACGGATAGGTAGCGGGTTCGTCTTTTAACAGGTTTTGTACTTCTTCTTTTTCCCGCAGCCATTTTAATAAAGGCGCTACCATCGTAATAAAATAGGCAACAGCAATTTTTGGACGGGCTGTCTGATCCTTAATAAGAAGTAATTCGACTAAACGTTTTTTGGTGTTTTTATTCTTTTCATTGATTATATAATCCTGTAACTCATTAATAATAAAGTCGGAAGGAGTGGAGGTTAATTTCAGGAAGTTTTTTTCAGGTAATTCTGCATTGATTTTAATAACAATGTCTTGTATCAATCCAATGAATGAGATGGCCCTGGCAGCCAAATCTTGTACAGCCTCCATAGTAGTTAATAAATAAGCGGATGTATAGGGTTTTTATTGGTTAATAAACTAAAGGTAAGTCTTATAATCTTTCACCACAGCGTGTTTTAACGGAATTTGAAGGGTGTTTTTCTTAGTTTAACAGGCTTTTACCGGAATTGAATTGACCTGCGCTGAAGTTAAAGGAAATTAATCCAACATTAAAATCAACCAAAATGAGTACGATTAAATTTTCTGAAAAATTTGTTTTTATTTCTGAATAGGGGTAAATTAGATATAAGGAAAGAGTAAGAATCAGGTAAAAGCGGCATCCGATGACTGAAGATTGCTAGCCTCGGGTTCCTGCTAATTCTCTTAATACTACATCTGCACACTACCTAATTTTTTTGACATATGGCAATGAATAGCATTGCAATTATTGGAGCCCATAAACTCTTTAATTGTGGTATCAGGAGTCTAATCAGTAATTTTTTTCCTAATTACACTATTTTGTTTGAAGCAAAAGATGTGGCAGAACTAACACAAAACCTGGCTATAAAAGGGAAACCCGAAATAATTCTTATTGATTTTAATATGGCGGGCAAAGAAGCTTATGAAACCACAGCCCTGATACGCAAAAATTATCCTGCAATCAATATCATTTGCTTGTCTATAGAAGAACGCGAAGAAGATGTATTAAACTTAATTAATTTAACTGTTAAGGGCTTTTTGCTAAAAGATACAGAAGCAGAAAGCTTTAAATCGGCATTGAATACGGTTGCATCCGGAGGATATTTTTACCCGCCTTTTATTACCGAATTCCTGGTGAACAGCATTTCTAAAAAGCGTACTTCTTCCTTTGACCAGGTAAAACTGAATAAACGCGAAATAGAATTCATGCAGCTATCGGCAAGTGAACTTACCTATAAAGAAATTGCCGACAGGCTTTGCGTAAGCGCCCGTACTGTAGACGGTTACCGCGATCATCTGTTTGATAAGCTGAATGTTAAAAGTCGCGTAGGATTGGTTCTTTACGGTATTAAAAACAGGCTGCTGCAATTCTGAACATTATCTTTAAAACCCCCTACTGATACTCCAACTTTATCATTATCTTGCTGTTTTTAATAAAGCAGCTATCATAACAGCTGACAAGTATTTTAAGTTAAATTAGTTGTAATGCATAAAATATATCTCAGCGACGCAGGCCCAAAAGTATCACCTGCTATTTACGGTTTTTACAGATGGAATACAGAAATTGACGATCCGGCATTAACCATGGAACGAATCGTTAATCTTTGCCTTGAATTGGGCATTAACACTTTTGATCATGCAGATATTTACGGATCGTATCAATGCGAAGAAATATTCGGAAGACTGATTGCTCAGAAATCTTTTAAACGAGAAGATATTGTTCTGTTTACAAAATGCGGGTTAAGGCTGCCGCATCCGAGCCAACCCGATGTACGGGTTCCTCACTATGACAGTTCGAGTACGCATATATTAGCAAGCGTTGAGAATTCGCTGCGTAAGCTTAGAACTGATTATATCGATATTTTTTTACTCAACCATCTTGATCCTGTTTCCGATCTCGAAGAAACGGCGATGGCCTTGCTGCGGCTTAAGGAGTCGGGAAAGGTAAGGAATATAGGCGTAGCTAATTTTTCTGTTTTCCAGCACCAGCTTTTAGCCTCGTATTTAAAAACTCCGATTGTAACCAATCATATTGAACTTAACCTGCTTAATACCTCCGCTTTGGATAACGGGCAGATCGATTACATAAAACAACGCTACATGCGCCCGCTTGCATCTTCACCACTTGCGGCAGGAAGAATTGCTGTAGGGGCAGACTATCTGCCTGTAAAAGTGCGTACAAAGCTGGAGGAAGTGAGTGTGCGTTACGGAACAGATATCGAATCAATAGCCGTAGCCTGGCTGGTAAAATTGGGTGCATTGCCTTTAATAGGAACAACCAGCGAACAACGCATACGCCACATTGTAAATGCGTTCGATATTGACCTTGACCGGCAGGACTGGTACGAATTGTATGCGGCTTCACGCGAGGATTTATAAAAATATCGGGGCTTAAGAATAATTTCTGAATTCTGAACAGATTCTGATGGAAAAAAAGTTACGCAGCAGCAACTGGTTTGGCCGTACCGGTAAAGATGGGTTCATTTATCGTGCATGGATGAAAAATCAGGGAATTCCTGATTATGAATTCAACAATAAACCTGTTATCGGCATTTGCAATACATGGTCTGAACTCACTCCCTGCAATGCACATTTCCGTGAACTGGCCGAATCTGTTAAACGGGGAGTGTATGAAGCCGGCGGTTTTCCGGTTGAATTTCCGGTGATGTCTTTAGGTGAAACATTGATGAAACCTACTGCCATGCTGTACCGCAATTTGCTGAGCATGGATGTGGAGGAATCAATCAGGGCTAATCCGCTTGACGGTGTGGTATTGCTATGCGGCTGCGATAAAACAACTCCTGCCCTGGTTATGGGCGCTTGCAGTGTTGATATTCCGGCTATTGTCGTATCTGGCGGGCCTATGCTGACAGGTCGCCACCGTGGCCTTCCTGTCGGAACCAGCGATGTATGGCGGTATCAGGACGAGCTACGGGGAGAGAAAATTACCCAGGAGGAATTTTTGGCGCTCGAAGCAAGTATGTGCCGGAGTCGGGGTCATTGTGCTGTGATGGGTACCGCATCGTCTATGGCATGTATGGTAGAAGCGTTGGGAATTTCTTTACCCGGAAATGCTGCAATTCCTGCGGCCGATGCCCGGCGGAAAGTACTTGCCCAGTTAAGCGGTTTGCGCATGGTGGAAATGGTGAAGGAGGATAGGAAGCTATCCGACATTCTGACCCGGAAAGCGTTTGAAAATGCAATAATTACCAATGCCGCAATAGGCGGATCAACTAATTTTATCATTCATCTGCTTGCAATTGCCGGCCGGATAGGAGTAGAGCTATCTTTGGATGATTTCAATAAATTCGCGTCGGGCATCCCTTTAATAGCTAATTTGCAGCCATCAGGGAAGTATTTCATGGAAGATCTGTATTATGCCGGAGGCCTTCCTGCCGTTTTGAAGGAACTTGATCAATTTTTAAATAAGGATTGTATCACGGTTAACGGTAAGACAATTGAACAGAATTATGAAAGCAGTGAATCGTATAATCGCGATGTGATTACTACGGTTGATACCCCTTTCAATCCCGTTTCAGGTGTGGTTGTTTTAAAGGGAAATCTTTGTGAGAACGGTGCAGTTATTAAACCTTCCGCAGCAAGTCCTGAATTAATGCAGCATACCGGTAAAGCCATTGTTTTTGAAAATATTGAAGATTATAAGAACAGGATTGATGACCCGGCACTGGAAGTAGATGAAACTAACGTGCTGGTATTAAAAAATGTTGGGCCGAAAGGTTATCCTGGGATGCCCGAAGTTGGAAATATGGGATTGCCAAAAAAGCTTCTTTCAAAGGGAATTACAGATATGGTCCGCATCTCCGATGGCAGGATGAGCGGTACAGGGTTCGGAACTGTGGTTTTACACGCCTCGCCTGAAGCGGCTACGGGAGGCAACTTCAGCGTAGTACAAACCGGAGACCTCATTACTCTGAATGTTCCTGAACGATCTTTGTACATTCACCTTACTAACGCAGAGCTGGAGCAAAGAAAGCAAAACTGGAAGTCTCAACCCCCTGCTACAGAAAGAGGTTATGTAAGTATGTATATCAGGCATGTACAGCAGGCTCATCTTGGGGCGGATATGGATTTTTTGGTAGGAAAATCAGGCAGCGAAGTAACAAGGGATTCGCATTAGAAAAGGTATGGGTTTTTCAATAAAAGAAGAGCTTGGAAAAATAATTCCGGAAAGCCGTCTTCGAACACGATATATAGATTTAGTTTCTTTTGCTGCCGATGCGGGGTTTTATCACCTGGTACCCCGTGCAGTTGTTCATCCGGTTAGCGAAGAGGAAATAAAACAGTTATTCAGCTTTTCGCATCAGCATACTATTCCTTTGGTTTTTAGGACAGGGGGAACCAGTTTGTCGGGGCAGTCAATAACAGACGGAATTTTAGTAGACCTGAGTCAGTACTGGAACAAAATCCAGATTGAGAAAGAGGGCGAATATGTTCGGGTGCAGCCCGGTATTACAGGGGCAATGGTGAATGCCTATCTGAAGAAATTCGCCAGGAAAATCGGTCCCGACCCTTCCAGTATCAGCGCTGCTATGATGGGGGGAATCCTTTCTAATAATTCGAGCGGAATGTGTTGCGGTGTAAAACTCAACTCGTATCATACCACTAAATATATTCGTTTTATTTTGCCTGACGGCACAACATTCTCTACCGAAAATCAGGAAGATTATGCACGTTTTGAGCATGAATATGCAGAATTATACAACACACTGGCAGATATCCGAAGCCGGGTTCTATCTGATACAGAACTCTATGATAAGATTCGCTATAAGTATCAGACGAAAAATACCGTCGGCTATTCGTTAAACTCTTTTATTGATTTTGAGCATCCGCTGGATATTCTGGCTCACCTGTTAATAGGTGCGGAAGGCACCCTCGCCTTTATCGCCGAAGCGGTGCTTCAAACCGTCCCGGATTATCGTTATAAATCAACTGCCCTTTTATATTTCCCGGATATTTATGCTGCCTGCCAGGCTATAGTTCCGCTCACAAATGCAGGAGTAACCATGGTAGAATTAATGGATCGGGCTTCACTTCATTCCGTAGAAAATTTTTCGGGAATGCCGGAAATTGTAAAAACGTTGCCTGAAAGTGCTGCAGCGCTTTTAGTAGAATTTCAGGAAGCTTCTCGAATAGAACTGGAAGATCGGGTAAATCAATTTTTACTATCTGCACCAGGTCTTTCTTTGTTTAATGATCCCGTTTTTACCACCAATGTAAAAGAGCAGGATTTTTTATGGAAAATCCGTAAAGGACTTTTCCCTGCCGTGGGGGCTGTTCGTGCCAGCGGTACTACCGTGATTCTGGAAGATGTTGCTTTCCCGGTAGAGAAGCTGGGCGACGCGATCCTGGATCTTCAGCAGCTTTTTAAAAAACACGAGTATCTGAATGCCATCATTTTCGGACATGCTAAAGATGGGAATATACATTTTGTAGTTACACAGTCTTTTAATACCCAAGCGGAAATAGACCGGTACGACAAGTTTCTCCGTGAGGTAATTTCTCTGGTTGTAGAAAAATACAATGGTACTTTAAAAGCCGAACACGGAACCGGTCGAAATATGGCTCCCTTTGTGGAAACAGAATGGGGGGGAAAGGCTTATGAGATAATGAAAATGGTAAAGCATGCGGTTGATCCTCATTTGCTGCTTAATCCAGGAGTAATTATTAATGAAGATTCCAGGGCACATATAAAAAATCTCAAAGAGCTTCCTTCTGTTGAAGAAGAAGTTGACCGTTGCATGGAATGCGGGTATTGCGAACACCGGTGCCCCAGCCGCGACCTTACCACCACGCCTCGCCGCAGAATAGTGCTTAGAAGAGAACTTAAAAAGCTGAAAAACAAGGGGGATATTTCAAACTACAAATTACTGCTGGATCAATATCAGTACGACGGTATAGATACCTGTGCAGTAGATGGTTTATGTGCGATCGCCTGTCCGGTTAATATTAACACGGGAGACCTGATAAAGCGCTTACGAAAAGAAAATCACAGCGATTTCTCCAATAAAATAGCATTGCTTGCCGCAAAGAAATTTGGGTTAGCAGAGTGGGGTGCCCGTGCTGCTTTAAAATTTGGATTTGCCCTTAACAGGGTTTTTGGTAAAAACACGATGATTCATTTTACAGGAGGATTAAAAAAAATCTTTCCGGCTTTCCCGCAATGGTCACCGCAACTATCTTATCCGCCTGATCTTTCTGTTATTAAAAACAGGAGTGGTGTTACTGATCCAAAAAGAACCATTGTTTATTTCCCGGCATGCATTTCCCGTATGATGGGCTCATATAAAGGGAAGGAGAAAAACATCCTGGAAACTTTTATGAGTATTTGTGATAAAACCGGAATCAGGGTTAAGGTGCCTGAAAATATAACAGGCACTTGCTGCAGCCAGATTTTTTCTTCGAAGGGTTATAAAGATGCGTACGATTATACCGTGAACAAAATTGTCAATTTCCTTTGGGATGCTTCTAAAGAAGGCAGTTTGCCTGTTGTAATTGACGTTAGTTCCTGCGCCTTTACTTTGCATCATTTACGTCCCGCTTTGGATGATGATAACAAGTTCAAGTTTGACCGTTTAACTATTATGGACAGTGTGGATTTTCTCCATGACCTGGTGATGCCTTTTGCCGTAATAAAACAAAAGAAAAAGGACGTTGTACTTCACCCGGTATGCTCATTGGAGAAGCTTAAAACAGAGGATAAATTTATTAACCTTGCCCGCCATTTTGCAGAACAGGTTTCTGTACCTAAATATGCAGGTTGCTGCGGAATGGCTGGAGACCGGGGATTTTTATTTCCTGAACTTACTGCTTCGGCAACTCAACCCGAAGCGCTGGAAGTGAATCAGAAAAAATACAGCGGATATTATTCTTCAACCAAAACCTGCGAAATGGCGATGTCTGCTGCAGTAAATGAAAATTACGAATCAGTGCTGTATTTAGTGGACGAAACCATTTGAGTTTTTGTTCGGGTAGTTTTGGCTTTTAACAGTAATATTTTCATTACCGCTTACAGGATTTCAATTTCTTTAATGAAATTTAAGTTCAACTAAACTAACCATATACATGAAACACTTAGCATTTCTTTTATTATTCTTCTTTTCTGTTGTCGGAATAGCGCAGGAAATACCAAGTCGGTGGGATGAACTTACTGCATCTGATTTTCCGAAAGCGGTAGAAAAATCGGCAAGGACCTGTATTCTACCTATTGGCATTTTAGAAAAACACGGCCCGCACTCGCCATTAGGGACAGATTTAATCCATGTTCGTGACATTGCAGCCCGGGCGGTAAAAAACGAGTATGCAGTAACTTTTCCTGATTATTTTTATGGACAGATCAACGAAGCAAAGCATCAGCCCGGAACATTCGCCTTATCCAGTGATGTTATCTGGAAACTGATGGAAGCTACTTGTGATGAAATTGCAAGAAATGGCTTTAATAAAATCATCATCGTTAACGGACACGGCGGGAATCCTGAATTTATACGGTTCTTTATGCAATCGCTATTAAATAAACGAAAGAATTATGCAGTTTTTTTCTGCAATGTTTATGAGAGCAACGACAAAGCCTTTAATCAAAAACTAAGTGTAATGCGTAAAACGCCTGCTGAAGGCGATCAGCATGGCGGAGAAACAGAAACTTCCACTCTTCTGTACCTGCACCCGGAATTAATGAAGATGGATCGTGCTGATCAGGAATCGGGCGCAGACCAAAAGCGGTCTGACCTGCCTTCCGGTATTTATACACCTATCTGGTGGTATTCCAGTTTTCCAAACCATTATGCCGGCATAGGATCAAAAGCAACTAAAGAACTTGGTAAAATGATTGTAGATCATGAAGTAGATTCTTTTACAAAAGTTATAAAAGCAGTTAAGGCCGATACAAAAACGTTAGAAGTTCAGGACAAATTTTACGATCAGGTAGATCAGCTGAACAAGAAATAAGCCTATTAAGATTGTTTTAGGATAAATTTTCAAGCACTAATTAATCCTTTGTTTCTGCAGGCAACCCCCTATTGAAAAATTACGTAACAGTAAAAGAAGGTTGTTCGGAAGAAAGTTTAATAGAGAGATGAGGGGTTAAATTATAAGCTGCAGAATTTCTGCAGCTTATTTTATTTCTTGCGCTACTCCAGCTCTTCGCAAAAATGTCCCGCCTCTTTCAATACATTTTCTACTTTATTTCCGTCCAGGTTTTCTGCCTCTACTCTCAATATATTTTCTGCGTCATGCAGGTCGAAGTTCCAGTTCCTTATTTCAGGTAATAAGGAAAGACGAGGTTTGAGCCGCCTGATTTTCGTTTTTGTACTAACATCAGTTTTAAATACGAGTACTTCCATAAGAAAAATAGGATTAAGATTCTGCCGCTGCCGGATTGGATTGCTCTTTAAAATCGTTGAACGAATGTTCATTCCGGCTTTTCCAGCAATTCATTCTGTTAAACATTTCCTCTTTAAAACGCTGACGTTCTTCAGGGCTCATGTTCCTCATTTTGTGTTTCATCTTCATACTCCACCATCTTCCGGGACCTCCGTAACCACCTTTACCACCAAAACCAAATAATAGCTTACAAAGAATGAATAAACCCAATGCCTGCCAAAAGGTAATTGTACTTAAGCCAAAAACAGCAGGTAGTAACGCATTCCAAAGCAGCATAACAACTATCCCAATGAGGAAGAGGCCTGCAGCTGCTATCAAAGGAAAAAGGAAAAAGAACTTTGCTTTGTGTTTCATATCTTAAAAAATTTAATATTCTGTAATTTCTTTATATAAATGCTTCAGTTGTTTTCGCAGATGAAGTACCGCGTAGCGCTTGCGTGATACCAGTGTCTGCACTTTTTCACCTGTAAGTTCGGCGATATCGGCAAAAGAAAGGTCTTCCAGTTCATGCCATAGAAACACCTGCCGCTGATCTTCAGGCAGTTCTTCCAGTGCTTTAAAAAGCTGTTCCCAGAACAGGCTTCGTACATACTCTGTTTCGGGTGTTTTACTTTCTACCAGCAGAATTTCTTTAAAAATTCCTGCTTCCTCATCACCCTGATCAGAACCTTCTTCCAGCAACTGCTCCGATTTCTTTTTATGCCTGTCGATGATCTTGTTACGTGCCACCCGAAACAGCCATGCTCCGGTTTGCTCTATAGGTTCGGCATTTGCAACAGCACTAAACTGATACCACACGTCTTGCAAAATATCCTCTGCATCCGCATCGCTTTTTACCCGCTTCCGGATAAAGCTCAGCAATCCCCTGCCATAATTTTTTACGACCTGTAAGATGTTGTTTTCTTTACTTGCGGACAAAGCTGCGGTACTCATTTAGTATGGTAGACGATCAACGCTGAAATACATTTTAAAAAAAGAATAAAAATGTATCAGTAAGAGTATTATAACTTTTAAAAGTTACAGAGTTTGAAGGTTTTGCTCCACGTGGAACATTTCTGGTTTTGTTACCATCTGTAATTGGTAGATGACTATTTCGGGGAGGTATTGAAACATCCTGGGCGTTTAATTTAACACTGCACAAGAAACCCTGTTAATAAGGAATGCGCTATCAAAGCGCATTCCTTTCAAAATAATAAACCTAAAAGTATCTCTCTATTGACTAATATCTATCCTGTTACTTCATTAAAAAAGTATAGTTACCTATATTTTTAAGTGCTGTATTGGTGCCTCGAGCAACAGCACGAAGCGGGTCATCTGCTACATGAACAGGTAGTTTTGTTTTGGCGGCAATGCGTTTGTCAAGGCCGCGAAGTAATGCTCCGCCGCCGGTTAAATAAATTCCGGTCTGGTAAATATCCGCAGATAATTCGGGCGGAGTAATTTCCAGTGCCCGTAAAATAGCTTCCTCAATTTTAGAAATTGATTTATCAAGGCAATGGGCAATCTCAGTATAAGAAACTGTCACTTCTTTTGGAGTTCCGGTTAACAGGTCTCTGCCCTGGATAGCAAAATCCGAAGGAGGGTCCAGTAATTCAGGTAGTGCCGATCCTACCTCCATTTTAATCTTCTCTGCAGTCCGTTCGCCGATCATTACGTTGTGCTGACGGCGTATGTAATGAATAATATCTGAATCAAAATTATTTCCTGCTACACGTATCGACTGATCTGAAACAATCCCTGAAAGGGCAATTACGGCAATTTCTGTAGTTCCGCCGCCAATGTCAATAATCATATTTCCCATAGGTGCTTCCACGTCAATTCCGATACCTATAGCAGCAGCCATTGGCTCGTGTATCATAAAAACGTCTTTCGCACCAGCTATTTCAGCCGAATCACGTACCGCTCTCTTCTCAACTTCAGTAATACCGGAAGGAATGCAAATTACCATACGTAACGAAGGGAAAAACCACTTTTTGTCTTTGTTTATGAGGTTGATCATCCCCCGAAGCATGTGCTCGGCAGCACTGAAGTCGGCAATTACGCCATCTTGTAAGGGGCGAACCGTTTTAATATTAGCATGCGTTTTTCCCTCCATTTGCATGGCCTGCCGGCCAACAGCAATCATTTTATTGTTTCCTCTGTCAAAAGCAACAATAGAAGGTTCATCAACTATTACGCTGTCGTTATGAAAGATCAGGGTATTTGCTGTTCCCAGATCTATTGCAATTTCTTTGGTAAATAAACTAAAGGCCATGTAAGTATAAGTGGATATAATTCACACTTCATACGCAACAACTTTTAAAAAGATGCCAAAAATTTATCTTATTTTAACTATTGATTTCTCCTACCTTTATAAAGAATCTTTTTGGTCGTACTAATTTTGTTATCTCAACATTTAATCCTTTAAGGGTACCAGTTGATGCTTTCTGAACCGCAGGAATGGATTACTTTACCATTATTAGTAGTTGGCTGAAGCGGATCAGCAGGATTGTTATCAAAACCGTCTTCGGGAACAGGTACCGGACCCGCCGACTGTGAAGGAACTACTCTTATTTCTCCGCAATCTGTATTATCAGCGATATTAGCTACAAAAACAAGGTAATTGCCATTAGGGCTCCAGTTGGCATCAGCTTCCTTAAAACTTGATGTGGTAATTTGAACAGGATTTGAACCTTGTTTTAGCGGGATAGTGTACAGATGATCCATGTGAGTATAAGCGGCCATAGCAGAATTAGGCGAAATGGTTATATCTTCAGGAAGTTGAGTGTAATCTGCAAATTCCCATATCTGTATACTTTGTTGTGAAGAGGCTGAGCGGAAATCTTTAACTAAAGCAAGGGGCATAACCAATTGCTGCACCGGTGTTATTAACTGCTTCGGCAGAAACGATTAAATCTTTCCTATCAGGAGTAAAGGCAAAATCTTTTACGTGAGGTATCCGCCCAATAATTTCTTTGTGATAATTGAACAAGATAAGATCTGTACGGGTATCAGGTTCATCAGCTGACCGGGCAAGGGCACCAAGAAGTTCCTCGCCGTTTACAAACTCAGGAGTGCTTTCCAATATGGCTGGAATGGATATTGGGATAAAATCAGCCGGGTTTTGCATTGAATGGATTTGGACGGTTGTACTCCCATCACTGAAATTATTTTTATACCAGACGAACTTCTGGCCATCGGCCGACAATTTATAATGATCGCCACCAGAAAAAATTACTTTTTCTTCACGTGTTTTAAAATTGTACATAGTTAAATCATCAGCAGAATAGTATAATATCCCGCTCTGAGTTGTATTGCCTGTTTTTTTATCTTCTGATTTTTTACATGCGGTACCTGAAGCTATTACTGAATATAAAACAAAATAGATAGCTGCCTTTTTTAATGAAATCATTTCTTATTCGGTTACCCTTTAAAAAGGAATAAAAAAGAAAATGTTTTTAGTTATATAACATCCTTTAAAAAGCTTCTGCACATAACATTTTTTGATTTAATTTAGCCCTTAAAGCAAATAAAACAGATGAAGAAAATATCAGCATTTATTTTAATAGCATTCTTGTGCTTCACAGTCACCATTCAGGCTCAGCAATTATATATGCCGCGAAATATAAAAGCGGCTTATAAAAGCGGAACCCGTTCTGCTGATGGGAAGCCAGGTAAAAATTACTGGCAAAACCACGGTAAATACGTAATGGATATTACCGTAAATGCCCAAACGAAAGTTGTTAGCGGAACAGAGAAGATTAGTTATACAAATAATAGTCCCGATACTTTAAAGTCACTTGTTATCCGGTTTGTAAATAACATTCACAAGCCCGAATCCCCTCGTTCGGGGCAAACCAGTGCTGACTTTTTAACCACCGGACTTGATATTACCTCTTTTTCAGTTGCCGGCGAGCCTTATTCTGTTAACAGTGAAGACTGGGGAACTGTTGGTATTGTGAAATTAAAGAAACCGGTTTTACCCGGAACAACTACTGATGTAAATATCAGCTGGAATTATCCTTTATCGAAACAGAGCGGTCGGGAGGGCCAGATCGATAGTACTACCTTTTATGTAGCTTATTCCTATCCCAGAATCTCCGTTTACGATGATTATAACGGATGGGATTTGATTCCTCACTCAGACCGTCAGGAGTTTTATAATGATTTTAACGATTATGTTTATAGTGTAAAGGCACCTAAAAACTATATAGTCTGGGGTACGGGCGATTTTTTAAATCCGGATGAGGTATTACAACCTAAGTTCGCCGAACGTTTAAAAAAGTCGTACACTGCTGATGATATTATTCATATTGCCACTGCGCAGGAAATGAAAAATGGTGAAGTGACTAAACAAAATGATTGGAACACCTGGAAGTTTTCCGTAAATAATATTTCTGATGTTTGTTTTGCGTTGAGTAACCATTACCTCTGGGATGCATCCAGTGTAGTTGTGGATAGTAAAACAAAGCGGCGAGCAAGCACTCAGGCAGCTTACGATGAAAAAGCGAAAGATTTTACCGGTTCGGTTAGCTGGAGTAACAAGGCTTTGGCCTGGTTTTCAACTCACTGGCCAGGTGTACCGTATCCTTATTCGAAAATGATCGCATTTCAGGGATTCGCGGATATGGAGTATCCAATGATGGTAAATGATTCATCTACCCCGGATCCGCAGTTTTCACAATTTGTACAAAACCATGAAATCGCCCATACGTACTTCCCTTTTTATATGGGAATTAACGAAACCCGTTACGCTTATATGGACGAAGGCTGGGCAACAACACTTGAATATCTGATTGGAATAGACCAGATAGGTAAAGAAGCTGCAATAAATGCTTACCAGAATTTCAGAGTTAAACGCTGGATATTCGATCCTTCTGCGGAGGAAGATCAACCGATAATTTCAATGTCGACTCAGGTTTCGGGTGCGGGTTATGGTAACAATGCGTACGTGAAAGCGTCTTTATCATACCTTGCTTTAAAGGATTTACTGGGCGATGAACTGTTCAAAAAAGCATTGCATGTGTACATGGACAACTGGAACGGTAAACATCCTATTCCATGGGATTATTTCAATTCAATGAACAGCGGATCAGGGCAAAACCTTAACTGGTTCTTTAATAACTGGTTTTTCAGCAATAATTACATAGACCTGGCTGTAGAGAAGGTAAGCGGAAATTCCATTACTGTTAAAAACATAGGTGGCTTTGCAGTTCCGTTTGATGTGAAAATTGAATACACTGACGGAAGCAAAGAATCGTTACATCAAACTCCGGCCATTTGGAAAACAAATTCAAAATCAGCAATTATAGCTTTAAAATCGTCTAAAAAAATTGCTTCTGTTTCCCTGGATGGCGCCATATTTATGGATGCAAATCCAAAGGATAATAGTTGGAAGAAATAGAATGTTGGCAGCGATGCAGGGGTTTAAACTTAATCAGCTATAACGTTGGAGCTGGGCAAGAAAACTATTACTCTAAGTATTCTTACCAAATACTCCGGAAAAAATAAAGCCCTGGAACAGGGCTTTCATGCGGATTTGTTTATGATATATTTTTATTTAACTGGAAATCTACCAGTAACAGAATGTCGTACTTATAGTGCGTGTATTTTGTTTTTCTAATCTCCTTAAAGCCTCTTGCACTTAGTGCAGGAGGCTTTATTTGTGTTGGAGATCAGCACTTCATAATTTTTTTTGACCTGTGTACGGCAGTGTATTTTCAGAGTTGTCATGAAAAAGTCAAGGATAAATTAAAAAATAGAAGATTGATGCCTCCAGATTTAGCAATATAGCTGCAATAGCTTTGGAATTATTGCAAGGGAGGCAATAAATATTAAAGGTCTCTTATCTACAGAAAAAGAGGTAACTAAAGTTTCTTTTAAAATCTCTTTAGCCACTGTCCTAACAGATATCCTTCTTTAGCAAGCCATATTAGCAACAGGATGCCTATTAGCCCTATAAGTAATTTCTGGAAGTTTGAGGTTAGCTGAAGAAGTTTCATAATGGATAATTTGCTCTAATATAAGGTTTTGATGTTTAGGTAAACGGGTTAGAAATATTTTTCTAGGATGAGTCCGTAGCTAAGCAGTAAATTTTCCCGTGTAGTTCGTTCAAATCGATTATAGGTTGCGGTAGTGCCTACGCTGAGCCACTTATTCAGCTTAAACGAAACACTGCTGTTAGCACGAATAATATAATCGTTTTTATATTGCAATGAATTTTGCAAAAATCCGGTCCCTTCAAATACCAGCACTTCCTTTATGCTCCACTTAAAAACCAACCGTAGCGAATTGCGGAAAGTATGATAAATATCGCGTTCCTCTCCATTAATATACAGGTCACTGGATTCGTACAATATTCCATCACTCAGGTTTAGCCGCAAGTTTTCCCTGTCAATAAAATTGTAGGCAATGCCCAATCCCGTTTGAAACTGATTATTAATCTTAAGAGAATAACTTGTAGTATAATTGGCAAGTCCCCAGTAATAAAATTTTGGCGATCGTGGATAGAAATCAAAATCCAGGTAAGAGCTGAAATCATTATTCGTCAGGTTGCTGTCCTGCTTTCCGTAAAGCCAGCTTTCTGAAGCATTTAAAGAAATCTTTTTCTTTTTTATGCTAAATCGCAGGCCATTATTCAGCAGGTATGAATGGCCCGTATTAGTGTTGTTTAAATTGCCCGAGGAAGAAGCATTCAGGTAATAATGCGTACTATCGCTAAATTGTGCTACCGCTACAGGGCAGTAAAAAATACAGATGAGCAAATAATAAGCAGCTTTTAACATACGGTAATGTTATATAAAAGCCTAATTGGGATAAATGTTTAGCTGGTTGATAATGTTAAATAGGATTATCATCCATTAAAACTCAGTATGATTGCAGAAAAGTGGCAAATGCTTGCAAGTAATACAAAAAGGTGCCATGCCGCATGATGGTGAAACCACCTCCTCCAAAGGTAAAAAACAAGCCCGATACAATACAGCACAACGCCGAGAATAACAAGGAAAACCACCTTAGCAGACATGGAGTCGAAGAACGATTCCCTTACAAAGAGGAACATCATTCCCATGAAAAGATAAAAGAAAATGGAAATAAGTTCATGCTTTCTGGGTAAAAAAATCTTCGAGAAGATGCCAATGAAAGCAAGAATCCAGACAAGTGATAGCAGGAATATCCCCCTGTCGTTATACATGTAATTTATTACAAAAGGCGTATAAGAACCGGCAATTAAAAGGTAAATGCTGATATAATCAAGCCGTTTGAAAATTCGTTTTAAAGTAGGCTGTTTAATACCGTGAAAAAGGGTTGAACAGGTAAAAGTCATAATATACCCGAAACTATAAACCGAGCAGCTTAGCAGGTAAAGGGTATTATGTGAAACCAGGGATAATAAAACCGGAATGCTGATAAGTCCGAACAGAACGCCTATTCCATGTAAACTGCTGTTAATTAATTCCTGTTTAGGGGTAAACTGATATTGCAGGGTTTTATCTCTTCTCATCTTTCCAAACACTTAAAAAAGTAACTGTGCGCACTTTATTATTGTTTTAAAGATTTATTCCTGCTTTCATTCCTGTCAGAAAATTCAATAAAAAAAGCCTCTGCTATTGCAGAGGCTAGAACCATTATGTGTTAATGTTTTTTATTTTAACATGATCTTGTCAAGCAGCATGTAGCGTTCCCGGTGTCCGTCCGGTTCTTGCCTGGTATTTACATCAATGTGCATCACCATTGGTTTTTCTCCGTTTGCTGCAGTCCATTTTGGTAATCCATTTCCATTTGGATTGCCTGTTTTTATAAAATTAGCAAAGTACTGCTGCATTATCTTCGAAACATTATAGTCTTCCTTGGTCCAGTCGTACACTTTATTTGTTGAAAGGTTTCCCATGGCGTATTCAATTTCGGCAGAATGAACCGCTCCGGTAGCAGGTGGTGCAGGAGGTGTTTTCGAATCGCCCTTAATAACTCCGCCCGCAAGTCCGGCTTGCGCATTGCCCATAGAAGCCACCATTGCCGGACGTGGTTTTGAATAGAAATAGCGGTACACCGGCTGGCCTGTTTTTACATGTTCGTCAAACCATTTCCAGGTGCTGTAAGCAATAAAACGATCGCTGGCCAGATCAGTAGCTGATTGTATTATTTCTTCTTTTGTATTTCCGGGATATAGTTTCAGGATTTCTTCAGCACGTTCGCCATAAAGCTTCTTTACAGCGCTTGCATAATTATCAGGAGTTGGTTCTTGATTTCCTAAAATTCCATGATAATTACTTTCTTCAGAGTTCCATCCCAGTAATAGAGGTACTTTTGCCTGTTCACCTGCTTCAAATATATCAAGCGGAGATTTTGGGAAGAAATATCCATCCACCGTTGGAGTAAACCATATGCCTGGTTTTGCTGTTACTTCCAGCACTTTTTCTGCCGGCATTGCCCTTAGTTCAGCAAGAGAATTGGCTCCGGCAAGTTCGGCAAATTTAACTCCGTACTCCTCGCCCTGGTTGAGCGGTACTGCAGATAAAGCACCTAATATAGAACCGCTTTCGCCTATTGCCCCTGCAATCATGTTCCGGGATAAAGGAGATGCCATTTGAGCGGTTACCGAGATTGAGCCCGCAGATTCTCCGGCAATAGTAACCCGTTCCGGATCGCCGCCAAAAGCTGCTATATTTTTTTGTACCCAACTCAAAGCAGCAGCCTGGTCAAGCAATCCGTAATTTCCCGATGCATGATTTGGCGACTCTTTGGTTAATTCAGGATGTGCGAAAAAGCCAAATACATTTAAGCGATAATTTACTGTAAGCGTTACAATTCCTTTTTGCGCCATACTTTCGCCGTCGTATCGTGGTTCGGAACCATCGCCTGCAATAAAACCGCCGCCATAAAAGTAAACCAGTACCGGTAGTTTTTCCTTCGGAGACTTTGCCGGTGTCCACACATTCAGGTATAAACAATCCTCGCTCATGCCGTCAGAGCGAAAGTTCATATCACCAAATACGGACCTTTGCATTGCTCTTGGGCCAAATTTGTCTGCCTTGCGGATGCCGGTCCAGTTTTTAACAGGCTGCGGCTCTCTCCAGCGAAATTCGCCAACAGGAGGAGCTGCGAAAGGTACTCCTTTGAAACTGCGGATACCCGAACGTTCCAATACTCCCTCAAGTGTTCCATTAGTTGTTTGGACACGGTTATCTGTAAACATCTTGTTGTTTTTTTCCTGAGAGAACGCCTGAGGAATCAGGTTAACGCCAAGAAGTATAATACTTAAAAAGGTTTTCATAAAAGGAAAGTTTATAATAAGAACCGAACTTAAGCATAACAGATTTAAAGACAAAGAGGAAAAAGGTTTTTTTAGAGCCCTTTAATGACATACAAATAGAACTTGCTGAAACATCAGATAAATTATTAAATTGAAGCATATTAAAAATCGGGCTTTGTATATGACAGATTTAAAATTGAACCGGATTACTTCCATTGATATTCTTCGCGGACTTGTAATGGTTATTATGGCTCTTGACCATGTGCGTGATTTTTTTCATGAAGGAGCTATGACCGGCGATCCTTTAAATCTCCAAACCACCACTCCACTTTTGTTTTTTACCCGTTGGATCACTCATTTCTGTGCTCCCGTTTTTGTTTTTCTTTCCGGGATTTCCGCCGGTCTTTCTGCACAAAAGAAATCGCAAAAAGAAACAGCAGCGTTTTTAATTAAAAGAGGATTCTGGCTGATCGTTGTTGAAATTGTAGTTATAAGCCTGGCATTAACTTTTAATCCTTTTTATAATTTTATTATTCTCGAAGTTATCTGGGCCATTGGATGCAGTATGGTAGTCCTGGGAATTTTGTTATATGTTTCCAAGAAACTTATACCCGTAATAGGAGTTATCCTGGTATTCGGACATAATATCTTTGATTATATTCATCCCCCTGAAACAGGTTTTTCCGCTGTATTAATGAAGGTTTTTTTTACTTCCCGCGGATATGTTCTGCCTTTATCGGCCAATCATATCCTTGGGATCTTTTATACTGTTCTTCCCTGGACAGGAGCTATGCTGCTTGGATTCAGCATAGCTAAATTGTACACTGATGACTATTCGGATTTTAGGAGACGAAAGTTGTTACTGTATGCTGGTTTCGCTGTCATTACTTTTTTTATCGTTTTGCGTTTTATAAATTTTTATGGTGATCCATTCCGCTGGGAAACTCAGAAATCAATACTCTATACTCTCTTATCCTTTATAAATACATCTAAATATCCTCCTTCGCTGCTGTATCTTTGCATGACCATAGGCCCTGCTTTAATCCTGCTGGCATTGCTCGAAAATACCCGGAATAAGTTTTTAAATATTCTTTCAGTTTATGGCAAAGTGCCTTTTTTTTACTTTGTGCTTCACTTATATATTATCCATACCCTGACGGTCATCTTTTTTTATGTGTCGGGATATTCGGCTAAAGATATTGTGTCTCCTGGAATACCCTTTCTCTTCAGGCCAGCAGCTTTTGGCTATCCCCTTGGTATTGTCTACATCATCTGGATTTGTATTGTATCTTCTTTATATTTTCCCTGCAAATGGTTTTACAGGTATAAGCAATTGCATAAGGAAAAATGGTGGACTCACTATTTATAAATTTCACAACCTTATCGCTTCATCGTTAACACCTTAACACCTTTACTAAACTTTCAAGCACTTCCTGTTCGCCCCACAGTCTTTCTCCGGAAAGGGAGTTCATATGCGAAATAATTTCCGAACAGATGGTGTCGTTCATCTGGCTTTTATATATTCTCACTGCCAGCTCTTTATCAATACTGCAATTTTGAACGCTGTGAATATGGCTGCCCAGCTGTATATTTAATTTTGTTTCCAGCTCTTTTACGTGGTCAAAAATCGCTTCCTGGCTGATACGGGCAGCATAGGGCAGGTCCTCATAAAAAACTACTTTTATCTTCCTGTAAATCTGTTCCACAGCCTCCCGGCAGATGGCATGGTCAATGTGATTTCCGATGCCCAGAGGGCAAAGCAATATTCCGGTTATATTTTCTTCAAGGTAATTTTTTAATTTTTCAACCATTTCCCATTCTATGGCTTCAAAAGGCATGGTCTGAAAAATATATCCGTTTCTTAAAGGGGCATCTAAAAGATTAAGGTTGATAATCTTTATAGCAGAATTAAAAAAACTGTTGAACTGGTTATCTTCAGTCTCGCGTAACAGCATTACATCTTTTACCTCTTTTGATTCTACCGGAATGGCTGTCCACCTGGTAACAGTAAAGCAGTTAATCAGCGTTAAAGGTACTTCGCTTTTGATGAAGCTGGAAATATGAAGTGTTAATCCATAAGCGGCATCATCAATATGGGGCGATAGTATATTGACTTTTAAACTCACACACGGTAGCTTGACAGTTGTAAAGGATTTGAAACAGGCGTTTTCTTGGAAATAATGTACGGCGGAACCACCAGATAATGGATTGGATGATTCATGAAGCAATTTACCGCATCTGTTAATGTTTCTACCATTGTCTCATTTTTCCCGTTAAAAGAGGTATTTGCAATAATTCCTACACCGGTTTTTTCTTTAAAGTTTCGAATAACATCATAAATAAAGGCATTATCTTCCCTGCTTACTGTCTGTATTCGTGCACTGTGATCCACATGCTCAATGGTTGGAAACTTATCCTTATAGGTATCTTTTACAAAAGCGGTGAAAAGCATAAAAGGCGTTCTGCGATCGAAATTAAAATACTCACTTACATCTTCTTCTAAAACGAAGGGCGCTATGGGCCTGAACCATTCCCTGCCTTTAATAAAAGCATTTATCCAAAACTTATTAACGGCATAGCGGGTATCGGCAATAATGCTACGGTTTCCCAATGCCCTCGGCCCAAACTCGCTGTTGCTCTGGAAAACGCAAAGAATTTTTCCCCAATACAAATGGTTGGCACATTCTTTAATAATGTTCTCCGGCTGATAGATGCTCAGCTCGGGATAGTTTTCAATTACCCGTGTAATTTCCTTAGTATCCACATCCGGGCCCAGGTAATCAAAACGCCATTTGAATTCATTTTTTATTTTAAAACATTCTACTGCTCCGTAGATAGCACATCCCACGGATGTTCCTCCATCGTGTGGGGCTGGCGGAATAAATAAATCATATCCCTGCTCCAATACCTTGCTGTTAGCAACGCAGTTTAAAGCGCAGCCTCCGGCATAAACAATCTTCTTTGTTCCGGTAACTTCGCTTAACCAGGCCGCTATTTCTATTAAGGCATTTTCGAAAACTTCCTGGCCTTTAGCTGCGAAATCGGCTTTCTCCTGGAACGTTTTTACTTCGGTAGTATAAAAATAATCAGTTGATTTGAACGCTTCTCTCCATTCTTCCGGAATGAAAACAGCTCCTTCCTTAACAATTAAATCAGGTAAATCGATCTTATCAGGATTGCCGTACGCTGCAAGGCCCATTACCTTTCCTTCATTGCCTTCACCTTTAAACAAGCATTCTGTAAGTTTGTAATAAAAATTACCCAATCCCTGCGGTTCGTCGGGGTTACGGTCGTGTACCTGCTTCCCGATGCATTTTATTTCGCCCTTATCGCAATAATAATAGGACGCTACTTCAAAAAACCCGGTTTTGTCATTGTCGGGATACTCGTATTTAATATGTTCTACCGGGCTTCCAACAGAATCAATAATCATGGCAGCACAGGTTTCAAAACCAGAAGGCGGATATGCGCTGTATAAATGTGCAAGGTGATGTGATATTTCAATAATCCGGGCGCTTTCTTTTAAATTTAAAATGGTTCGAAGTTCTTCGTGATATTGTTCTTTCTTTTCGTATTCGGTATCGGCCGACCAGCATTCCACAACCATGTCATAATCTCTGCTTACTGCAGGAATATGTTCTTTATAAAGTTTTATATCTCCAAGCCTTCCCCAGTGGTGTTTTCTTTTTGTTAATCGTTCTTTATGGATTGACATAACGTGATTCCCACCTTCAAAGATGGAAATAGTACCATCCTGCGTACGGTTTATACCTAAAATGTTTGGTTGATTCATAAATTAGAAGAAGTAGATGTGAATGAAAAATAGTCGGAAAAGGTAAAAAGTTTTACACTGCACCAACTAATTTTCGATTGATATTTACAAAAAGCATTAACTAAGGATTAAAGAAAGATTTACCCGTTTATTGAGTGTTCAGCATCATAAAATCGATATAAAAATTAAGAGAATTAAACTTTTTTAGTTTATTAGGGCTTTATTCATCTAATAGAAAAAATGCTATGAGAATGATCTTTGTATCAATTATGCTTTTGATGTCGGTAAATATTCATTCATCTGCAAAGGAGAAGAGTGGGTCGGGCATTTTATTATCGGGATATTTATTTCATACAGGGAAAAATGAAGTAGCCCTAATCTCGCTTACTGATGCCAATCTGGCCATAAGATCTATCAGCCTGAAAGGGAAAGATGCTGCTGCCTTCAGAATAGTTGATAAAAACCAGCTAATCATTCTAAATAAGTATAACAGATCTGATAAAAAATGGTATGATATTACGATAGTTGCAGAAACCTCCAGCGGAAGATTTACAGAGAATTTCAGAATTGTAAATGATCAGTTTATCCGAAATCAGGTTATAGCCCATCGGGGTGCATGGAAAAATACAGGTGCAACAGAAAACTCAATTGCTTCACTAAAGCGTGCCATTGAACTGGGATGTATGGGAAGTGAATTTGATGTGCACATGTCATCTGACTCCGTTCTTTATATTCATCACGACCCTTTTATCGATAAGGATACGATTGAAAAAACACCTTCTCATAAACTATCAGCTGTCAGGCTTTCTAATGGTGAAACCCTTCCAACACTTGAAGCATATTTGAAGGAAGGAATGAAGCAAAACAAAACCCGGCTTATTCTTGAAATAAAGCCTTCCATCATCAGTAAAGAACGGGCAATTGCCTTAACTCATAAAGTGCTTGATATGGTAAAGAAATTAAGAGCCCAGGCTTGGGTAGATTACATAAGCTTTGATTATGAGGTATGTAAAGAAGTAATGCGCATCGATCCTTACGCTAAAGTCGCTTATCTGAATGGGGATAAAACACCCGACGAACTTGCAAGTGAGAAGTTTTACGGCTTAGATTATAACCAGAACGTTTATAAGAAAAATGAATCCTGGATAAAGGAGGCCCAACAAAAAAACCTTACAGTAAATGTCTGGACGGTAAACGATGAAGCGGATATGGATTGGTTTCTTCAGCGTAACGTTGACTTCATTACTACAAACGAACCTGAACTGCTGCTTAAAAAGGTTAAAAAAGATTAAGTTAAGGATTAATCATAATGTGCGCATGGGCCGTTCCCGGATCCATTATCCATGGCATGCCGGCAGTATCGGGTTTTAAAGGTAAACCTGTACTTTCGGCGGTAGCAAAAGGTGTATAAATAACATAACGTAAGTAGCCCTTTTTAACTTCACCTGTTGATACATCGTAGTCTTCGGGTTCGGCAGAATAAACATATAAAGTGGATGGCTTTTCAGGCATTAAAAGTTTACCTGCTTTAACTTCATTTTCGCGGATTTCAGCTATTTCTTTTGAAGATTTGCCTGCTTTTCTCAAGTCTCTTCCACGTTTCATGAACGGCTCCATATTTTTATGGTAACAGGCAACATTCAACCCATCTTTTTGCGGGTCGTCTGCCAGGCAGATCATCTCATTAGTCCCTTTTCGCAGTACAACAAATTCTCCTTTTTCATTTCGCCCAATTACTGTGGCGCCTTCGCGTTTAGTTTCCGGAGCAGCTAATAACGCAGTTTTTATCTGAATAGCTGCCGGTGGAACAGGTTTTTGAGCACTGGCATTAAAAACAGCGCCAAAGCTTAGAAGTGTACAGAAAACTATTTTTTTCATAAGAGAAGATTTAAAAAAAGCAACGATATGCTAATTTAATTAAAATAGCTGTTATATACGATTTGTTTGAAATCCTATACCTCGTATTTTTATTATGCTACAAATACTTTCCGGGTACCAGGTAATTTTTTACATAATCCTCAACTCCTTCTTCCAGTGAATGAAAAGGTTTTGAATAACCGATTTTATGGAGTTTCTCCATGCTTGCTTCTGTAAAATACTGGTATTTGTCGCGGATATCTTCGGGAGTAGGAACAAAAACAATGTTGGGCTGCAGCCCTAAAGCTTTAAATGTATTGCTTGCCAGATCAAGAAAAGTACGGGCTTTGCCAGATCCGAGGTTGTAAATTCCCGAATCTTTGCGATGATGCATGAGGAAGTACATTACTTCCACCACATCTTTTACATAAACAAAATCCCGCATTTGCTCGCCGTCTTTAAAATCCGGGCGATGCGATTTAAACAGCTTCATCTGGCCGGTTTCCTTTATTTGCCTGTAAGTATGGAATATAACAGAAGCCATTCTTCCTTTATGATATTCATTGGGCCCGTAAACATTGAAAAATTTCAGTCCTGCCCAGAAATATGGTTTTCTTTCCTGCTGCATTGCCCATATATCAAAATCGTTTTTCGACTCACCATAAGGATTTAAAGGCTTTAACTGATTTATTTTTTCCTCGTCATCCTCGTATCCATGCTCGCCCAAACCATACGTTGCCGCTGATGAAGCGTATACCAGCGGAAAACCGAACTCAACACATAAATTCCATATCCCTTTACTGTATTCGAGGTTCAGCTTGTTCAGCAATTCGCGGTCAAACTCGGTAGTGTCGGTTCGTGCTCCTAAATGATAAATAAACTGAACATGAAGCTGGTTCTTACGAAGCCAATCGGGGAACTGTTCTCTATCAACGGTTAACGTATATTTCTTCCCTTCAAAATTTTTATTTTGTTCGGCACTTGAAAAATCGTCCACTAAAATCAGGTCGTTATATCCCTCGTCGTTTAATTTTTGCACTAAACAACTGCCAATAAAGCCGGCCGCACCTGTAATTATTATCATTTCTTCTTATTGTTATTTCAAAAATAAATCTTCTTCAATGTTCGGAATTATTCCTTTTTCCAAAGCAGTATCAAATAAAATTTTTATCGCTTTGCGTCCTTCATCTCCAAGCTCTACAGAATAGTTATTTACGTACAGCTCTATATGCTTGTACATAACTTCTTCTTCCATTGCCTGGGCATGTGAACGTATAAAATCAATTGCTGACTGCGGATGTTGAAATGCAAATTCAACACTTTTTCTTACCAGGCGGTTTACCTTTTGTTTTACCTCATCGGGAAGTTTTCTGTTAATTACAATTCCACCCAGCGGAATAGCGCATTCCGTTAGGTTTTCCCAGAATTCGCCCAGATCTATTATCTTGTGAAGTCCTTTTTGCTGGTAAGTAAACCGATTTTCATGAATTATTAATCCGAGATCAATATCACCGTTAAGTAACCGGTCTTCAATGTTAGAAAATAATACTTCAACTTTGTTTTTTGCTTCCGGGTAAGCCAGGCTGAAAAGGAAATTAGCAGTAGTATATTTTCCGGGGATACCGGTTTTGAGATTTGAGATTCGGGATTTGAGATCCTGATAACCAGGAGAAGAGTAGTCTTCTTTTGCTATTAATAAGGGGCCAACGCCAAATCCAAGGGCGCTTCCGGAATCTAAAAGGACATAATTTTTTACCACATAAGCAAATGCATGAAAGCTTAATTTGGTAATATCAAGTTCTGCATTAAACGCTTTCTGATTAAGCGTTTCCACATCTTCAAAAAGTACCTCGAACTCTAAACCTTCCGTATCAATTTTATGATGGATCAGGGCATCAAAAATAAAGGTATCATTTGGGCAGGGTGAAAATCCAAGTGTTAATTTCATTTTATCTCGTTTATAAGATCTCTTAAAAAAGTGTCCAGATTCCTGACGGCAAGGCCGATGTCCCAGTTGTCGCGGTTTCTTCTTTCTACAAAATTTGAAATTGACCTAATTTGCACCGACGGAATATTCGCCTGGTTACAGGCATAGAAGAAAGCGGCGCCTTCCATACTTTCAATATCAGGATGAAGCCTGTTTACTGTCTCCTTTATTGTTTCTTCACTCCCGTGAACTTTGTTTACCGTGATACCGGTTACAGTTCTTAAAGATGCTAAAGCAGGAATTTGCATTGCATGAGGAAAGGGTTTTACCAGGCATTCGCCAAATCCTAACTGATTAATGGGGATAAAATCTGCTCCATCCTCGGCTCCCAATTCTGAAAAACAATCCTGCTGAACCTGTACTACTTCTCCTGTTTTTATGTTGCGGTTAAAACTTCCGGCAATTCCAGCATTAAGTGCAAGGTCATAGTTGTTGGCGGTAAAGTGTTTTCCTAAAGAAAAAGCCGTAGCAACCATACCAACACCGGTAATAAGCAAATCGATAGTATAATTTTTAGATGATAAAGTATCAGCAACTAAATTTACTTCGGCCCGGGTAGCTGCAACAAGTAAAAGTTTCATTGGGACGAAGTTAATTACAATAGCCGGCATTTACATAGTAATGCATACCTGCAGATTTAAGTATATTTGCACTTTATTTAAAAGAAATGATCTATATTACACGAAGAGAGCGTTTTAATTCGGCACATAAACTGTTTCATGAAGATTGGAGCGACCAAAAAAATATGGAAGTTTTTGGAAAATGCTCTAACCCCAACTGGCACGGCCATAACTATGAGTTGTTTGTAACGGTAAAAGGTGAAATTAATCCTGAAACCGGCTTTTTAATTGATTTAAGGGAGTTAAAACAAATCATTAAAACATATGTAACAGATAAGCTGGATCATAAAAATGTGAACCTGGATGTTGATTTTATGAAAGGAAAAATGGCTTCTACGGAAGTTCTGGCGGTTGAAATATTTCGGCAGCTGAAGGCACCCATTGAAGCTCACGGAGCCAGTATTCACAAGATAAAACTCGTGGAAACAGAAAATAACTTTGTGGAATACAAAGGCGAATAATACGAATGAAAGAAGAAAAATCACACCAGGCACCTACCAGCAATGAGCTGGAAGGATATAAAAAAATAGACCGGTATAATCCTGAAAAAATAGAAAGGATTGCAGCCCATTATACCGATATTCTGAAAGATATAGGCGAAGATCCCGAACGGGAAGGCTTAATTAAAACTCCCGAGCGTGTTGCAAAGGCACTCCAGTTCTTAACCCATGGTTACGATCTCAAACCCGGCGAAATCCTGGAAGGCGCTATGTTTAAAGAAGAATACAGCCAGATGGTGGTAGTGAAAGATATTGAGGTATTTTCTATGTGCGAACACCATTTGTTGCCGTTTTTTGGAAAAGCTCATGTTGCCTATATTCCTAACGGTTATATTGTTGGTCTAAGCAAAATTCCGCGTGTTGTGGATGCCTTTGCCCGGAGGCTGCAGGTACAGGAAAGGCTTACAAACGAAATCCGTGATTGTATTCAGGAAACTTTAAATCCCTTAGGTGTTGCAGTTGTAATTGAATGCAAACACTTGTGCATGTCTATGCGTGGTATTCAAAAACAAAATTCTGTTACCACAACTTCTGCCTTTACCGGATCATTTATACAAGAAAAAACCAGGGCGGAATTTCTCAGGCTGATAACCGCCAAACTGGATTAATAATTTAATATACAAGAATGAAAGCATACGTTTTTCCTGGACAAGGAGCACAATTTCCCGGAATGGGAAAAGATCTTTACGAAGGATCAGAAAAAGCAAAACAACTATTTGAACAAGCAAACGATATTTTAGGATTCAGGATTACCGACGTTATGTTTAACGGCACAGAAGAAGAGCTTAAACAAACAAACGTAACCCAACCGGCAATTTTTCTGCATTCTGTTATTTTAGCATCAACCCTGGCCGATTTTAAACCGGATATGGTAGCAGGCCATTCGCTTGGAGAATTTTCGGCATTGGTGGCAGCAGGTGCACTTTCTTTTGAAGACGGATTGAAACTGGTAGCTGCACGGGCGAATGCCATGCAAAAAGCCTGCGAAATTCAACCTTCAGCAATGGCTGCAATTTTAGGATTAGATGATTATACAGTAGAGGACGTATGCCAGATGGTAAGTGAAATAGTAGTTCCGGCAAATTATAACTGCCCGGGGCAACTTGTAATTTCAGGCAGTGTAGAAGGTGTGGATAAGGCATGTGCGCTGTTAACAGAACGAGGTGCTAAAAGGGCTTTAAAATTAAATGTAGGAGGTGCTTTCCACTCTCCGTTAATGGAAGCTGCAAGGGTTGAACTGGAAGCGGCTATTGAAAAAACTACTATAAATACACCTGTTTGCCCGGTGTATCAAAATATTGATGCAAAGCCTTATACCGATACCGAAAAAATTAAACATAATTTAATTGCTCAGTTAACTGGTCCGGTTAGGTGGACTCAAACCATAAAGAAAATGATTGAAGACGGCGCTGCTTCTTTTACTGAAGTAGGTCCGGGAAATGTACTTCAGGGATTAGTGAAAAAGGTTGATCGCACCGTTGAAACCCAAAGTGCTGCAGGGTAGTTATTTCAAAAAGGGGTTGATTTGAAACCCCTTACTTTTTATATTACTTTTACCTGAAAGCAACCCATTTTGAGTACCTCTTTTAAATTTCGATTACTGCTGGCTCTGCTTACGCTTAGCTTTGTTGCTACTGCAATAAGCCTGAATTTAACATTTCACAAAGAAAATATTCTTGATAAGGATGCCAGAACACTCGAAAGAAACCTGCATAAAAAAGAACAGTTCGCAGAAACGTTTATTAATAATCCTTTCAACTTTAAAGAACTTCAGCAAGTAGAGCAGAACGAGCAGCTGGCCTCACAGCTGATAACCAGGTTTAAAGAAAATAATAACATTTACCTGAATACCTACCAAAATAACAAACTGGTATTTTGGACCGCCAATCTGTTTACCCCCGAAACGGATGCTGGTTTAAAAGATGGATTTAACCTTTTACGAACCGACAATGGTTATTATGAAGCTATAAAACGTTCATCGGGAGAGTTTTCGGTAGTGTGCATTATACCTGTTAAAACGTTATATCCTTTCCAGAACAGATATTTAAATAATCATTTTTCCAGGGATCTGATTAAGTCGGATAATTTAGAAATTGCAAGCAGCTTCGATAAACTTTCCTATAATATCCGAAATTCCAAAGGCAATTATTTATTCTCAGTAAAGTTAAAATCAGAGGTGAGCCGTACCTTTTATTCACGGCTTGAACTCTGGATGTGGATAGGTGCGTTGTTTTCAATCTGTGTTCTCATCAATTATATCTGTGCAGAAATTGCAGAAAAGGGCAGGATTAAACTGGCACTGGGTTTACTGCTTGTTGTTCTCCTTGTTATCCGCATACTAATGGTGCAGTTTCCGTTGTTCCATTCGCATTTTGACATACCTATCTTCGAGCATATATTTTCCTACGGCGATGGTTTGTTTCCTTCTGTTGGAGACTTTCTTCTAAACCTGCTTGCTGCTACTTTTTTCTTGTCATTTGCGTATAATTATAAAGACAAAATCACTTTTGGTAAGCAGCTAAATAAAAATGCAAGCCTGTCGATTTTTATTCTTCTCGGAGCCATATTCAGCCTGATAGCGCTGCAGGTAAACAACCTGTTTTACGAACTCATTACCCATTCAAATATAAATTTCGACCTGGGCAATATTCTTAGCCTGAGCGGGCTTAGCTGGTTTGGTATTTTACTGCTTTGTATAGCTGTACTCAATCTCTATTTACTATTAGAGACCATATTATCCGTAAGTACAAATTTAAATCTTACCAACAAAGACCGCTTTTCTACCCTGCTTACTGCTACAGGTCTTTTTTTAATATTTAAACTATTTTTCCAGGATTTCTCGCTTTCGTTTCTCATTCTCTCAGTTGTTGTTTTTGTAAGAAGCTGGACATTTTATTATAATGTTAATAAATACAATCTCGCTGTTTTTGTATTTACGCTTTTATCCTTTTCCATTATATCTTCCTTAAAGCTTTCTGGTTTCCAGGTTTCTAAAGAACGCGAACAAAGAAAAATCTATGCCCAAAAACTCGAATCATCGGATGATCCGAATGCGGCATTATTATTTCTTAAGCTGGAAGAAGATATTGTTAATGATGTGTTCCTGGTAAATTATATATCTAAAAGTATAAAGGATGAGGATTTATTACACGAACGCTTAAAACGGTTTTATTTTGATGGTTATTTATCAAAGTACCAGTTTAAAACTTTTATTTTTAAGGACGGTAAAAGTGTAAACGATAGCGCTGCCAGTTTAAATCATTTCAAAGAACTGGTAATTTCAGGATCAATAAAAGTTTCACATTATTTTTACCGTGTAAATAACACCTTCGGATTCCATAATTACTTCGGGTTATTACCCATACGTTCAGGTAATGAAATAATAGGCACCTTAATTATCGAACTTCGGTCTAAAACTTTTAAAGAATCCTCGTTCCCCAGAATATTGGTTAACGGTGAGATGGATCGCAATGAAGCACTCAGCGATTATTCGTTTGCGTTCTATAATAACAACAAACTTCTTAACCAGTACGGCGATTATGTATATGATCTGGATAACAACGATTTTCATGGTAAGACAGGCAGCTTTATCTTTGTACAAAAGAACGATTATACCCATCTGATCTTTAAGCCAAATCCCTCTAAATTAATAGTTGTTAGTAAACATGTTCCAAACGGACTGGCTCAGATAGCTTCTTTTTCTTTTCTTTTCCTGGTATTTCTAATCTTTTTTGTGTTTGTTGTATTTATTCATTGGTTAACAATCAACTTTAGCAACCACGACTTTAGGGTTCATTTATTTAACTGGAACTATTTACTGGCAAGAAACCAGATTTTGTATCGTACCCGTATTCAGGCCTCCATGGTTTCTGCCATAATTACCACACTTTTTATTGTGGGTGGGATTACTTATTTCAGTATTTTAAATCAGTACCGAAAAGAGCAGGAAGCCAACGTTTTTGAACGGATAAACAGCATTACTGAAGGTTTTGAAAACAAAATGTTTTATAACGGTACATTAAGTTTTAACAATCAAAGCCTCAGTACCTTTGCAGATATTAACGCTGTTGATCTGAACCTGTATAACTTGAACGGGAAAATGATTTTCACCACTCAGCCTAAAATTTACGAATATGGCTTAAAATCATCCCGAATGAATTCGCTTGCCTACGTTTATTTAAGCAAATATCAGCGGTCTGAATATATAAAGCGGGAACAAATAGGAGAAATGCCTTACATTACTGCTTATAAGCCCATTCGGGATACCCATAATGAAACCATTGCTTATTTAAGCCTGCCGTATTATAATTACACACATGAGATAGAAAAGCAGATCAGTTCGTTTCTAAATACACTTATAAACGTGTATGCACTTGTACTGGTAACAATCGGTTTTTTTGCAGTATTTGTTGCCAATCAGATCACTTACCCGTTAACACTTGTTCAAAAAAGCTTGTCTGAGATAAAAATTGGAAGTAAAAACGAACCGATTATATGGAAACGAAATGACGAGATCGGAAGCCTGATCAGGGAATATAATAATATGATACGGGCTCTGGAAGAAAACGCCCAGAAACTGGCCCGGTCAGAAAGAGAAAGTGCCTGGCGGGAAATGGCAAAGCAGGTGGCACACGAAATAAAAAATCCGCTCACTCCTTTAAAGCTTGGGGTGCAGTTACTTGAAAAATCCTGGAAAGAGAAAGATCCTAATTTTGATAAGAAATTTGAGAAGTTTAGTAAGTCCTTCATTGAGCAGATAGAAAGTTTGTCGCACATATCTTCAGAGTTTTCCAACTTTGCTAAAATGCCCGATACTTCTTTCAGCAATGTTAATTTGCAAGATGTTATTGAGCAATCTATCGAAGTATACAGCAAGCTGAATGAGTTAAAAATAAATTTTACAAATTTTGCAGGATCGGAAACTATTATAAAAGGTGATCGTGACCAGCTACTCAGGATTTTTAATAACCTGATAAAAAATGCGGTAGAAGCAATTCCCGATTACGTAGAAGGTTATATCGAAATTGTTCTGGCTAAGAAAGATAATTTCGCACTGATAGAGGTGAAAGATAATGGAAGAGGTATTCCTGAAGGGTTAAAAGAAAGAATATTTCATCCTAATTTTACTACTAAAAGCTCGGGTACGGGGCTTGGATTAGCGTTTGTAAAACAGGCGATTGAAAACATGATGGGGAAAATTGAATTTAAAACTGAAGATAATAAAGGAACTACATTCTATATCCGGATACCTTTAACTGCTTAGACCAAATTTAATAAGTCCTAATAAATAATTTAAAAGCGAGGGGTATTCTACTGATTTACAAATAAAATTACCTTCTTGGAGTTGAATACTTTTTTCTAATTCAAAAGTCAACCTGTTTTATAACAGCTTCAAAGTTTTCTTTCTTTCGGATATTCCTTCTCAATCGGTTGATAATTTTTTCCAGCTTATTGACGTCTGAGTAGGGCAATATTTCCTCTTTTTGTTTGCTGATAAAATCCAGCAGCTGATAGCTATCAATCAGCAAACTGTAGCACTTATCCGAATAGCCATCCACCTCAAGTACAGCGTGGGCAAGCTGTTCAATTCTTTTCTGAACTGATACCTGATTCATGTAACCGATAAGGTTTAACGGAATTTAAATGAGAGCATTGAATGTAGTAATCCCTCTCTTATGGATAAAGAGAGGGTGAAGGTTTATCCTTTGTTTTTAATTTCAGTAACCTCATTACGGATTTCCTGAGCAAGAGTTTTAATTTCCTGCATTCCTTTACGAACACGGGTACCTGCAGCACCGCTGTTTTTGTTGTAAAATTTGTCGGCATCAGCTTCTACAGAAGCAAGTAATTGTTTTAAAGCGTTAAACTTTTCCATTGTTATGTATTTGTGATTAATCGAAGCTGTTAATTTCCGTATTAATTTTTAAATCAGCAATTATATTGGAATAAAAGCGTTTTCTATCCCTTAATTTTATGCTGATACCAAACCTACATTCGGAAGCGCAAAGCTACCGAGCGGCCCAGTGCTTGTGCAAATTCAGGGTCTAAAGCTGTATCACCATTCTTTTGCGTCCATATTTCACGGGCGTCTTTTACCAGTTCAACTTTCTCACCGTTTAATAAAATTTCAACTTCTCTGGTAAGATTATTAATGCTCGAACTGTTAACAATCTGGTACAAATAATCCTTGTCTTTGTAGGTAATACGTAGCGGCAATCCCATGTTCTTAATCCTCCGGGTAAAGTTAACAGATATGGAGTGAAAAAAATAAAGTATTTAAAACTTCTAAGAAATTAATAAGGTGAGGGACTAATCCGGCTCCATCCTCCGTCTATAACCAGGTTTTGTCCTGTAATATGGCGTGCCGATTCAGAAACCATGAATAAAGCCGCTTCAGCTATATCCGAAACAGTTGCGGCTCTCCCCATAGGCGTTAATCGTGACCATGTTTTTTCATAATCAGGGTCATCCAGAGTTCTTTCTGTTAACGTTGCGCCCGGAGCAATGGTGTTTACATTAATTTTGTACTCGGATAATTCAATAACCAGATTTCTGGCCAGCATTTCAATTGCGGCCTTACTCATCCCGTAAGCGGCCAGGTTTTTGTGAGCCTGGTGTCCTGTTACTGATGATGTAAAAAGTAAAGATCCACCGCTTTCCTGCAGTTTCATTTGGTTGGCTGCATGCTGGGCTAAAAAGAAAGTTCCGCCTAAATTTACCTGCATCACTCTTGAAAAAGATTCGGGAGAATAGGTAAAGAAGTTGCCGAACAAAGTTATTCCTGCATTTGCAATAACAATATCAAGTTTACCATATTCAGAAACAGCAGCATTTACTAAATTTTGAATGGTATCCAGGTCACTTGAATCGCCGGGAACTGAATAACACTTCCTGTCCGTTTCTTTAGAGATTCTGTTTGCTGCTGACTCCGCTAAAGCAGCATCTGCATCGTTTAAAAAAACATGTGCACCTTTATACGCAAGCTGACGGCAAATTTCAAAGCCTATACCCTGGCCGGCACCTGTCACTATGGCTGTTTTTCCGTTAAAAGACATAATACCAGCAATACGTTTAAACCGATCTAACGCAAGTTTACACTCGCTCTGCCCATCGTATATCCATCAGCATACAATACAACTGTATAAGTTCCTTTAACAAATTCTGAAGGATTGGTCCAGTCCACAGCATAAGACTTTCCATCATTTGAAAACTCAATAGCTGTACGGTAAGTGTACTGAAGCTCTTCACTATCAGCCCCAAACATATTAGATGTATCTGAAATTATAAGATTTCCATTTGGGTCGATGATTCTGATAAAGATATCGTGCATTCCTTTTTCAGCAACCGGATTATCTGTTATAGAAAACTGGATGCGTAATTTTTTTGCAGTACGTGCCCGGCTTACATCAGTTTCTTTACCACTTCCCTTAATTTTTAAAGGTATAACAGAAATGTTTGAAGCTTTCAAGGCTGCTGCGGCTTTTACTTTTGTATTGAGTTCCTCGTTCTGTTTTTGGAGTTCAGAAGCTTTGGCATTTACACTGCTAACGGTTGTACGTAAGCTGTCTCGTTCTACGGTTAAAGCCGTATTCTGTTTTTTAAGCGCTTCTATATCTGCTGTATATTTGGTAACAAAGAACCTTAATTCTTTAATTTCAGATTGCGCCTTTGCAAGCTGGCCTTGAGTTAGCTGTCCTTTTTTAAGTTGTTCACGCAACTGGGCAATTTTCTGGCGGGCCATTTCCTGCTCTTCGTTCATTTGCTTGCTCAGCTTCACATTGGTGCTGTTAGACTGATCCAATTCAGCCTCAATCTTATCTATCTCTGTTTCAAGTCTGGAGCGTTCATCAGTAAGGGTAACGATGCGGTCGCTGGCCTTTTTATCCCTGAAAAACAAGTACGCATTGGTACCAAGTAAGGCAACTATTACAGCGATTAAAAAATAAATCTTATTGGAATCCCTTTTTGTAGGTTTCTCCTGCTGGTAGTTATTTTCCATTCTTTTTGATAATTTATAATTGTAACATCCCTAAGACATAAAAAACCGCTAATTGTTCTGTTTGCTTGGGGATAAAATTCTCATCAGGTTAAAATGTTGGTTAACAAATATACTATTTATAGCAAAACAGCCTCCTTCAAAATTACAAATCTCCTACAATATAAACATGTTTTAAAAGAACTGTAACATTTAAAACAAACCTTCGTTGATTAGAAAGTTAAATTATTTGGTAAGCAGGCTACTCTGCTTTATTACCTTTGCGAAAATTCCATACTGCTATATGTTTATCCGTTCAGCTTTTTTATTTTCTGTTTTTGCTTTTTTGTTTTTTAATATAAATACCGGGTTTTCACAAACAGAAGTTCCTGTTCCGAAACGGGAATTCCGGGGAGTATGGATTGCTACCGTTGCTAATATCGACTGGCCCTCCAGACCCGGATTATCGACAGAAGTTCAGAAAAATGAGTTGATAAAAATACTGGACACTCATCAGCAGGAGGGACTTAATGCTGTTATGCTGCAAATCCGACCCGCTACAGATGCTTTTTACGGTAAAGGGTCGGAATTATGGAGCAGCTTTTTAACAGGAAAACAGGGAAAAGCTCCTGATCCGTATTACGACCCTTTGGAATTTGCTATTGAAGAAGCGCACAAAAGAGGTATGGAGCTACATGCGTGGTTCAATCCGTACAGGGCTACTTTTAACACTAACGTAAGCAGCGAACATATTACTAATAAGCGTCCCGAATGGTTTTTTACTTATAATGGCAGAAAGCTTTTTAATCCGGGTATCCCCGAAGTCAGAGATTACATTATTCAGGTAATAATGAATGTAGTGAGAAACTACGATGTAGACGGAATACATTTTGACGATTATTTTTATCCATATCCCGAGCGGAACCAGGTAATAAGAGATTCTGAAACTTTTGCTGCCTACGGAAAAGATTTTGCTGATATAAACGACTGGCGCAGGCACAATGTTGATACTCTGATTCAAACATTGTCCGACAGTATTCATGCTGCAAAAAAGTATGTAAAATTCGGTATCAGTCCTTTTGGTATCTGGCGGAACAAAGCCCAAGATCCGGAAGGTTCAGAGAGCAATGGGTTAGATGCGTACGGAAAGTTGTATGCAGATTCAAGAAAATGGGTTCAGGAAGGATGGGTGGATTATATAAATCCGCAATTGTATTTCCCGTTTTTTTATCCCGCAGCGCCGTTCGAAAAGCTTTTGAACTGGTGGAGTAATAATACTTACGGGAAACATTTATATATCGGGCAGGGAGCTTACCGGGCAATGGAGAACAGGGAAGGATGGAGGGACCACCGGCAAATTCCAAACCAGATACGCTACATTCGCCAAAACCCGAGAGTACAGGGAAGCGTTTATTTCAGTTCTGCATCTTTAAGGAAAAATCTTGCCGGTTTGAGCGATTCGCTTCAATACGATTTTTACCGATACAAAGCACTTCCGCCTGCCATGCTGTGGCTGGATGATGTACCTCCACAGGCTCCTTTAACGTTAAAAACAAGTTTAACATCGGATAAACATATTGTGCTGAACTGGGAAAAACCTTTAAAAGCAGCCGACGGCGAAACTGCGTATGGTTATGTAATTTACCGGTTTAACGAGGGAGAAGATGTAGATGTGCAGAATCCTCAGAATATATTGCAAATAAGTTTTGACGGAAATACAACGTGCTTTACCGATACTTCTGTTCGTGCGGATATTAGATATACATATGCGGTAACAGCTATTGACCGGCTAAAGAATGAAAGTGTTCCGTCGAATTTATCGGTAATTAAAATACAGCCTTAATCGGTATTTAAGTTAGTTGCTGAAAAAGTATCGCCTTGGTTTATATCCCCGGTTTCATAACCTTTTTTAAACCAGTGCATCCTTTGCTCAGAGGTGCCATGGGTAAATGCGTCGGGAACAACATAGCCCTGGGCTTCTTTCTGCAATTTGTCATCGCCGATGGCATTAGCTGCCTGTAAAGCTTCGTCGATATCACCAGGTTCGAGCACGTTTTTCATTTTCTGATCATAGTGCGCCCAAACTCCGGCAAGAAAGTCTGCCTGCAGTTCTAATTTGACTGATAGCTTATTGTACTCTTCTTCGCTTAATTGCTGGCGCATCCTGTCAACTTTATCTGAAATACCTAACAGATTTTGAACATGATGCCCCACTTCGTGAGCGATAACATAGGCTTGTGCAAAATCACCGGCAGCATGAAAACGATTCTTTAATTCATCGTAAAATGAGAGGTCAATATATACTTTCTGATCGCCCGGGCAATAAAAGGGGCCTGTTGCAGAACTTGCAAAACCACAGGCAGACTGTACCTGGTCACGGAAAAGTACAAGCTTCGGATATTCATATTCCGAACCCATGTCGTTGAATATCTTTGTCCACACATCTTCCGTATCTGCTAATACAACGGCTACAAATTTTCCTGCTTCATCTGTAGGTGCCCCACTTGTACTTACCTGTTCCTGCTGTGTTCCTGGAATCGCGTTCAGTAATTCCTGCGGGTTTTTACCCAGCAGCATAGCAATAATAGCTATTATTAAACCAATGCCACCACCTAAAGCAAACCGGCCTCCGCCGCTTCTTTGGTCCTCAATGTTTCCGCTTTCTCTTCTTCCTAACCAGCGCATAAATAAAAGTTATGCTTGCTTAACAGGAAGTATTAAAAGTTTGTTTCATCAGAAAACCTGAATTGCTTTCTCAATTCTTTGTATAGTTTCTTCTTTACCGAGAAGTGCCGCTATATCAAATACTTGTGGCCCAAATTTGCCTCCAACAAGCATAATCCGGAAAGGCAGCATTACTTCGCCAATTTTTAAACCCTTTTCTTCTGCCAGCTGCTTAAAACTTTGTTCGAGAAGAACAGGTTCCCACGATGAGAAATTCGAAAAATCCTTAATCAGAGTATTATAGAAGTCTCTTTTCAAATCATTCCATTTAGGCTGAACGCTTGGAAGATCGTACGTATCGGGCATTTGAAAGAAGAAAGAGGCTTCTTTCCAGAAATCGTTTGTAAATATCAGGCGGTCTTTTACCAATGCAAGTACTTTTTCGAGAAATACAGGTTCAGGACTTATATTTTTTTCCTGCAGAAGAGGTTTGATGTATGGTAATAAGGCGATAGTATCCATCTTCTTTATCCACTCGCTATTAAACCACTTCGCCTTTTCAAAATCAAATTTAGCCCCTGATTTATTAATCCTTTCAATAGAGAATTTTTCTACCAGCTCGTTAAGGGTAAAAATTTCCTGTCCGGTACCATCATTCCAGCCCAGCATAGCCAGCATATTGACAAAAGCTTCCGGAAGGAATCCAAGTTCTCTGAAGCCTTTTGTCAGGTCTCCTGTTTTAGGGTCTTTCCAGTTCATGGCATACACCGGAAATCCGAGTCTGTCACCATCTCTTTTACTAAGTTTTCCGTTTCCGTCAGGTTTTAATATCAAAGGCAGGTGCGCCCATTGCGGCATTTCACTTTCCCATCCCAGGTATTTCCATAGTAATAAATGCACAGGGGCGGAAGGCAGCCATTCTTCGCCGCGAAAAGCATGCGTAATCTTCATTAAATAATCATCCACTACCACTGCTAAATGATAGGTTGGCATTCCATCTGCTTTCAAAAGAACTTTATCATCTGATAAAGAGGTTTCAAAGCTTACTTCGCCACGAATCATGTCGTTAAAAGAAACCGTTTCATTTTCCGGCATTTTAATACGGATAACGTGCGGTGTATTTTCAGATAGAAGTTTCTTTACACTATCGGGATCAAGATTTATTGAATTATTCAACTGATTACGAAATGCAGATCCATATTGAAAATTCGGGATTTCCTGCCTTTTTCGTTCAAGTTCTTCGGGGGTATCAAAGGCATAATAGGCATGTCCCTGCTCTACAAGCTGCTCAGCGTAGCTGCGATAAATTGCTTTACGTTCGCTTTGCCGGTAGGGTGCATAAGGGCCGCCCGTAAAAGGTCCTTCATCGGGTATCAGTCCGCACCAGCGCAGGCATTCCAGGATGTATTCTTCGGCCCCGGCAACATATCTTGTTTGGTCTGTATCTTCTATACGAAGCACAAAATCTCCCTGATGCTGGCGTGCAAAAAGATAATTAAACAACACTGTACGTACACCTCCAAGGTGTAATCCGCCTGTAGGGCTGGGTGCAAAACGAACACGAACTCTTTTATTCATATCAGCAATTAAAAAAGAAAGCTTATTTCTTTTCCGCAAAGATAGGTTTTTAAAGTCCTATTCTTTCCGGTGGTGCCGGATAAGGTTATTTTGCTGAATTGGCTGATAAGAGCCTGTCGGGAGTTCCAATATATTTATAATTTCCCTGCCCGTGAAGTATGCTGCTTAATTTCGATGTATTGTTAACTACTTCAAGTGCAGTTTTTATATCCTGATCATATTTAAAACCATGTTCAATACGGCCTTGCTGAAAGTAGTAGCGGGAAACTATTTCGTTTTCCAGTACCCGGCGTATTTCTTCTTTATTCTGAAACAGGTCGTTCTTTTTACTATAAAATACCTTGCTTTTTAATGCTTCGTATTCATTTTTAATCTCTGCAAGTTTCTTTTCTTTCTCAGCCTCGTATTTTAAATCCAGAAGGATTTTTTCTGTTTCTGTGCTGTAATTATAGTCTTTATCAGATAAGTAATTAACAAAATCAGAGTAATCTTTATCTGAAAGCTGAAATTCCCTTGCGTTGGCGATAGTAGAATTGCTGTTCCTGTATTTAGTTACGTAATCAAAAATCAGGAACTTATTAACCAGTGTTTGTGTAATGGCGTTGTATTTTATCGGGTCGGTTGAAATATCAGGATATATTCCGCTTCCATCGTAAACGGATCTTCCGGCCCTGGTTTTATATTCAGATATTAATGAATCGGCAACTTTAACTACGCTTCCTTCTCCTGCTTTATGCGTATAATTTAAAGCTTGAATGCATCTTCCGGAAGGGGTAAAATATTTCGCGATAGTAACTTTAACGAGGCTGTTATAAGGCAGATTAAAGGTTTGCTGAACCAGGCCTTTTCCAAAGCTTCGCTGGCCTATTATTACAGCCCGGTCAAGATCCTGCAAAGCGCCGGCAACAATTTCGGCAGCCGAAGCAGACCGGGAATTTATTAAGACGATTAAAGGCAGGTCTGGAGCAAGTGCAGGAGTTAAGGTTTTATATATTACTGATTTTTCTTTAACTCTTCCTTTCTGAGTTACAACGGTTACATCTTTATCTACAAAAAGGTTTACGATTTTAACGGCTTCCTGTAATATTCCGCCGCCGTTATAACGTAAATCAAGAACCAGCCCTTTTACATTATTTTTTTGAAGTTCGATCAGTGCATCCTTAACTTCCTGCGAAGAGTTTTCAAGGAATTTATCCAGCTTGATATATCCAATATTATCCTGCAGCATACCCTGATAAGAAACATTATTTTGAGTTATATCTTCTCTCAAAACTGTTTTTTCAACAGGTTTGGCTATGCCATTTCTTTGTATCAGAATTTTAAGTGGGGTTCCCTTTGGGCCTTTTAACAGCAAACTAACCGCTTCATTATCTTTTCCCTTTAAAGGAATGCTGTTAATTTGCAGTATTTGATCACCGGCTCTTAAATCCGCTTTTTGGGCAGGAAAGCCATAGTAGGGTTCAGAAATATAAACTTTACCATTTCTGGAAAGGATAGAAGCACCAATACCACCGTATTGTGTACTTACATATTTCATTTTGTAATCTTCTATTTCAGACTCAGGGACAAATTCTGTGTACGGATCGAGGCCGTTCAGCATCGCATCAATGCCGGTTTGAATCAGATCGGATGAATTAACTTCATCCACATAATTAATATTTAGCTCTTTATAAAGGGAAGTAAAAATATCCAGGTTTTTAGATACCTGGAAAAGATCATCGCGAAAAGCAAGAGACAGAACTACAACAGCGCCACATCCAAAAAGAATTATTTTTTTACTAACAGACTTTCCCAAAACCAGATTTATTTAAGGTAATTACCCTTAAAAGTAGGAAAATTTGCACTGTTAATGAGGAAAGTCTTTAAATAATTTCTTTCAGGATTTTATAAACGGTTATTATCAATATTCACCAGCCCTTTTTTTAAGGTAAATACTACATATTCACGGTTACGTTTAACCCGTTCCATTAAACGCTGAATCAGTTCTTCTTCCTGCCCTGGTTCGTAAGCCAGGTCAGCGTCGGTGAGTTCGCGGTATTTACGCTGAAATTTTAACTTCAGCCTGTCCCACTCTTGTTTACTTATTGAAATTTCTGCCATGGTTATTTCCGTCAAAAATAAAAATTTGAAAACGTTTACCGAATTTTATCCGTCAATAAATTTGTGCAACATTTTGGCAATTTATTTGTCTTATTGTTGGCGCAGTTTAATTTAAAACTAAGAATATGAAAAAGTTACTATTATTTTTTAGCATCATACTGCTGGGAGGAACAGCATTTGGACAAGGATTTACTTTAGGTTTAAAGGCCGGGATAAACATTGCAAAACTCAATACTGATTTTGCAGATGAAGAAAATCGTTTAGGTTATCAGGTAGGAGCATGGGCTCGTTTGGGTGCCGGAGGCTTATATCTTCAGCCCGAAGCATACTTGGGAAGTAAAAACAATGAACTTAAATTTACGCAGTCTAACAATACGGTGGAAGGAAAAGCAAATTTCACCACACTTGACATTCCGCTGTTGTTAGGTACAAAAGTGGGCCCTAAAAATTTCAATGTGCGGTTTATGGCAGGCCCGGTACTATCACTGGTTGTAGATAAAAATACTACATTTAACTCTGCGGCAAATCAGGTGGGTGATTTTGATAACTACAAAAATCAGGCATGGGGAGGACAGATCGGTGCTGGTGTAGATTTGGGGAACCTGGCAATTGACCTTAGATACGAAGCGGGATTATCCAATATCAGTGAAAGCGACCAGTACGACCAGAAGCAAAACTTATGGCATATAAGTCTGGGGTATAAATTATTTTAATAGGAAAACGCCGGTAATGCCGGCGTTTTTTGTTGTGTTAAGCGGGGAAACTGACTTTCCCCATTGTTACAGAAGGCGTTTTTTTATTCTGAAACTGTACCGAACTACCGGTAACACATTCATTAGCTAGGGCTGCAAATAAAACAGCTTCTTTTGCATCGGGGCTAATTCCAAGTTCTGATAAATTTCTGAGTTGTATCCCTTTCATTATATCCCGGATATTAGAAATAAGTACTGTGTTATGCATCCCTCCTCCGCTAACATAAATTTTAAAATCCTTTGAATCTTTTAAACATATTTTCAGAGCATCGCAGATACTTACGGCACTAAAACGGTTTAAAGTTGCAACAACATCTGCTTCAGCAATTGCTGTGGTACCACTTATTTCCTGTGCTTTTTGCAGGTAATCAAGATTAAACAGCTCTGGGCCGGTTGTTTTTGGAAAACCTTCGCGAAAGAAGGGATGGTTCAATAATTCGGCTAATAGACTCCCGTTTATTGTTCCCGATTTTGCTATAAGAGAATCAGCATCGTATGTTTTAGGGGAGAAATGTTTACGCACATAGGCATCCATCAAGGTATTTCCCGGACCGGTATCGGTAGAAAAAACCAAATGAGAGTCCAATGTCTTTGGTAAAAAGGAAAAGTTCGATATCCCTCCGATGTTTAACATAATCCGGTTCTCTACTGGCGAAGAAAAAAGCAAATAATCGCCATATATCGCCAAAGGAGCTCCTTCGCCACCTGCTGCAATGTGTTTTTGGCGGAAATCACTTAGCGTAATTATTCCGGTTCCAACTGCTATATGGTCGCTATCTCCAATTTGTAAGGTAGCATCAGGCATCCCTATAATTTTATGGTAAGATGCCGGTGCATGGAATATCGTTTGGCCGTGACTGGCAATTAAATCTACTTCCGAATTTAAAACTCCCCAATGGGATAAGGTTTTATTGATCAGATTAGCATGTGTTCGACCTATATAAGCATTCAAAATACAAAGTTTTTCCAGGCTTACAAGTTGTTTTGAAAAAACTCCCCCTATCAGGTTCTGAAAGTTTTTATCGTAAGGCTCGGTATGAAAATTCAGTACGTTTACTTTTGTGTTCCTGCCTGAGCCGTTAAATTCACATAAGGCCATATCCAGCCCGTCTAAAGAAGTACCGGACATTAGCCCGAGAATAACTCTCTTTTCAGAATTAGCCAGTTTGTGTAATCTATTTATTCCGCTATTCATAAAGATGAAATATAAAGGCTTATTTTCTGTTGATGCAAAAAAACATAAACCTTACTTAAAACCTGTTGTTGATATAAGAAAATGAAGCTATGAATTTTAACCCAAAAAACCTGCTTAAAGAAGCAGAACATCGTTTCGAAGATAGAAACAATACAGGCACTATTATCGCCGCTCTGGTTGCGGGAGTAGCAATAGGCGCAATAGTAGGAATTTTGTTTGCTCCTGAAAAGGGAACCGAAACCCGCAGTAATCTGTCAGACTCCTTACAGGGCTTAGGAAATACTATTGCAGACAAAGCCAGGCAGGGAAAGGAGAGTATTAATACAATAAAGGACAAAGCTGTTAATGCATTAAAAAACCAGGGCGCAAACATTCAGGAAGAAGCGGGAAAAGCTTAGTAAGTCAGTTGTCCAAATTTTTCTGTCCTCTTTGTCTTTTAATAGATTTATTCTATTACGTATAAATAATACCGATCAGTATTATTGGGAACATACTATTTTATCAGGGCTTTTAATGATACCTTTGCAGAAAATTAAAAGCGATAAATATGATAACTATAGGACAGAAATTCCCTTCTTTTGAGAAAAAAGCAGTAGTAAGTATTGAAAAAGGTAAGGAATTTGACACATTAACATCCGAGTACCTTTCTAACGAAGACAATGTATGGACAGTAATGTTCTGGTGGCCAAAAGATTTTACCTTCGTTTGCCCTACAGAAATTGCAGAGTTTAATAAAGCTTACGGCGAATTCAGAGATCGTGATGCACGTTTGATTGGTGCTTCTACCGATTCTGAATTTGTTCACCTTGCCTGGAGAAAAGATCATGATGATTTACGTGACCTTAAATTCCCAATGCTTGCTGATACTTCAAAATCTTTAGCCGAAGAGCTTGGTATTTTAGAACCTACCGAAAAGATTGCTTACCGTGCAACTTTTATTATCGATCCTCAGGGAATCGTAAGATGGGTTTCTGTGAATGATTTGAATGTAGGCCGTAACGTTAAAGAAGTTTTACGTGTATTAGATGGTTTACAAACAGATGAACTTTGCCCATGTAACTGGGAAAAAGGCCAGGCAACTTTAGAAGCTTAATTATTGAAAAAATTTTCTCAGAATCCCCTTCAAAGGGGATTCTTTTTTTTAACTTAAAATTACTGCCATGACAGAAAGTACAGAAGTAATAAATGAAATATTAGAAGCAATAAATCTTGATAATACTTACCGGACATTTAGCCTGGATCTTTTGGAAAAAGGTGAATCAAGGTACCTCCGGGATCTGAAACTGAACCTTACAAGCACATTAACTTCCGAACATTTATCAGCAAAGGAAATAGGTTTAACAGGACTTAGCGTAGCAGTTAATAACACCAATAAGCCACTTGCGGATTTTTATACTGCGTTTGCTTTAAAAAATGAAGCTACAGCGGCTGAAGTTGCTGAAGCAGCAGCATGCGCTTCATTATTAGCATCTAACAACATATTTTACAGATTCAGACATTTTACTCAAAAAGAAAAATACGGACAAATTCCTGCAAGAATCAGAATGCAGATAATGATGAAGCCCGTCACAGGGAAGGAGTTTTTTGAATTAATGAGTTTAGTGATTTCAGCCGTTAACGGTTGCGAAATGTGTGTAAACGCCCACGAAGATTCTTTAATAAAAATGGGGACAAGTGAAGAACGAATTTTTGATGCAGTACGAATTGGCTCACTAGTTACGTCAGCAGGAAAAATAGTTTTCTAAGAAATAATTTTTATCATAAAGAAAGAGAAGCTTTTACACGAAAATGTGTAAAAAAACTTCTCTTTTGTTCGTAAATAATTACAAAAAAACTTTTGAGGTATATCCAAATTTCGTAGCTTTAGCTATTAAGGTTGACCGACCTTTTTGCTTAATTATTTTTACTTCATTTATTGCTTTTGAACTTGATTCAGAAGCATTTAAGCATAAAGGGATAAGGGTTTTTAATTGTAATTTAAACCGTCGCAAAAGGAGCCTGCGACGGTTTTTTTATTTAATGCACATCTACCGGAACGTTCTTATTCTTCTTAAACTTCTGAAGGTAAAGAAGCGGAATGGAGCAGAGCAAAATTCCTCCTGCTACCCAGTAAGCATCAGAATAAGTTAACAGTAATGTTTGTTTCAGAACACTCAGGTCCATGGCCTTTAACGCTACTTGTTGCGCATCCAGCAAAGAATATCCTTTTGCCATAAACGATCTTACCATTGCATTAAACTTTTCTACAAAGGCTGGATTGTATGCATTTACATTTTCCAGTAAAACAGTGCGATGAAAGCCCTGGCGGATATGTATAAGTGTTGTTAATGCAGCAATTCCAAACGATCCTCCCAGTTGGCGCATCATGTTGTTCAATCCTGTTCCCTGCCCAATCTCAGCGCCGCGTAAATCCTGTATAGCCAGCGTTGTAAGCGGTACAAAAAGTAAAGCCATCCCTACGCCACGGATTACAAGCGGCCAAAAGAAATCGCTTGTGCCAGAAGCAAGAGTAGACTTGCTTAACATATGCGAAAAAATAAAAAACAGGAACATACCTACCGTAGCCATAAATTGGGCGGGAATTCCTTTCTGCAGCATTTTCCCGATAAAGGGCATCATGGCAATTGTTACCAGTCCTCCCGGGAATAAGATTTCACCGGTTTGTTGGGCAGAAAATCCTAAAAGATTCTGGCAAAATATCGGAAATACGAAAACTGACCCGTATAATCCAAATCCTAATACAAACGATGTGAACATCCCGACCGAGAAGCTGCGGTGCCGCATAATTTTGAAATTTACTATGGGATGGTCCGTGCTGAATTCGCGCCATATAAATAAAATGATGCCAAGTACGGAAGCTATTGATAAGGCTGTAATATAAGGTGTAGCAAACCAATCTTCTGTTTCTCCTTTTTCAAGTACGGTTTGTAAACTTCCTACGGCTATCGCCAGCAGCAGTATTCCCCACCAGTCGATGGGTGTCCCCTTTCCGCTCCGGGGTGTTTCCTTAACAAAAGTATAGGTTGCATATGCGGCAATGGCGCCCACGGGGATATTTACATAAAATATCCACGGCCAGGAAAAGTGATCTGTAATATAGCCGCCTATTGTTGGCCCTACCGTTGGTCCTACTACCGCTCCTAAGCCGAATAAAGCGGTTGCGGTACCTACTTCCTCTTTTGGCCAGGTTTCAAGAAGGATAGCCTGTGCAGTGGAAATTAATCCTCCACCTGCCAAACCTTGCACAATCCTGAACAGTACCAGCTCTTCCAGTGTGGTAGCATTCCCACATAAAAAGGAGGCGATGGTAAATATAATAATGGAGGCAAGAAAGTAATTTTTTCGGCCAAATCTGGATCCCAACCACCCTGACATTGGCAGGATAATAACGTTTGCAACAGCATAACCGGTAGTAATCCAGGCAATATCTTCAAGCGTGGCCCCGAGGTTACCCTGCATTTGTGGCAGTGACACGTTTACAATTGTGGTATCGATCAGCTCCAGTAATGAAGCAGTTATTACTGTAATTGTAATAACCCATTTTTTTAAACCTTTTTCGGCCATAATTATTCTTTTGTAAGGACAGACACTTTTACACTCATTCCCGGACGAAGTTTATCCATCACGCTTTTGTCTGCCTTTAATGTTATTTTTACCGGAACACGCTGAACCACTTTTACAAAGTTACCGGTAGCATTATCCGGAGGAAGAACTGAGAATTTAGCACCGGTAGCAGGTGAAAAATTATAAACTTCACCTTCAATTTTTGCATCAGGGAAAGCATCCACTTCTATGTCAACTTTTTGTCCGGCACGTAAATCTTCTAATTGGGTCTCCTTAAAATTAGCGGTGATGTATAAGCTCTTATCGTTTACAATAGAAAATAAGGATTGTCCTGCCTGTACCAGCTGTCCTTTCTGAATATTCTTTTTTGATACAATTCCGCTTGCCGGAGCTTTAATGGTAGCGTATGAAAGCTGCAAACGTGCAAAATCAACATCAGCCTGCCGCTGGTTAACGCCTGTGTTGGTTACTTTTAATTGAGAGCGGGTAGTTCCTACCTGCTCCTGTGCAGCCTTGTACTGTTCCTGCGCAGCATTATAAGCAGCTTGTGCTGCATCGCGATTGGCCTTGGCCTGGTCAAATTGCTGTTGTGTTATTGCCTGGTCTTTAATAAGATTAGCATAGCGTTCAAAATCTTTATTTGCCTGCCAAAGCTTTACTTTCGCCAATTCCATATTTGCTTTTGCAGTGGAAGAACTTGCACTTGTAGCACTTATTTGTGATTGAGAAACTCCGATATTAGCACTTGCTCCGCTTTGAGCAGCTAAGGCCTGTTCCAGCTTAATCCGTAAATCACGGTCATCCAGTTTTACCAATACCTGACCTTCTGTTACATGCTGATTTTCTTCAAAAAGAATTGAATCAACATAGCCTCCCACACGGGCAACTACGGGGCTAATATCGCCATCAATCTGTGCATCATCTGTATCCTCGTGTTTGCTGTAATATATATACTCCTTTATACCAAATACGGCTCCTATTAATAAGATAATTCCTAAAATAATAGGTATAATTCTTTTCGGTTTCTTGTCGTTGTTTTCCATCCTGTTATTGATTGTGATTTAGTGTTCCTGTTGATTTGAGTAAAGTATAATAAGCAAGCGTGGCATCCGCTTTAGCTAATTCAAGGTTTATTAAAGCCTGATAAAGCTGGGTTTGCGCATCTATCCTGTCTGTTGCGGTTGCTATATTGTTTCTGTATTTGGATTCAAGAATCCGGTCATTTTCCTGCGCCTGCTCAACCGACGTTTCTACAATTTTTATTTTCTCTAAAGATTTTTTATAGTTCTGATAGCTCTGATTTACCTGTATTTTTATGTTATCTACTGCCAGACTTTTTCCAAGCTCCGATTCGCTTTTTTGAATTTTAGCTTCCCTGATCTTTTGTTTATTTGTCCAGAGTTTATCAATGTTCCATGCCAGTGTTGCACCGAGCGAAACAGGCGCAAGGAAGGTATTGGCTGCAGGAAAAAAATCAGATGATGGATTGATGTAATACAAGTTGGCTCCTACACCCAAGGTTGGGAGATAATCGGCCTGGATAGTTTTAATATTTTTCTCTGCCAGTTGAACCTGAAAATCAGAAGATTTCAATTCAGTACGGTTGGCTACAGCACTGTCTATAAATACTGTTAATTCTGAACCTATTGAATTTGAGCTGATGAAGCCGGTAGTATGGAGATTGGTATTTTCAGGATACCCCAGTAAAATGTCTAAATTATAAGTGACTATTTTCCGGTTAGTTTCTAGATCTACCGCAGTTAGCTCTGTATTGCTACGTTGTAACTGAAAACGAAGTACATCATTTTTAGTAACTATTCCCTGGTTAAAGAATTTCTGTGCCTGGCTTATCTGTTCGTCAATTGCTTTCAGGTTTTGCTGCACAACTTTTTCACTTTGTTCTACTTTATACAAATTATAATAGGCATTTATAATATTATAGGTGATATCTTCTTTATCCGTTTCAGAATTCAGGCGTGCTATTTTGGTTAAAATATCTGTTGATTCTTTAGCGTAACGAAGTTTGTTGCCTGCAAATATCAGTTGTTGAACAGACATAGTTCCAATATAGGCATCGGCGCTTGAGGGGAGACTGAAAGCACTGCTGTCAGGCGATCCGGGTAACTTAAACCGGTTACTTAAAAAATTAGCGTGGCTGAACGCCAGGCTTGCTTTGGCCTCAGGAAGACCACTTTCACGTGCCTGATTAAACCGCGACACAGCTTCTTCTATGCGTGCCTGTGAAATTTTCAGCGTTTTACTGTTTGTTATTCCTGCGGTAATAGCCTCCTGCAGGCTAATCTGCTTTACATCCTGGGCATACAAATGGCATGCTGCAAATGTAAAAGTGAATGTTAATAAAGAACTTAAGAGAATTTTTACCGGGAACTGCTTACTTCGACGTTTCATTAGTATTTAAATATGCTTTAAGTAGATCTTTTAAATGTTTTTTAATGCGAGGCTTTATTTCTGCCACCAAAATCTGTTCCTCCTGGACATTTTTGTTTAAAAATCTTGAAGAAATATTCGGAGAATGAGTAATGTAATTTTTGGTACCGAATATGGTTGATACCGTCATTTCTACATCCACTTGCCGGAAAGAGCCATTTTCAATGCCTTCTTCAATAATCTTTTTTACCTCATTGGCATTTTTCAGGAGCGATTCTGTAAGAAATTCTTTCATTTCCGATCGCTGCTCGAGTGATAATTCATAATGCACGAGCCGGTGGAAGCAATTATTAGACACTACCCTGTCTATTATTAGTTCAATGCATCGGTTCAGTTTTTCCCACGAAGATATTTTTTCCTCGTTCAGATCAATCAGTTGTTGCCTGAAAGGCTGAATGCGCCTTTCAAGAACCGCCTGGTACAGCCCTGTTTTTGAGCCGAAGTAGTAATTGAGCATTGCCATGTTTACTCCTGCTGCCGCAGCTATGGCCCTGGTGGAAGCGCCGCTGAAACCAACTTCAGAAAAAAGTTTTTCTGCCGCATCCAGTATCACGTCTTTCTTATCTGCTTTTTCTGTCATGGGCGGCAAAATTAATCAATCGATTGATTAATTTAAAACTTAAATTCAAATTGATCTTTAAATGACATTTAAGCGATAGTAAAGGATTTGTTATACTTTAAATAAAGTGACTAATCTTTGTATTTTGCAGGACAATATGATTTAGTATGAAATTTCGAATAGTGTTTCTATTTCTTATTCTGATAAAATCCTCTACACTAAAATCGCAAACTGCTACTTCCTTAAATGCGGCAGAAATAAAACTGAAACTACAAAAGTTGAATACGGTAGGGAGCGTGTTGTATATTGCAGCGCATCCTGACGATGAAAATACCCGCTTATTGGCCTACCTGGCTAATGAAAAGAAAGTCAGAACAGGTTATTTATCACTTACGCGTGGAGACGGCGGGCAAAATTTGATAGGCAATGAACAGGCGGAATTATTGGGGCTGATAAGAACACAGGAACTGTTGGCGGCCCGTAAGACAGATGGCGCAGAGCAATTCTTTACCCGTGCCAATGATTTTGGCTTTTCAAAAAGTGCTGATGAAACCTTTAAAATCTGGGACAAAGAAAAAATACTTTCGGATGTGATTTGGGTAATAAGAAAATTTAAACCGGATGTAATAATAACCCGCTTCCCCGAAGATGCAAGAGCCGGTCATGGCCAGCATTGGGCTTCGGCTGTTTTGGCTCATGAAGCTTTCGCCGCAGCTGCAGACTCTAAGCAATTTCCCGAGCAACTGAAATACGTACAGCCCTGGCAGACAAAACGCCTGCTTTGGAATACCTATAATTTCGGCGGAAACAATACCACCTCAAATGACCAGTTAAAGCAGGATGTCGGGAATTACAATCCGCTGTTAGGGAAAGGTTATGGCGAGATTGCGGCAGAAAGCAGGTCAAATCATAAAAGCCAGGGATTTGGAAGCAGTAAAATACGCGGCCGCCAGATTGAATTTTTTGCTGCAACTGCCGGGGAAGAAGCTAAAAATAACTTGTTTGAAGGAATTGACCTAACTTGGAACCGACTGAAAGGTGCAGATAAAATTGCCGGAATGATTAAAACCGCAAACCAGGAATTTGACATGGAAAATCCTTCCGCATCTGTTAAACAATTGATTTCTATTCTAAACGAAGTTGAAAAACTAAAAGATGATTACTGGAAAACTCAAAAGGAGAAAGAATTAAAAGAACTAATAGCTGCATGCAGCGGCCTTTGGTTTGAAAGTTATTCCGCAGATCAGTCGGTTGGTTTGGGTGATAAAGTAAAAGTTTCACATCAATACATTGTTCGTTCGGATGTTCCGGTGCAATTAAAAGAGATAAAAACAGGACAACAGGTTGCAAAAATTGAATCTGTACTAAAACCCGAAGAGGTTCAAAGTGCTGAATCAGAAGTAACAGCTTTAAAAATAACCCAGCCTTACTGGCTTGCAGAAAGACATCCGCTTGGAAGTTATACAGTTAAAGAGCAAACCTTGATCGGCTATCCCGAAAATCCAGATCCCCTGACTGCCACTTATACTTTTATAATAGATGGCAAACCTCTTTCAATAGATAGAGCTGTTGTTTATAAATATACTGATCCGGTACAGGGAGAGGTGTATCAGCCCCTGGTGATTGCTCCTCCTATTACAGCAAGTATTTCAGAAAAAGCATTGGTTTTTGCAGAAAATACGCCTAAAAGAATTGCTATTAATCTAAAAGCTTTTTCTGAAGGAATAGACGGCACATTAAAAATTACTGTACCGGAAGGATGGAAGGTAAGTCCGGGTACATTCAAGCTTCATTTCACCAACAAGGGCGAAGAGGATATTAAAGAGATTTCTATTGTTCCCGATAAAAATGCAGTAAACGGTAATCTGTCACTCCAAATCGAAACTGACGGTGAGATATTTAAGAATGGGCTGCGTGTAATTAAACACTCTCATATACCAACACAAACGTTGTTCCCACTGGCTGAAGCAGAGCTGATAAACGTAGATATAAAAATCAGCGGAAAGAGAATCGGTTACATTGCAGGTGCAGGAGACCTTGTTCCTGAATCGTTAAAACAAATTGGGTATCAGGTAATCATGCTATCTGAGAATAGCATACTCAATTCAGATTTATCTGATTACGATGCAATTATTGCCGGAGTACGGGCTTACAACGTAAATAACCGCCTGAATTACATTCAGCCAAAGCTGATGGAATATGTGAAGAACGGCGGAACACTTTTGGTTCAGTACAACGTAAATAACGGATTGGCAACAACCAACATAGGGCCTTATCCTTTTACCATTACCCGCAACAGGGTGACAGATGAAACGGCAGAAGTAAAATTTTTAAATAAAGATAATCCTGCGTTTAACTATCCAAACAAAATTACAGCGAAAGATTTTGAAGGCTGGGTGCAGGAGAGAGGATTATATTTTGTGGCGGATTTCGACAAAAACTATACCCCGCTTCTTAGCATGAAAGATGCAGGAGAACCTGAAAATAACGGATCATTAATTGTTGGAAAATATGGAAAAGGGAAGTTTGTATATACTTCACTGGCATTTTTCAGACAATTACCGGCAGGAGTGCCCGGGGCATTCAGATTATTTGTAAATTTGCTCGCAAAAAATAAAGACTAATAAATTCATGGAAAATACAGTAAAAAAAAGCAACTCATTGTACTTCATCTTAGCGTTAATATTTGGAATATTAACAGCTTACGTAGTTACTGATTCTTTTGTTTGGGCTATTGCAGGAGCAGTTCTTGGCTTGTTAACAGCCGGCTTCTACGTTAATGTTCTCGCTAAAGACCGTGAAGTCTGAAAAAGAATCTCCGCCGATTTTTAAAAGCTGGAATAGTTTCTATCTTTTTTTAATTGCGTGGTTAATTCTTATCATTATCCTTCTATACACCTTTACTAAATTTTTTGAATGAGTGTATTAGATTGGATTATACTTGCGCTAACCTTACTCACAATTGTTGTCTACGGCATTTACAAAAGCCGGGGCAATAAAAATATAGACGGTTATCTATTAGGAAATAAGTCATTACCCTGGTATCACGTGTGCCTTTCGGTAATGGCTACTCAGGCCAGTGCCATTACTTTTTTATCCGCTCCGGGGCTGGCTTATTCAACTGGCTTAAGCTTTGTGCAGTTTTACTTCGGCCTCCCACTGGCCATGATTGTATTGAGCATCACGTTTGTTCCTATTTTTCATAAATTAAAAGTTTATACGGCCTACGAATTTTTAGAAAAGCGGTTTGATTTCAGAACGAGGGCTTTAACCGCTTTCTTATTTTTAATTCAACGGGGCCTTTCTACCGGAATTACCATTTACGCACCCTCCATTATTCTTTCCATCATTTTAAATGTTGATACTACTTACACAACATTGTTTATGGGTGGAATTGTAATTGTGTACACAGTTTACGGAGGTACCAAGGCTGTTTCTTATACACAGCTTCTGCAAATGAGCATTATTTTCTCCGGTTTATTCCTGGCGGGAGTAATAGTAGTGCAGCTTTTACCGGATAATATTGGCTTTGGTAAAGCAATTCACATAGCCGGAAAAATGGGTCGTACCAATGCAATTGATTTTCATTTTGACTGGAATAATCAATACAATGTTTGGAGCGGGTTAATAGGCGGTTTCTTTTTACAACTATCCTATTTTGGTACAGATCAAAGCCAGGTTGGAAGATACTTAGCCGGTTCGTCTGTAACACAAAGTCGGCTGGGCTTACTGATGAATGGAATTGTAAAAATTCCCATGCAGTTTCTGATCCTGTTAATCGGTGTGCTCGTATTTGCTTTTTATCAGTACAATCAGCCACCTGTTTTCTTTAATAAATACGAACTGAATAAACTGGAAGAAAGCCCGTATAAGAATGAATTAAACAAAATAAAACAAGAATACCAGACTGTATTTGAAGATAAGAGAGAACATGTAAATAAGCTAAGTGATGCGCTGGATAAAGAAATAGAAGAAGAGATTACGCAACAAAGAATTGAAGTGAAGGCCGCGGATGAAAAAATGAAATCTCTGCGACAGCAAACAGTAGCCTTAATGGAAAAGAATGACCCACAAGCGGATACCAACGACAATAATTACATTTTCTTAAGTTTCGTAACCAAATATCTTCCCCGCGGATTGATCGGATTATTGATTGCAATCATTTTCCTTGCCTCAATGGGTTCTACAGCAAGTGCTTTAAATTCGCTTACCTCTACTACTGTAGTGGATATTTATAAGAGAATGATCCACAAGGAAGGGAGTGAGGGAAATTATCTTTCCGCCTCACGCTGGATTACTATCGGCTGGGGATTGGTTTGTATCCTTATGGCCTTGTATGCAAGCCAGGTAGGGAATCTGATTGAAGCAGTAAATATTTTAGGTTCTCTTTTTTACGGAACTATCCTCGGAATCTTTATAGTTGCCTTTTATTTTAAAAAGCTGGGCGGTACAGCAACCTTTATTTCTGCTTTAATTACCGAAGCTCTTGTTTTCCTGTCATGGAAAGCCGACCTGATGGCGTTTCTCTGGCTAAATGTATTAGGATGTTTTCTGGTAGTGATTTTTGCTTTTCTTATCCAAAATATTTTTATAAAAAAGGCTACTCTGTATAAAGAATAGCCTTTTTCTGAAAGCAACTGTTTATTTCTTTGCTTCTGCCAACGCTTGGGTATTTAAGCGAATATATTCTTCGATATTTGCTTCTTTGGCCGCTTTTATTCCCGCTTCCGCGGTTACTGCAGCTCCTTGTTTATCGCCGGTTTTTAATTGAATACGTGACTTCCATAATTTTACCCAGGGTGCTTTGTTATCTTGTTTTTCTGCTTCGTTTACCCATTCCAATGCTTTGTTCAAATCCTTTCCATTTTCAAAATAATACTGAGCAGCCTGGAAATATGGTTTTTTATCTCCTTTCATCGCTTCGTCAATAGAAGCCATTACTTTACTGTCAATTTCTGTTTTAAGATTAATAGCTACAGAAGTATTTTCCCAGGCCAGACTCATTGAGGCAGTGGTTGGATATACCTGCCCGAACTGAATGGTAAAAGTCTCCACTTTATCTTTCAGCTTTTGCGATTTTACTTTAAAACGCAAAACATCTTCATTTTGCTTATAGGTGTAAGCTCCCCACTGTTTGGTATCTTTATTTAAAATGATGGTCCATTCATTTTGAGTTGGAATTGTAAACAAAGCATATTCTCCGGCAGCAACTTTGTTGCCTTCAAGTTCTACGTCTTCAGAGAAAGTAACAATAGTTGAAGAATTTGCGCCTGTTCTCCAAACTTCGTTATAAGGAACCAGGCCACCGAAAACTTTTCTACCCTTTACGTTGGGCCTTGAATAGTTCACCTTGATTTTTCCGAGTCCGAAATTCTGTTCAATAGTTTGCGTAGTACTTGCCTGCGGCATTTTAATTTCCTGCGCAGTTACTACAGAAACTGAAAAAGCAATTAATGCAAGAGCTGTTAAAAATACTTTCTTCATAAAAATTTGAGTTTTTTTCAAATTTAACCTTTCGTATCAGAATGTTGTTATTTTTACGGGCTTAACTAAAATAATTACATATATGAGAAAAATACTTTTAATTGCTCTTTTGTCTTCGTTCTGCTTTATGTATGCACAGGCTCAGGAAAGCTTTCCTCCTTTAGATAAAAGCCCGGCAGACATTGCGTATTTCCCCGCAAATGCTTCTTTTGAAAAAGACCTGTCTAAATCTCCAATTATTAAAGTGGTTTATTCCCGCCCCCATAAAAACGGGAGGGAAATTTTCGGCGTTTTAGAACAATACGGAAAAGTATGGCGTGCAGGAGCAAATGAATCAACAGAAATTAAATTTTTTAAAGATGTAAAGTTAGGCGATAAAAAGATAGAAGCAGGAACTTACAGCTTATTTGCTATACCTCAAAAAGACAATTGGACCATCATCATCAATAAGCAAACTGATAAATGGGGCGCTTATACCTACGATGAAGCAAAAGACGTTGCAAGAGTTACGGTGCCCGTAAAAAAATCAGATAAAGTTATTGAAGATTTTTCTATCGCATTTAAAGATGCACCTAACGGAGCTTCTATGCTTATGGGCTGGGATCAAACAATTGTTGAAGTGCCATTTACAATCTTGTAAGAAAAAATAACAAAGCCTGACACTTCACAGTGTCAGGCTTTAGCCTAAACCTTATAAAATTCGGAAAATTGATTATCAGAATCAGGCATAATTGTATTAAAACCTATCTAAAGCCATTTTTTATAGTCCTTCTAGTTACAAACAGTTTTTCTTCTTTCGGCCAAACAGTAATTAATTTAGACAGTATCCGAGCAGTTAATAACTTTCCAAATTTTGCAGATCAATTTATTATTTCTGTTATAAGGCTAATTGCTACCCCTGAAAAATTTGATGGAAAGACATTGCAACTGAAGGGCTTTCTACTTCTGGACAGAGATGCTCCTGTTATTTACTTCCATAAAGAAGACTATGAGAATTCGTTGATTGAAAACTCAATTTTGCTCGATTTATCGAGTGAATTTCTAAAAACAAAGAACCTGAAAAATTACGATAAAAATATGTTGTAATAGAGGGAACTTTTGAAATGGAGAAAAGGGGAAGATTTCAAATGTGGGGTGGGACAATTTCTAATATCACCCGATTTGATGAATGGATAAAAAGAAGGAAATAGAAGTGCTTCATTCTTGCGGCATATACCATGCCGCAATATTTATTCCATGTTGTTAAATGGAAATATGAAACTCATTTGTCTCTTATTTTTCTTTCTTTTTTTTAATCAGATCGGGCTTTGTCAAAAAGCACATTCAGCTCATATTCAATATATAGAATTATCAGATACTTCATTAATTAATGAAATAAAGAAAGTTATTGCCAAAGAAGTAAACAGTAATGACCCTGAGTTTTTTTTTAAAAGAGATTTCGGTTATGTTGAAGTAAGAATATCTGAATTTTCTCAGGGAGATACAATCATGAAAGTTGAAATTTCTCCGGCACTTTCCGGTATACAGAAAGGCCAGCCGGATTTTTATTATCCCAATTATTATAGCTATATAGATGGAAAACTAATTTTAATATACAGTAGATTAGTCCGGCAGCTATTTAAAATTGAATTGACTAATAGCACCAAAAATAAAATAAGGAAAAAGGTGCTAAAAGTTTTACCTAAACCGGAGAAAAAAACATTGTATGATATAAATGGTAAGGTAATTTCGAAAAACACACCTATCAGAATAGATTATTTTAAATTCTATAGTGAGGGAAGCCTTTATTTTATAAAAACAGAAAAAGGGGTAGTTGTTCGAAAAGGAAACTAAATTATAAATGCACTAAACATATTCCTTCTGCTGAAAGTAATTCTCAATTTCTGATTGTAATATTAAATCCTGTAATAACTACAATACTATTCTTATAGTAAATATGAAAACCTATCTGAAGTCAATTTTTATAGTTCTGCTAGTTACAAATGGTTTTTCTTCTTTCGGCCAAACAGTAATTAATTTAGACAGTATCCGAGCAGCTAATACCTTTCCAAAGTTTGCAGATCAATTTAAGATTTCTGTTATACGATTAATTGCTACTCCTGAAAAATTCGATGGAAAGACAATGCAAGTAGTCGGTTTTCTCAGCATGGATAGGGAAGCGCCTGTTATTTTTCTTCACAAGGAAGATTATGAAAATTACCTTATTGAAAATTCAATTTTAATTGATTTATCAAGTGATTTTATAAAAACAAAGAACCTGAAGAATTACGATAAAAAATACATAATTATAGAAGGAACTTTTGAGATGGATAAAAGGGGAAGGTTTCAAATGTGGGGCGGAACAATTTCTAATATCACCCGGATTGATCCATGGATAAAAAGAAGGAAATAGATAAGGTTTCAAAAATAATCAAAGTTATTATAACTGTAATAATACTCTTAAAATTAGATATGAAAAAATATCTGAAGGTAGTTTTTATAATCCTCTTGATTACAAAAGGTGCAGCTTCTTTCGGCCAAACAGTAATTAATTTAGATAGTATTAGGGCAGCTAATACCTTTCCAAAGTTTGCAGATCAATTTGGAATTTCTTTGATAAGGCTAATTGCTACCCCTGAGAAATTTGATGGAAAGACAATGCAAGTAATCGGTTTTCTAAATCTTGACAGAGAAGCACCCGTCATTTTCCTTCATAAAGAAGATTATGAAAATTACATAAATGGAAATTCTATTTTAATTGACTTATCAGGTGACTTTACCAAAACAAAGAATCTAAGTAATTACGATAAAAAATACGTAATTATAGAAGGAACGTTTGAGATGGATAAAAGAGGAAGATTTCAAATGTACGGCGGTACAATTTCTAATATCACCAGGATTGATGAGTGGATAAGAAGAAAATAAGATCGAAGCTTTTAATACATAATAAGAACAAAGCCTGACACTTCACAGCGTCAGGCTTCAACCTAAACCTTATCACAATTAAACCAATTGGTATTGGCTTAAAAATTAAACCTCATTAAAATTTAAAAGTTTTATATTTTCTTACTATTTATTCTTTTTCGTGCTTTAATTTTTTCCTTAAATAATTATCCAGAAAATAAAGGCCGATTATAATATCTGAAAATAGAAAAGCGTTTTTTAACCATCCTTTTGCAGTGTCTGAAACCTGTAATTCCGGCAGTTTGTAACCTGCTTGTTCAGGAAGATTTGAACTCCAGTCCACTTGTGTAAATAGCATTACCAACAGGGCAAGAATAGTGAACAGGAAGAAATAAGTGATCCCCAAAATTATTCTTTTGTCAATAATGGACTGGATAGATCCCGGAACCGGCTCTGTTTTTATTTTATCCATTACGTTTCGTGTAAAGCTCATGGAAGGTTCATCAAGCTCAACTCCTTTCAATGAATCATTTATATCTTTCAGTTCCTGGTAAACTGTTTTATAATCAGGATCTGTTTGAATAAGGCTTTGTATCTCCTCCCGCTCTTTGGGAGAACAGTTATTGTCAAGGTAATCCCAGATACGTTGTTCAATTAATATATTCATAATAACTCCTTCACTTCGTGTTTCAATAAATGCTCCAATTTTTCTTTTAGCCGGTGCCGTGCCCGGTGAAGTTTTACTTTTACTGTATTTGCCTCCATATTCATGGCACGGCTAATTTCTTCAATGCTCTGCTCAGACTGATAAAAAAGCGTAATAATTGCTGCATCATCCGGCAAAAGCATGGTAATTGCTTTATTAATATAAGCAGACCTTGATTTTAATTCTGCAGTATTTGCATTAAAATCAGATTCATGGTTTTCTAACTGGAAATACGTTTCATCATCCTCAATAGAAGACGTTTCGAGCTTCTTTTTTCTCAAAAAAGTCATTGAGGTTGTATAAACAATACTGTACATCCAGGTGCTGAACCTGGATGTACGCTGAAAAGTATGTAAAGAACGATATGCCTTTATAAAGCTGTCCTGTGCAATCTCTTCGGCATCCTCCCTGCTTTTTGAAAAACGTAAAGCCAGTGTAAATACAAATCGTTGGTGGCGTTTTACAAGTTCGGCATAAGCCGATTGATTGCCGCGGAGGATTTCGTCAATTAATTCTATATCCGTACTCTTGGTCTGCATTCAGTATTAATATGACGCCTTCTTTTTTGCTGAGGTTACAGCTGCAGTTAAAAATACAAAAAAATTAAATGAGGGGTGTAACCTCTTTAAATGCGGTGTTGTCATAGTTTACAGATCGGCTGATCAAAAAATTAATTTATATATTAAACACACAAAAGATTTCAATATGAACGGTATAGAAATGTTAACTCCAATTTTAGTCCCACTGGGCTTATTTGCAATGATTTTTGGCATTTATTATTTACATAATAAAGAGAACATGGCCCTGATTCAAAACGGTATTAATCCGAAAGCCAATAAAGCGCTTCCGCAGCCTTACCAAAATCTAAAATGGGGCTTGCTATTGATGGGAGCGGGTTTGGGCTTATTCCTGGCTTATATATTAGACCATACTGTACTTAATTTTCCACAGCAGTTTGGAGACGATAGCGAAGCGGCAATATATTTCTCTTTAATAGGTATTTTTGGCGGTTTGGGTTTATTTATATCCTACCTGATAGAAAAAAAAGAAATTAATAAATAATAAATACTTAAAAATTCTGTTTAATAGAGAGTCTTCTGAAAAGGAGGCTTTTTTTATGCAAGTGTGTATAAAAAACAGGACAAAAGAAGTGTTAAAATCTGTTAAAATTTAAAAAACAGTTGATGACACGACTTTTTTATCCTAAAATTGCAACCATTAATATTAAAATTGAGTATAAGGCGTTTATAGTCTTGGTTGTTTAACTATTAAACGAAATAGAATGGGGAAAAAAATAATAGTAGCATTTATGCTAGTATGGACAGTTGTGTCGTCCCAGGCGCAAACAACGAAAAAAGTAGAAATTGAAGATCCTGATAATTTAGCTCACGATTATTTTTCGCAGATTATGGGTGTTGCTATGTCAGCAACATCTAATCTAAAACTGTACCAGTTTGTTTACGATTGGATCGGGACTCCTTATCGTTTAGGTGGAGATACTAAAAAAGGTATTGATTGTTCAGGTTTTGCGTACCAACTGTATGATAAAGTTTTCAATACTGTTATAGGAAACAATTCACGTAACATTTTCAGCATGGTGAATCCTGTTGATAAGGATGAGCTGAAAGAAGGTGATCTTGTATTTTTTAAAATAAAAAGCCGTTCTATTTCTCATATGGGCGTTTATATCGGCGATAATAAATTTGCTCACGCGTCCAGCAGCCGGGGAGTTATGATAAGCAATCTGGATGAGCCTTACTGGAAAAGATACTATTATAAAGGAGGCAGACTTATAGAATCGTTGAGAGAAAAGCTGAACGAAGACTAAAATCACCTCACTAATATTTTAAAAGCCGTTTTTCCAAAAGGAAACGGCTTTTCTTTTTTAGGACTTTGCTACGTCCTGGGTATGCCTTACCAGGCCAATGCCTGTGAAAAAGAATATTATTCCCAGAATACCATAAACTATTAATTCTTTTGCACCCTCAGAGTTTTGAATAAACCCAACGGCTGCATAGATCAATCCTATAATACCTAGTATTGTTAGAATTGTCCCAAATGTTCGTTTTAAGTTCATAAGTTTCAGTTTAAACAAACTGAAACAAAAAGGCTGCCAATAAAAAAAGCCTTCTGTTTTAGAAGGCCTTTTTGAGTTTTGTTTTAAAACTACCAGATCTTTATCCGCTGGTTTTCGTCTTTGTACATTTTATCTCCTTGTTTTACTCCAAAGGCATCATAGAATTCCTTCATGTTTGAAAGCGGGCCGTTTACACGATACATTTCGGGTGAGTGCGGATCTACATTAATAAGCATTCTTGCTCTTTCATCACGTTTTTTAATTCTCCATACCTGGGCGAATGACAGGAAGAAGCGCTGATCGGGTGTTAAGTCATTAATTTTATCATTCCCTTTTCCCTGTTGGGTTCTTTTAAATGCTTCGTAAGCGATGGCTAAGCCGCCAATATCCGCAATATTTTCCCCAAGAGTTAATTTGCCATTTACATGCAAGCTGTCAAGAACTACATAATTATTGTATTGTTCTACCACCTGTTTTGCTTTCTGATTAAATTTCTCTGCATCTTCGGCCTTCCACCAGTCTTTCAAATTGCCTTCCATGTCGTATTGCCTTCCCTGGTCATCAAAACCATGAGTCATTTCGTGGCCAATTACCGCTCCGATAGCGCCATAATTTATAGCGTCATCTGCATTAAAATCGAAAAATGGGAACTGAAGAATTCCTGCCGGAAATACGATTTCATTGAAGCTGGGGTTGTAATACGCGTTTACAGTAGGAGGAGTCATTCCCCACTCAGTTTTATCAACAGGCTTACCCAGTTTGTCAATGCTTTCTTTGTAATTGTGACGTGAAATAGATTTTAAATTCTCGTAAAACTTATTTCGTTCAATCTCTACGTCGTCGTATTTCTTCCATTTATCAGGATAACCTATTTTTTTCGTAAAGGAATTTAATTTTTCCTTTGCTCTGTTTTTTGTTTCCGGAGTCATCCAGTCTAAATTCTCAATTCGATGGTTATATACATCCTGCAGGTTATTTACCAGCGAAAGCATGCGTTCTTTGGCATTTTCAGGAAAATATTGCTTTACATATAATTGTCCTAACAGTTCGCCTAAGCCACCGTCTACACGGTTAACCATTTGTTTCCAACGCTCCTGTTGTTGTTTCTGTCCGTTTAAAACTTTTCCGAAGAACTGAAAACGAGCTTCTCTGAAAGGCTGGCTTAAAGAAGATGCAGAACCATTAAGAATACTGAATCTGTACTTATTCTTCCATACCTCAATTGGTTCTGTTTTTAATAAAGTATCCAGCGTTTTATAATAATTAGGTTGTCCTACAAGCACTGTGTCTGTTTTTATCATTAAGTGGGAAAGAAGATTATTCAGATTCACATCTGGCAGATACTTTTGAAATTCTGATACCGCATATTTATTGTAATTCTTTACCGGATCGCGTAACTCTACAGGGGTAGAATGCGATTTAGCTATTTTAGTTTCCAGCTTTAAAATCGCCTCCGCATTTTTATCAGCAGTTGCCTGGTCTGTTCCAGTTAATGTAAAAAGTTTCGAAATATACTTTTCATACTCCGCACGGATATTCTTTGTGGCTGCATCGTTATTAAAATAATAATCGCGGTTAGGGAGGCCTAATCCTGATTGTTGAAAATTTACCGCATATTTTGTGCTGATCTTATCATCAGCTCCTATATAAAAATCAAATAACTCTCCTTCGCCTTCCTTATATAAATCAGCTGAAAGATTAATGAGATCTTTATAATTCTTTACAGCGTCAATTCGTGCTAATGAAGGTTTAACAGGCTCAAATCCTCTGTTATTGATAGCAGTAGTATCCATGCCGCTCGCATAAAAGTCTCCTACTTTTTGCTCAATAGTTCCTTTTTGACTTTGTTTTGCGGAAACGCTGTCAAGTATTCTCCGCAGGTTTTCCTCGTTCTCATCGTTCAGGACATAAAAAGATCCCCAGCCAGTTTGCGACGCGGGAATTTCGGTATTTTTAACCCAGCTGCCGTTGGCATACAGAAAGAAATTATCTCCCGGATGCACGGTTGTATCCATCCCGTTTTTATCAAAAAAACTTTTTTGGACCGTAACTTTGTCCGTTGTCGCCTTATGAACTTTGCACGCTCCTGCAAACAGGGTACAGCTTATCAATATAATAGAATATTTCTTCATGAATTATATATAAATTAAAGTTTAAAATTATCGAATTATCAGGAATTTCTTTCGTAGCGTACTGTCATTTTTGCAATACGATCTTCCAGCGATTCTGTACTTAGTTTTTCCCGCAACCTGTCAACCATGATGGGGAATGAAAAAGGAGTTGGACGCTCGCTTTCTGTTATCACTATCTTTAATTCTGTTATCCGTTGGAGGGCAGCCCTCAGCCTGAATTCTTCCAGCTGGAACTGCAATGCTTCGTTATAAGCCTGCCGTACCAGCACATTGTCGGGCTCATATTCATTAAAAACCTGGAACAACAGGGAAGTAGATGCCTGCAGGTGCCTGTTCTTCATAACCCTTCCGGGGAAGCCTGTAAAAACCAAGCCGGCAATGTGAGCAATGTCTCTGAATCGCCTCCTGGCCATTTCATTTGCATTCAAACTGTTTTGAATATCTCCTAACAAATTAGTGATACTGAACAACTGTTGGGTCAAACCCTCTTCTAAGGGAATAGGTTCATCACTTAAAAGCTCAAATCCATAATCGTTCATTGCGATGGAATAACTTCCTTTTTTAATTTTTCCTAAACGATAAGCGAATAAGGACGCCATTCCTTCGTGGACCAACCTCCCTTCAAAAGGGTAGAAAAAAATATGATGCCCATCCCGCGATTGAAATTTCTCGATCAGAAATTCAGATTTCTCCGGCAGATGCGATAACTGCTGTTGCAGTTGAAATAAGGGATGCAGTGCTTTAACTTCTATATCCGTTTCAATAGCATGTGCTACTTCGTCCAGTTTCTTTCTGAACATCGCTGAAAGCTGGGTTGAAAGCGGAATACGGCCACCCATCCAGCTGGGAACTTTTCCTTTAGATGATGCAGAACGCTTAACGAAAGCCGTCATATCTTTCACTTTTACAAGTTCAAGACTTCTTCCTGCAAACCAAAAGTTATCTCCAATTTTTAACCGCGCTATAAAGTCTTCTTCAATAGACCCTAAGTAGCCTCCTGTTAAATACTTTATCCGCATACTTACATCGCTCACTATAGTGCCCATACTTAAACGATGTCGCATAGCTACCCGCCTGTTGTTTACTTTATATAATCCGTTTTCAACTTCAACTTTTAAAAATTCGTCGTATTGAGAAAGGGTTTTTCCGCCTTTGGTAATAAAGTTTAGTATCTGCTGAAATTCTTCTTCATTCAAATCAGCATATGCATAAGTTGATTTGATCTCAGGAAAGATTTCTTGAGGCCGGAAACCGTCAGAGACAGCAAGGGTTACCAGGTATTGCATTAAAACATCCATAGCCAGCAGCATTGGGTCGCGGCTTTCAAAAATCCCTTCTTTAATCGCTTCCTTAATTGCAGCGCCTTCCAGAAGCTCGAGTGAATGTGTAGGGACAAACCAGGCTCTTGAAATAGCGCCTGGATGATGGCCGCTTCTTCCTGCCCGCTGCATAAACCGGGCAACTCCCTTCGGGCTGCCAACCTGGATAACAGTATCTACCGGCCTGAAATCAACTCCGAGGTCGAGGCTTGAAGTACAAACAACTAATTTTAAGATTCCCTCATGCAGGGCTTCCTCCACCCAGTTGCGCAGATCATTATCTAAAGAGCCGTGGTGCATGGCAATAATACCTGCATATTCAGGGTATTTTTCTAATATAACCTGATACCAGATTTCTGTTTGCGACCGGGTATTTGTAAAGATGAGCGTTGTTTTACTCTGGGCAACAATTTCCATTACCTGTGGAAGCAGCTTAATTCCTAAGTGTCCGGCCCAGGAGAAGTTTTCGATATTTTCGGGGATGATTGATTCGATGATTATATGTTTATCCAGGTTGGCCCGGATTAAGCGGATTTCATTTTCCTGCAGATCTCTTCCCAGCAAAACTTCAGCAGCCTGTTCTAAATTTCCAATAGTTGCACTTATTCCCCAGATCCTCAGCCGATTGGAAGATGCAGAAAACTGAACCTCAGGTTCTGGAGTTCTCTTTACTTCTTTTGCTATTGTTTTCAGACGTGCCAGGCCCAATTCTAATTGCACACCTCTTTTTGTTCCCAGTAATTCGTGCCATTCATCCACCACTACTACCTGTAAATGCTGAAATAATTTAGGATACTCTTTTTGTGCGAGCATGATATGCAGGCTTTCGGGAGTTGTTAATAGAACTTCTGGCTGTTTCTTCTTTAAATCCTGCTTCTCTTTTGCTGGTGTATCCCCGGTGCGGGTAGCAATTTTCCAGGGAATCTCCAGATCGTCCACTACCGATTGCATGGCTTTACGGATATCATTGGTAAGCGCCCGCAAAGGAGTTATCCAAAGCATTAATAAACCATTGTTTTTCCTGGTTTTATATTCGTGGGGGTAGCGGTTGATATAATCAACCAGAAAAGGAAGAAACAGAGCGAATGTTTTGCCGCTACCGGTGGGGGCATTCAGTAAACCTGAAAAGCCGTCGAGATAAGCTTTTTCCATCTCTTTTTGAAAAGGAAACTGAACCCAGTTCCTGGATTGGAACCAAGCACTGATTATTTGCTCCCCTTTGGTCATGGAAATCCTTTCAAGCTACACTTGTTTTGTCCCTTCGTAAACTTCTATTAAAGGAATTTTTAAGGAAAGAGACGGGAAGTTGAGAGCTGTTCCGGCTTCCTTATACTCTTCCAGTTCCCAGTGTCCTGTTTCGTTTATTCGAAACGCTTCTACATTAATACTTTCCGAATCTATCAAAATATATTCCTTTAGTGAGGGAATATCGCGGTATAACTTAAACTTGTCGCCTCTGTCGTAATTTTTTGTAGAAAGAGAAAGAATTTCGATGATAACAGAGGGATTTAAAATATTGTATTCATCGCTGTTCAGGGTTTCTATATTACCACAAACTATAGAGATATCAGGGTACGTAAACAAAGAGTTTTGAGGAATATGAATTCTTTGATCGCTGTTGAAAGGCCGACAAGGATTTCCTTTTAGTTTATTTGATAAAGCGGCTAAAAGATTTACACAAATTGTATTATGGGCTATGCCAGCACCAGACATAGCAAAAATTTCTCCCATGAAATACTCATGCTTTGCATCCGCGTTCTTTTCCATCTGCAGGTATTCAGCGATGCTGTATTTCTTCTTCTCGTACGCTACGGCCGGGTCTTTAACTTCCATTCTGCAATTTACAATTTTAAATCGCCTGATTTAACTATAAATTATACATTTAGCAGGGCTTTCAACGTTTCCAGGGTGTCTGCATCTTCAATTTTCTTATCCTGCCGCCAGCGGAGAATTCTTGGAAAACGAAGGGCAACTCCCGATTTATGCCGTGAAGAAAGATTTATCCCTTCAAAACCAATTTCAAAAACCAGCTCTGGCTTAACCGTTCGTACCGGACCGAATTTTTCGAGAGTATTTCGTTTTACAAAAGCATCTACCTGCTTTATCTCTTTATCTGTCAGTCCCGAATAGGCTTTAGCAAACGGAACCAGTTTATCCTCATCCCAAACCGCAAAAGTATAGTCTGTGTACAGATCTGCCCTTCGGCCGTGCCCTTTTTGGGCATAGATCATAACGGCATCTACGGAAAGCGGATCTATTTTCCATTTCCACCAATCGCCCCGCTTTCTGCCTACCTGATAAGCAGAACTTAATTTTTTCAGCATAAACCCTTCGGCATGATTTTCCCGCGATTTTTGCCGCAGTTCATAAAGTTCTTTCCAACTTTTAAAATCAATAACCGGCGACAAGCGAAAAACATCCTGGTAAGAACTGCACGAATGTAAGTTTTCCAAAATCTTTCTGCGCTCATCTAAGGGCAAGGAGCGAATATCTTCATTCTGATACTCGAGGCAGTCGTAAGCAATGAAAGCCATCGGACTTTCTGAGAGGATTTTTTTTGTAAGATTTTTTCTTCCTATCCTGGTTTGCAGCACATTGAAAGGCAGGGGTGCCCCATTGGCGAAACAAATCGCTTCACCGTCAAGTACAGTTCCTTCAGGTATATCATAAAGAAAGTCATGAAATTCCGGAAATTTTTCGGTTGCCAGCTCTTCACCCCTGGTCCAGACATAAATTTTTCCTTTTCGATGAATTGCCTGTGCCCGGATTCCATCCCACTTCCATTCGGCCTGCCATTGTAATGGATCTCCTAAATCCTGTTCTATCTCTTCGGCAGTTTTTACTTGGTCTGAAGTTTCCTGAATTGCATAAGCCAGATAGAAAGGATAAGGCCTTGAAATATCATCGGAAGCATCCTGCTGCTGCATCAAGTCTGAGAAGTTAAACGTTTTTGGGTCCCAGTTGCCCATAATACGATGAGTAAGTGTTGCCGTATCAAGTCCTGAAATTTCTGACAACGCTTTAATTATAAGACTTTGTGACACTCCAACCCGAAAGCTGCCTGTTAATATTTTATTAAAAACAAACCGTTCCTGCTGCGTCATCGATGACCAGGCATTTAACAGCCATTGTTTTTTATCTTCTTCAGTAAAACCTCCTATGCTGTTAATTTCATTGATCCAGGCTGTTAAAGAAAGATCCTGGGATTTGATTTTTTGAGGCAGCAGCAAAGATATTGTTTCTCCCAGATCGCCTACTACCTGGTAGCTTTCTTCAAAGAGCCATTGCGGGATGGCAGCCATCTCCATAGCCCAGATGCGTATTAAAGTTGCGTTAATCTGTCGCTTTGGTTTGCGGCCGGTAAACAATGCAAGCGTATTGATTTTATCTTCATCGCTCACATGGGTAAAATATTCTTTTAAGATCCTGACTTTCTCGTTCGTTTTATTCGTTTCATCAAGGTCGGAAAATAAGCGGGCAAAGTCTTTCATTCAATTAAATGTCTGTTTGCTGAATTCCTATAACATCGCCTTCTTCATCAACTACTTCCACAGGCAGTTCATCTTCCGCTGTTGCTTCATCGCCGCCATACAAGGTTTTTGCTTCGTGTGCATCGTATCCTGATTCAGAAAGAAACCTTGCAAACGAAGCCGTATATCCATGGGTAAGATAAACGGTTTCACATTCGGTAGCTTTAATGGCCTCCAGTAAACCGGGCCAATCGACATGGTCAGAAAGTACAAAACCTCTGTCAGCTGCCATCCGTCGTTTCGCTCCGCGTAGTGCCATCCAGCCGGAACAATATCCGAGACTATAAGGATAAAATCTTCGCATCCAGGGAGAGCCCATTGCCGAAGGGGGACATAAAACTATCCCTTTCCTTACGTCATCTGCTTTAGTGTCTACAGTAATTCGGGTGGTGGTTTTAAGATAGACACCATTTCTTCGCAAAGCTTCGTTTGTGTTTTCAATTACTCCGTGAGTATATACTTTTCCTAATGTTAGATCTAAATGTTGCAAAAGGCGTTGAGATTTTCCCAAAGAATATCCCATCAGTACAGATACTTTACCTTCTTCCAGGTTCTGTTTCCACCATGAATTAACAGCTGCGTACACTTCTTCCTGCTCTTTCCATTTATAAACAGGCATACCAAACGTACATTCAGAAATAAATGAATGGCATTTTATTGGTTCAAAGGGTGCACACGTTCCGTCATCCTCAAGCTTATAGTCTCCCGATACGACCCATACTTCACCTTTATATTCAACTCTGATCTGGGCAGAGCCGATAATATGTCCGGCAGGATGGAAGGAAATTTTAACACCATTTTTAACTACCGTTTCACCGTATTCTACTGTTTGAAGATTGATTTCTCCTAAGCGATATTTTAATACTTCTGAGGATAAATAATGGGCAAGATATTTTTTATGTCCCCATTTGGCATGATCTGAGTGCGCATGTGTAATTACTGCATCATTTACGGGTTTCCAGGGGTCGATATAGAAATCTCCGGAAGCACAATAAATTCCATTATCATTAAACTCGAGCAGCGGTTTATGAGCCATAGAAAATAAACCTGCAACTAACAGAATGGTTTTAAACACAAAAACCCGGACTAACCCAGGTTTTGCTATTCATTCTATATTAAATTTAATATTTAAAAGTCAGTTGAGTGCTTTTTCCAAGCTGAATAAAATCAACCAGGACATTTAAGCTTTCGTTCTGAATAAAATCTACATCATCTTTTGGTTTGGGCTCTCCTTTTTTCAATGGAGGTAAACCTTTTAACGCTCTTCGTTGGTTGTCGCGTGCCAGGGTACGTGCTTCTTGTTCGTCACGTTCCTTTTTTAACTTTTCTTCATTCAAAGTTACAGACGTTTCACTTGAACGTTTTCTAAACTGTTCTATATCTTCCAAAAGGTATTTATATTCCGGTGCAGCCTTCATTCTCTTTTCATGCATGCTTGACAGCTGAGTTTTTAAACCTGAAAGATCTGCAACAGGAGCGTAGTTACTAGGTTTAATTACATCGAAAGGTAAAGCCGAAGGTTCTGAGCTTTCTCCAAATTTATCAGCCGGGAAAACCATCGGAAACTTAATATCAGGAATTACCCCTTTATGCTGTGTACTGTTACCATTTACACGATAAAACTTGGCCATGGTTAAATTTATCTGGCCAAACTTTGGAAGGTTTTTAGAAGTTGAACTTGCTGTTTCTTCTCCTTTCTTGGTCATTAAAAGCAACTTATCGGCCGGGCCGATAAAGCGAGCCATATCCAAAGCGGATTGTACAGTACCTTTTCCGTAAGTCTGTGTTCCGAGGATAATACCCCGGCCGTAATCCTGAATTGCCCCGGCAAAAATTTCAGATGCGGAAGCACTGAAACGATCTACTATTACGCCTAAGGGACCATTCCATGCAATACTTTCGTCTTCGTCTTTATCAACTTCTACCTGGTTGCGTGCATCTCTCACCTGAACTACAGGGCCGGTTTTAATAAATAAACCTGTTAACTCAATAGCTTCCATTAGCGAGCCGCCGCCGTTGCTGCGCAAATCTATCATAACGCCGTCAACCTTTTGCTGTTTCAATGTATCCAGAATCATTCGCACGTCTCTGGTGGTGCTTTTATAATTAGGATCGCCTGCCTGATAGGCTTTAAAATCTGCATAGAAACCGGGAACATCAATAACCCCGATTTTATATGTTTTGCCACCGGAGGTTACTGTTTTAATGGTTTTCTTTGCAGACTGATCCTGCAAAACCACTTTATCTCGATATAATTCAACAATTTTCGGTTTAGAGGAAATTTCTTGTCCGGCAGGAATAATTTTTAATCGAACCATAGTGCCTTTTGGCCCTTTTATCTTTGAAACAGTATTGTCAAGGCGCCATCCAATTACGTCTACAAATTCACCATCTTTTCCCTGAGCCACGGCAATAATCTTGTCGTCAACATTCAAGGTTTTTGCTTTATAGGCAGGGCCGCCCGGGATAATTTCAGCGATTTTAACTACTTCATTTTCTAACTGAAGCCTTGCGCCGATACCTTCAAAGGTACGTGCCATCTCCTCATTAAATTCCTGGGCTCTGGTTGGTACAAAATAATTGGTATGCGGATCGATGCTTTCTGTAAAAGCATCCATCATGATCTGGAAAGCATCCTGGTTATTTGTTTTATTAGATTGTGATAACAGGTTTTCGTAACGTTGTTTTAATGTTTTTACATTCTTTTCTTCTTCCGAACCCGTTATTCGCAAATTCAGTAAATCATATTTAACCCTTTTAAGCCATGCTTCGTTCGCTTCCGCTTCTGATTTAAACCAGGGAAGTTTACTCCTGTCGTAGGTATAAACCTCATTTCCGTCAAAACTGAAATTTGTATTTACCTGCGATAACGAATACTTCAAGCGTTCATCGTATCTTTTTTGAAAAATGTTGAATATACGGAACAAGGCATTCAGATCTCCATCGCGAAGCTGATCGTCAAGGCTGTATTTATACTGTTCGAAGTCTTTAACATCACTGGCAAGAAGGTAGGTATGGCCTTCATCAAGCCGTTTTAGGTAATTATTAAAAATAACTTCCGAAATGGAATCGGTGAGCTTTACTTTTTTATAATGAAAGTTTTCTATCAGCTCTACAATTTTTTTGGTAACGATCTCCTGCTGCGCCTCGGGCTCCAGATTATTTGACCCTTCTACTTTTGGGTCAATATTTGTATTTGCCTGGCATGCAAATGCAGCTGCTATAAATAAAGAAAGAAATATTTTTTTAAGCATTTCCCTGAATGATTTAAAATCCATTTTTTATGATACCTTGCTATAATGATCAGCTTTTTAAATAAACAAAAAGAGGCAGTAAATCCCTGCCTCTTTTTGTAACAACTTTGAAGCCAAAATTAGTATTTTTTATTTTTAAATAAACGTGAATTTACTTAAGGATGAATATGTTTTAAAAAACTTTAACAGCAGAGGTATTAAACAAGTTTTCTTTCAATTTGTAATATTCATCAATACTTGTGTTTGCCGCTAAATAGTTTCCGAGCTTTCGGTAAACATCACCCATATTTCCTTTAATTTCAACAAGGTATTCTGAAAAATTATTATCGGCGGCCAGTTTTTCAGCCTCTTTATAATCCGCCAGTGCCTGGTCGTTAAAGCCCAGTTCACTTTTAATGAAAGCAAGGCTCATTAATGAAGAAATCTGTGCCGGAAGATTGTTTAACTTATCTGCCATTATCTTAGATTGAACAGAAAACCATTTCGCTTCAGACAGTTTGTTTTGCAAGCGATACATAAACGCCAGCGATTCAAAGCAATTCATTCTGCCTACTTTATTTCCCATCCTTCTGAATAATGGAAATGCCTTTTTCAAAATATAGTATTCTGCCTGTGTATATTCTCCCTTCATAGATTTTAAATCAGCAATCTTAAGATAATCCTCAGCAACAACATTAGGTTTCTGAATGGCAGAATTTATTTTAGTGTTTTCTTCGTAAAGGATAATTGCCTTGTCATATTGTCCTGTTACTTTGTAAACTGCGGCCAGGTTTTCATTTATACTCGCTATTCCCTGTTTATCTTTCTTCTGTTCGCATAATCTTTTGGCATCATTAAAAAACTGTACTGATTTTTCAAAATCACCTTTGTTAGCATGTAAAACTGCCAGCGAGTTATTTATTAGTACAAGGCCGGAATAATTATCTTCACTCTTATATAAGGCAAGTGTTTTCTTTAGATTATCTTCTGCGTCTTTGCCGGATGTTTGAAAAGTTTCAGTAAACGAAAGAAAGGAATAAAGTGACTGAAATTCTTTGTAATTTTTAAAAGAAGCCGCATCTTTTGTCATTTTATTAAAACGTGCGTCCACCTGCATTTTAAAAATAACGGCAGAGTCTAATAAAATGCCCATTTCCTGGGGCCCGATTTTTACCGGTTTCTTTGCACTCAGTGAAACGGAATCAGGATTGATAGCAGAAAAAGCGGAACTGCTATTCGTGCGGCATATTCCTGCCAGCAGCAGAATTAGGATATGTTTAATCTTCATGTAGTTTTTCTGTAGGGAATTCGTTTTTGAAAGAGCGATAACATTGAGTAGCAATTTACTAATACTTTGAGATAGTAAACTATAATTTATTTTTAAACGTAATAAAAAGAAGGGTATTGTGTGGAGATATTATTCTCCGCTGAAAACTTTAAGTCCCTGATCAAAAGACGCCCAAACCATGTAAGGATGAGAATTCTGGTAGTGGATATGGCCGTCGACAGTAATACCAATAACACCGGCAAAGCCATCGAACGGTTTTAATTCTTCAAACGATTTTTGTGATGCGTCCATTAATGAAAAACCATCTGTAACCCGGGTTACTATCTTTGCTGCCAGTCCAGCACTTACAATATCTTCACCTACTCCGGTACAGGAAATAGCAGCGTATTCATTAGCAAAGTTACCCGCTACCGTGGCAGAATCGCTTACCCTTCCGGGTATTTCAAATCCCTTCCCACCTGTTGAAGTTGCCGCCGCCAGGTTTCCTTCGCTATCCAGGGCAACGCAGCCAACGGTTCCCAGTCTTGATTGCTGCTCACGTTTCTTTTCATATTCTTCCCTGCGCTGTTTGGTCACTGGATTATAATACTCGAATCCCTGTTGTCTTGCAAAATCCAAAGCCTCTCTTCCGCATAAAACGCTGTCCGGAAAATCCATTAACTTTTTCGCAATAAAAACGGGATTTTTTACATCTTCGACATTTATTACTCCTGCAAATTTTTTTGAAGTCCCGTCCATAATGGATGCGCTCATCCGTATCTTTCCGTCAGCCTGTATTTGAGAACCCAGGCCTGCATTAAACAGATCACAATCTTCCAGTAAGGAAACTGCATAGGCAGCTGTTTCTACAGCAGGATGATTCAGAAGATAGTTATGAGCAGCTTTAACAATTTCGCTTAAAGCCTGTTGTTTGGCCTTCTTTACTTCCTGATTAGTACCCGATTCTGAAAAAAATCCGCCGTGTATAATTATTTTCGGCTCCATCAATCGTAGTCTTTAAGTTTCAGATAAACGTCTTCCTCTATTTTTACTGCCTTTTTTATGTGGAGTTCGTGTTTCTGCAAGTCGTAGGTATCAAATATCGACATGACGTGTACACGCAAGTTTTCAATAGATACAGGCGAGCCGATTTCAACATCGTAAATATTGGTTTCTTCAATAAAGCGGCCGTCTACAAGAATTGTAAGTCCCGCTCCGATAGCTTCCAGGCAATTCCCTTCTGTTATCAAAAGTCCTGCATCCTCTCCTAAACCAATTCCAAGCAGCCCGGGATTACTTGCTACTGCATAAAACAATCTGCCAATGCGCCCCCGCTGAACAAAATGGGTATCAATTATCATTCCTTCAATAAATCCCAACCCGCCGGTAATCTGTACTTCTCCCTTTATTAAAGCTTCGCTGCTACTGCCTCTGTATATCATATTTGCCGAAGCGGCCGCAGCTCCCGCAGAAGTTCCTGCAATTATAAAAAGTTCCTCCTGGTAGCGCTTGCGAAGAATTTTCAAAAATTCAGTCCCGCCAAAAATAGAACTAAGGCGCAGCTGGTCGCCGCCTGTGAACATTACAATATCGGCCTTTTTAATTCTTTCGAGATATTCCGGTATCTGAGCATCCTCCCTTGTCCTGATATCCAATACCTGTATATTTTTTACCTGGAGCTGGTTAAACGATTTAATATATTCAGGACCGACAATCTCGGGTATTTTGGATGCCGTTGTAATAACTTCAATTACCGGATCTGCTGTATTTTTAGATTCGGTGATTATCCGTTTTAAAATACCACGCTCAAAAAATTTGATGTAATGTGGATGGTTGATGTTTTCGTTGTAGCTTAAAGAGCTTCCCAAATCCACCGCACCACCAATAATTACCAGTTTTCCCTTAGGAGCCATAATTTTTTATACCTAAAATATCCCCTTTAGTTTCAATTAAGCGAAAAAAACTTTATATATAATACACGGTTAAGTAGTTAAAAATACCCTGTTTTTTATCCTATTATGAAAATTTTGAGTATCCGGGCATTGAGAGGACCAAACATCTGGTCAGTGCGAAAAAAGAAGCTGATACAAATGCGTCTGGACCTTGAAGAATTGGAATACAAACCCAGCAATAACATACCTGGTTTTAAACAGAGGCTGGAGGCGCTTATTCCCAGCCTTTATACCCATTATTGTTCTCCAGGCCATGAAGGCGGTTTTTTTGAACGTGTAGAGGAAGGAACCTGGATGGGCCATATTATAGAACATATTGCCCTTGAGATTCAAACCCTTGCCGGAATGGACTGTGGCTTTGGAAGAACCCGCTCGACGGGTACAACCGGCATATACAATGTGGTTTTTGCCTACCTGGAAGAGAATGTGGGAATTTTTGCCGCAAAGGCAGCAGTTAGAATTGCTGAAGCTCTGATAAATGGAAAACTATACAACCTGCAGCCGGATATTCAGAAGATGCGGGAAATGCGGGATAAAGAACGCCTGGGCCCCAGCACTGCTTCCATTGTAGAAGAAGCAGAAAAACGGGGGATTCCTTTTATCAGGCTTAACTCATTTTCATTAGTACAGTTGGGCTACGGTAAAAACCAGGTACGCTTTCGTGCCACTATTACTGATAAAACCAGCAGTATAGGCGTAGACATAGCTTCTAACAAAGAAGAAACCAAACGCATTTTACAGGAGCAGGCGATACCCGTAGCAGAGGGATTAACAATTTCAGAGGAAGAGGAAATTACGGCGGCTATCGAAGAACTTGGTTTTCCGCTTGTTTTTAAGCCGCTGGACGGCAATCATGGTAATGGTGCTACAATAAATATTAAAACTTTAGAAGGAGCAAAAGAAGCATTTGAGTTTGCCCGGCATTATTCCGATAAAGTTATTGCGGAACAATACATAAAAGGATATGACTTTCGGGTTCTCGTAATTAATAATAAGATGGTTGCCGCCGCCTTACGTACCCCGGCACATGTTAAAGGTGATGGCATACATACAATTAAGGAATTAATTGAAATAGAAAATAAAGATCCCCGAAGGGGATACGGGCATGAGAATGTGTTAACAGAAATAACTGTCGACAGAGATACGATGGACCTGCTTACGAAAAGAAATTATTCTCTTGAAACGATACCAGGTAAAGATGAAACCGTATTCCTGAAATCTACCGCAAACCTCAGTACAGGCGGTACATCTGTTGATGTAACTGAATTGGTCCATCCCCACAATGTTTTCATTTGCGAACGCATTGCCAGAATTATCGGGTTAGATGTTTGCGGTATTGATATAATGGCCGAAAATCTTACCCAGCCACTGGAAGAAACCGGAGGAGTAGTACTGGAAGTAAATGCTGCTCCCGGCTTCAGAATGCACCTGGCCCCCAGTATTGGAACACCCAGGAATGTGGCAGCACCCGTGTTGGATATGCTTTATCCGCCCGGTAAATCTGCCAGGATACCTATTATAGCCATTACAGGTACCAACGGAAAAACCACAACAACCCGCTTAATTTCTCATATTATAAAAAATAACGGCTACCGGGTTGGTTTTACTACTTCCGACGGTGTTTACATTCAAAACTCCATGCTGCTGCAGGGAGATACTACCGGCCCTGCAAGCGCAGAGTTTGTATTGAAAGACCCTACGGTAGAATTTGCTGTTCTGGAAACGGCACGGGGTGGAATATTGCGGGCCGGACTTGGTTACGAACAGTCGGATATAGGAGTTATCACCAACATACAGGAAGACCATTTGGGAATATCAGATATTAATACCCTGGAAGACCTGATGCGGGTAAAAGCTGTGGTTATTGAATCGGTAAAAAAAGATGGCTGGGCTGTTCTTAATGCAGATAATGACTATTGCGTTCGCATAGGAAAGGAAACAACGCATTGTAATGTTGCTTACTTTTCTATGGATGAACACAACCCGGTTATTGAAGAGCATTGCAAAAAAGGAGGCATTGCAGCATTGTTTGAAAACGGATTTATTTCAGTAAAAAAAGGCGATTGGAAAATCCGCATCTCTAAAGTTTCACATATCCCCATTACCTTTAACGGTACTGTTCCTTTCATGATTCAGAACGCCCTCGCGGCATCGCTTTCTGCCTTCCTGTGGGGATTTAAAATAGAAGATATCCGTTTATCGTTAGAAACATTTATCCCTTCCGCAGCTCAAACTCCAGGCAGGATGAACCTGTTCCACTTTAATGATTACAAAATATTAATAGATCATGCACACAATCCTGACGGACTAAGAGGTTTACAGCCTTTTATTGCTACGCTGAATACTTCTGTTAAAACCGGTGTTATCTCAGGTACAGGCGACCGAAGAGATGAAGACATCCGTGAAGTAGGAAGGTTAAGTGCAAACATGTTCGACCGGATTATTATTTGCCAGGAAAAATATCTGAGAGGAAGAACGCACGATGAGCTGGTTGGCCTTTTGGTAGAAGGAGTAAAAGAAGCAAAACCCGATATAGATGTTAAGATAATCCCAAAAAGCGAAGATGCATGGAAGCATGTAATAGCGAATGTAACACCGGGCGAATTAATAACCATTATCGGGGAAGCGATTTACCATCCGATTGAAGTAGTACAGCAACACTACGATAAGGAATGCGGAAAACAGGTGCAGGTTTAAATAAATTAACTATGGAAAGACACGTTTCAGATCTTGAGAAAGATTTTGAGTTTCAGAAAATCGAATGGCCTTTATACCGTATCGGTTGGGTTTTAATGGGTGTTTTTTTAACTCTGGGAGCGGTAGGTTTATTTGGCCATGGTATTTTTTCACGAAAGCATGTGAAGCAAGCAAATTTTTCTATTGAGTACGACCGCTATCTTCGATATTCTGTAAGCACAGAGCTTGTAGTTAATGCAGGCAGTTTAGGGAAAGATTCTTCTTTAACAATAAATTCAGATTACTTAAAAAAAGTTAAAATTGATAAAATACTTCCTGAACCAAAATTAATGGAATTAAGCGGAAAACATATTAAGCTGAAGTTTTCTGACAGTAAAATAAATGAAATAACATTCTATCTGGATCCTATTGATTATGGTGCGCAAAGTTTAGAGATAGAAATAAACGGTAATAAAAAAACGGTAGATCAGTATATATTCTTTTAACACATTAAAAACTAAAGGCTATGGAATCGATCATATTACGCTCTACTATAATTTACTTTTTTGTATTTATTATTCTACGGGTAGGCGGTAAAAGAACGCTGGGTGAAATGACCACCTTCGACTTGGTATTGCTGTTAATAATTAGTGAAGCGTGTCAGCAAGCTTTAATAAACGATGATAATTCGATTACCGGAGGGATGTTAGCAATAACCACATTGGTTTTTATTGATATTGTAATTTCTCTTTTAACCGGCAAATACAAATTGTTTGATAATATCATCAACAGCGTGCCGCTTATTATTTTAAAAGATGGCGAACCGTTTTTAGACAGAATGTCGAAAGCACGGTTGCAGGTTGAAGATATTTTGGAAGCAGCACGGGCGAATCAGGGTCTGGAAAGTCTCGATCAGATAAAATATGCAGTACTTGAAAAAGACGGCTCAATAAGTATTATTCCAAAGCACTTAAACCCGGGCCCGGCTATTTAGCTTAATATTTCTTACTCAAATTATCTAATACACTTTTATCAAAATCGGTAAGTTGCGGGCTTAACTCTGTTTGTATAAAATGCAGTTTAAAAGCCTTTATGGCGGCTATCGAATCCTGAACGTCGTATCCGATAAGCCTTAATGCAGTTTTACTATTGAACGTACTGTCGGGTACCTCCGTCATATCATCGTACCACAGTCCGAACCCTTTTGAAGCAAGTTTTTTCCAGGGAAAGAGCGGATTTGGATCCACCTTTCTCTTGGGAGCAATATCTGAATGCCCGATAAAATTGCTTGCCGGAATATTATAATTCTTTTTAAGCATTGCCAGTAAGGATAACAGGCTGTTTATCTGCGTATCGGTAAATGCTTCAAAACCATTATTATCAAGTTCTATCCCTATAGAGGAAGAATTGATATCCGTTAAACTACCCCACTTTGCATTTCCGCCGTGCCATGCTCTGAGGTAATCATTCAGCATGTGATAAATAGTTCCGTCTTTACAAATTACATAATGAGCGCTTACCTGCGTTTTTACAGTGGTAAAGGTTTTTAGTGTTTGTTCACACGCGTTTTGGGCGGTATGATGAATAATTACATAATTAGGCTTACGCAGGTTAAAATTTACTGTTCCAACAAAATAAGGTGCAGTTTTTACTCCGGGCCCCTCTATAAAAGGCAAAGGGGATTTACTGATAGTTTTTGCCAGCGTTCGTGCCTGCTTTTTATACATTTTATTAGTAGGAGCATAGGGATTTACAGAACACGAGGAAAAAAAGATGAGCAGAGTGGTTGCTAAAATAAAATGGCGTTTCATAATTGATCCAAATTTAACTTTAAGCCCGAAACAAACTGTTGGTATATTGATAAAAATAGAAAAGCTTCCTAAAGCCGGCAAAAAAGTAGATTTTTACTGAAGCGATTTTATTTATGATAACATTAAAAAATGAAGTTTTAACAGTTCAGATAAATCCGAAGGGAGCAGAATTAACAAAATTATACAATCAGTATACTAAAATTGATTATCTTTGGAATGCTGATGCTAAATTCTGGAGTAAGCATTCGCCGGTATTATTCCCGATAGTAGGTGTTTTGAAGGACGATACCTACAATTATCAGAATAAAAAATACAGCTTACCCAGGCATGGCTTTGCAAGAGATATGGCTTTTACAGCCATGCAGGAATCAGAAACAGTGGCATCTTTCTCTTTATCGTCTGATGAGGAAACCCTGAAAAAATATCCCTTTGAATTTATCTTTAACATACATTATAAACTGGAAGCTGATAACTTAACAGTGACTTATGAAGTGTTAAATCCGACAGAGGTGAACTTATATTTCTCAGTCGGCGGGCATCCTGCTTTTGCAGTTCCGTTAACTACAGATAGTTACTATGAAGATTATTATCTTGAGTTTGAATGTAACGAAAGTGCCAATCGCTGGCCGCTTTCCGGTAACCTCATGAGTACAGCAAGCGTTCCTTTTTTGAAAGATGAAAAGCAGGTCCCCTTAACAAAGGAGTTATTTTATGAGGATGCGCTTGTTTTAAAAAACCTGCAGTCGCAAAAAATTTCATTATTAAATCACAAAAATAAACGAGGTATTGACTTTAACTTCAAAGGATTTCCTTATTTAGGTATATGGGCAGCTAAAGACGCTCCTTTTGTATGCATTGAACCCTGGTGCGGCATAGCCGATTCGGTTGCACACAACCAGCAATTAGAAAGTAAGGAAGGTATTCAATGTTTAAACGCAAAGCAAAGCTGGAACAGAAGCTGGAGCGTGAAGTGTTTTTAAAGACTTAGTTACTGAACAATTACAGCTCGTTCTTAATCCGTTCCTGCATTTCAAAATAAATAGGCTCGAAATCTTTTAACACTTCAATAGCTATTTCATCTCCTTTTGCTGCATCGGTTTTTAATTTCTGGTAATACGCTTCGGTATCTTCCCATTCTTTTTTTCGCAAGGTAATCTGCGCTGTGGCAAGCTGCTGTATAAAATCCTGCAACTCGGTACTCATCTGCTCTATATGGTCATAATCCTCATCAGTTTTGTTCTGTTTATCAGTAAGTGCCTTTATTTTATCACCCAGCTCAATAATGAAAGCAGTCATTTCAGTAAGTTTCTGAGGTGTTAAATTTTTTAAGGACTCGAGATAAAACAGGTATTTTTCTTTTAACTCCGATGCTTGAATTTCCAAATTTGCCATAAGTATTGTTAATGGAACTCTCTTACGTGATTATAATTCTTAATGTTACAACTTATAACATTAAAAGCAAAAATTATTTAATTATTTAAATTATTAAACTAAGAATAAATATAGCTAAAGGTGTAAAAAGAAAATGTTTATTAAAGCCTCAAGGATCTCAAAATGTTGTTAGAAAGTAATTCGTATTACCATCGGCTTCTTTGCTTTTATTTCATTAAAGTTTATTTCAACCTGCTTAGAAAGCAAAAGTTATCCTAACTAAGAAAACGCTTTTCAAATTAGTTTAAAGGGCAAAAAAATGCGGTTTAAAGGCAAACGATTCTATAAACTTCTTGTTAGAATTCTAAAGTGAAGAATATGAAACGACTACCAGAAAATTTGTTATGCTTTTCCCATTTAAGATGGGATTTTGTTTTTCAACGTCCACAACACCTTTTAACTCGTTTTGCAAAGGAGTTTAATGTATATTTTTTTGAAGAACCGATCTGTGATGTAGAAGAAAATGAAAACAGTTTTTTATCTATAAGTAAAAGGGATGAAAAACTATGGGTATTAGTGCCGCACATTCATCAGGGTTTGAGTAAGCAGGAAGCAAATCTTTTGCAAAAAGAAATGCTGAATATTTTTTTGAAAGATAAGAATCTTGCCGATTACATTTTTTGGTACTATACGCCTATGGCATTGGAATTTTCTGCCGGATATTATCCCGAATTAATCGTTTACGACTGCATGGATGAATTGTCGGCCTTTAAAAATGCGCCTACCGAAATCTCCATCCTGGAAAAAGATTTAATGAACCGGGCTGATTTAGTATTTACGGGAGGACATTCTTTGTACGAAGCAAAGAAGAATCAACACCAGAATATTCACCCTTTTCCAAGCAGCATTGATAAAAAGCATTTTGCAAAAGCCCGTAAAAAAGGAAAAGAACCTGCTGATCAGGCTTCAATTCCCGCTACACGTTTGGGATTTTACGGAGTAATTGACGAACGTTTCGATTATAAACTTATTGGAGATGTTGCTTCCATGAGGCCAGAGTGGCAAATAGTTTTAATTGGGCCGGTTGTAAAGATCAATCCCGATATTTTACCTAATAATAAAAATATTCATTATTTAGGCTCAAAATCATACGATGTATTGCCTGATTATCTTGCAGGCTGGGATTTGGCGCTTATACCATTTTTATTGAATGAATCTACCAGGTATATCAGCCCTACAAAAACGCCCGAATATCTTTCAGCAGGAATCCCCGTACTCTCAACACCAATTCGGGATGTGGTAAACCCATACGGAAAATTAGAACTTGTTGACATTGTAAGAAATTCGAAAGAGTTTGTTGCCGCTGCAGAAAAAGCACTTCGCCTGCCGAAGAAAGAATGGCTTTCGCGAGTGGATTCTTTCTTAGAAGATAAATCCTGGGATCAAACGTATAAAAATATGACCGGATTGATTCGGCAGGCTCTTAATCGCCGCATCACAGTTCCTTTAAGTGCCTGAATTTAATTTAGGCCTGTATTTACGGACTATAATTTAAGATCTGGGGAGAAATAAAAGGAGTAAAATGGATAGTTCGCACCAGCAGGAAATAGAAATTTGGGGCGGAATGGAATGTTCCGTTAACCGTGTACAGGATTCTTATTTTGATCAGCTTGATTATTCCGGCCATTACAAAAGGGAAGAAGATTTTGAACTCTTTGCACAGCTTGAAATAAAAAAAATCAGGTATCCGCTAATCTGGGAAAAACATCAGCCGGAAGCAAATACCATAATTGACTGGAGCCGCAGTAAAAAAAGTTTAAATAAACTGCTCGCACTTGGAATTGATCCGATTTTAGGATTGGTACACCATGGAAGCGGGCCGGCTTATGCAACAATTGAAACAGAAAATTTTGCGACAGGCCTGGCAAATTATGCGGCTCAGGTTGCAGAGCAGTTTCCATGGGTTAAATATTATACACCCATTAACGAGCCCTTAACGACTGCCCGTTTTTGCGGTTTGTATGGTATCTGGTATCCACATGCTAAAGATACACTCAGCTTCTTTCGGATTTTAATGAACGAGTGTAAAGCTACTATTTTAGCGATGGAGGCTATCAGGAAAATTAATCCGGAAGCTAAACTTGTTCAGTCTGAAGATCTGAGTAAAACATATAGCACTCCTGCTTTAAAAACCCAGGCTAGTTATGAAAACAAACGCAGGTGGTTAGGATTTGATTTATTAAGCGGAAAAGTGAAACCCGGCCATAGCCTTTGGGATTATTTACTATCAATCGGACTGGATGAACAAGAGTTTGAGTTTTTCTGGGAAAAGAATTGTCCTCCGGATGTTATCGGGTTTAATCATTATCCAACATCTGAAAGATATTTAGATGAACGTATCGAAAATTTTCCTGAATGCGCAGTAGGCAGCAATGGTGAACAACTATATGCGGATGTAGAAGCAGTAAGAGTAAAACTGGATGAAGAAAACGGAGTCGCCTTGCTGTTGAAAGAAGCGTGGGAACGTTTTAAAACCCCAATGGTTTTAACGGAAGTACATATGGGATGTACACGGGAAGAACAAATGCGCTGGCTGGATGAGGTTTTAAAAACGGTAAAAAGTCTGCGTTGCCAGGGCGTTGATATTCGTGCAATAACAGCCTGGGCTCTTCTGGGCTCTCATGGGTGGACTGAATTACTGACTTCACCGCCCGGAATATACGAACCGGGAGTGTTTGATATAAGGGGAGGAAAGCCCCGGGAAACAGCCTTGGGGAAAATGATTAAATCGTATTCTTCTGGGGAAAACTTCGATCATCCGCTATTGGAAAACAAAGGTTGGTGGCACAGGGATCTTCGTGTATTGTATTTTCACGAAAAACTATCGCGTAAAATAAGTTCTGAATCTGTCTCTTCACAGCCGGTGCTTATAACCGGAAAAACTGGGACTTTAGGTAAAGCCTTTGCCCGGATCTGTGAGTTACGAGGTATTACTTACGAATTGCTGGGAAGAGATGATGTAGATATTTCAAATCCCATACAGCTGGAGCAAATAATCAGAAACAAACGCCCTTGGGCGATTATTAACGCAGCCGGTTTTGTACGGGTAGATGATGCGGAAACAGAATGCAGTAGTTGCTTTCTTGCAAATGCCAAAGGACCGGCCACGATGGCTGCCTTATGCAAAAAATACGGAATAAAATTTTTAACCTTTTCATCCGACCTTGTTTTTGACGGTAAAAAAAACAAGTACTATACAGAAAGTGACCAGGTTTCACCGTTAAATATTTACGGACAAAGCAAGGCGCTTGCAGAAAAACTGGTTTTGCAGAACAATCCGTCTTCTTTAATTATTCGAACAAGTGCGTTTTTTGGCCCTTGGGATACCTATAACTTTGTTCATAATGTACTTAAATCTGTAAAAAATAAAACTCCCTTTACTGCCGCCAGCGACTTGTATATTTCTCCAACCTATGTACCAGACCTAGTTAATACCAGCCTTGATATTTTAATAGATGATGAAAGAGGTATCTGGCACCTGGCTAATTATGGAGAAACAACCTGGTCAACCCTGGCAGAAAATGTGGCAAAAAGAGGAGGATGTCAACAGGAAGGGCTTATTTTGCCGGTACCGGCAAGTTTACTGGAGTTTAAAGCCCAACGACCTGTTTACAGTGTTTTGAATAGTGAGCGTGCCCTGTTGCTTCCAGATCTGGAAAATGCACTGGACCGGTATTTTAAAGAGCAGGAGCTGGTTCTTTTATAAAAAAGGGAAAGCACTTTTAGTAATGCTTTCCCCAAAAATATATTATTTCTTGCCCTCAGGAAGAAGAACCAGTTTGATTAGATTCTCTCCGCTTAAGTATTTGTTAGCAGCTTCTTTTAAGCTTGCCGGAGTGATTTTCTTTAAAGAATCAAGATAAGTCAATACTTCTTTAGGATCTTCCTTGTTTTCATACTGGTTAGCCAGGTAGCTGGCCCAGAACGAATTTTCTTTCAGTTGTACCTGGGTTGATCGTTGTTCTTCTGCAATAAATTTTGCAATATCCTGCGCTTCAGGCCCGTTCTTTTTCAATTTATTTATTTCATCCAGTGTTGAAGCGATTAGCTTTTCTACATTTTCTGGGCCACATCCAAAAGAAACTGTAAATGAATACCTGTTTTTTGGATATTTGCTATAGCTGGCCCGTACCCCGGGACTATAAACTCCGCTTTCGTCTTCACGGAGACGCTCAATCAGTTTAATTTGTAAGATTTCTCCCAAAGCATCTATCCGGTTGTTGTTTTCAGTATTGTAGGTATAGTCGCCTGTAAATACCAGCCGAACGGAAGCCTTTTGCTCCTGCCCTTTATAAACTTTTTTCTCTACTTTTCCTTTTGGAGCATAGATGCCAAGATCTTTAGCTTCTTCCTTTCTTTTAATTGATGGCAGAGCGCCGAGGTATTGTTCTATCAATGGTTTAATGTCGGCAACGTTAAAGCTGCCAACAAAAGTGAAAGTAAAATCGCTGGCATCGGCAAAACGTTCTTTATATATTTTGAAAGCCTTATCCAGGTCAATCTGATTAATTTTCGCGAGGCTTGGCCCTGTGCGGCGAACGTTATAATTACCTAAAACAGCCGAAACAGTATCGGAAAATACTGCGTTCGGATCGCTGCTCCTGTTCTCAAGCATAGCTTTTTGCTGAGTGATGAACGCACTGTAAATAGCCTCGTCTTTGCGGGGCTGTGTAAAGTAGAGGTACGTTAATTGTAACGCCGTTTCCAGATCTTTTGGAGTAGCAGAAGCATAAATTCCTTCACTTCGTTCTGAAATATAAGGAGAAACAAAAACACGTTTTCCGGCTAACATTTTCGGTAATTGTACGGGGCTAAAACTTCCTACTCCGCTGCGGCCAATCAGTGAAGAAGCATTTGATGCAGATTGATAATCAGCATCGCTATACAAAGAGGTTCCTCCCGGACTAAAAGCGCTGAAACTAATCTCATCGTTTTTAAAATCGGTAGGTTTTAACACTACTTTAACTCCGTTGCTTAACTCAAGTTCTGTTACTCCAAGCTCGTTTATTTTCTTTCCAGATACTATTTTTCCTGCTGCGGGTTTTGATTCTATCAGTGGTTTGTCAGATACATCGTCTACATAAGCAGCTAATTTTTGCTGCTGAACGGCTTTAATCCATGAATTAACGGTAGCTTCATCCGGAAGAGTTGCGGCATCTTTTTCCGGCCCCATAATCAGTACATCGCGGTTCACATCCGTTAAATATTCTTTGGCCAACGCGTTTACATCAGCTACAGAAATTCCTTCTATATTGTTTTTATAAAAATTAAACTCATAAGTGATACCGGGGCTTGCCTCCTCTTCCAGAAAATGCTGAAGATATTCCTGAACGAAAGCATCTGAAGCGGTTTTATCGCGTTCTTTATAAGCCGTTTCTACCGATGTCATGAAAGATTCTTTGGCACGTGCAAGCTCTGTAGAAGTAAATCCAAAACGCTTAACACGTTCTGTCTCCGTCAGCACTGCTTTAAATCCTTTTTCCAGCTCACCTGGCTTGGCAACTACAAAAGCCGATGCCACATCCAATCCGGCAAGAAAACCTCCTATACTGCTTCCGCCTTGTACAAAAGGAGGATTTGCCTGTTTGATTAACTCGCTGAAACGCGAAGAAAGCATCTGGTTGTACAACGAGCGTACCATGCTGTAACGTAAATCAGCGGTTGTTTTAATTTTCCTTTCGGGATGTTTGATCAATACCTGTGCTACTGTTACGGGAAATTCTTTATCAGTAACTGCAATAAATTGATTCTTATTGATCAATGGAATTTTATAATCTACCCTTGCACGTGGATTCGCAGGGTTTTTCAGATCAGAAAACTCATTTTTGATCATTTGCTCTACCTTTTTAACATCAATATCTCCCACAACAATTAAAGCCTCCAGGTTCGGGCGATACCAGTCTTTATAAAAAGACTTAATTGTTTCTGGTTTAAAGTTTTTTAATACCTCTTCAGTCCCTATCGGAAGACGCTCAGAATACCTGGAATTATTAAAGATCAAAGGAAGGTATTTATTTTGCATACGTTCCTGCGCACCTTTTCCCAGGCGTTTTTCTTCCAGAACAACGCCCCGCTCTTTATTTATTTCAACAGTATCAAAAGTTGCTTCCTGCGCCCAGTCTCTCATAATCTGCATCCCGTTTTTAAATACATCCTGGTCATCTGTAGGGATGGGTAACATGTAAACGGTCTGGTCAAAACTGGTATAGGCATTTAAATCAGCGCCAAAACGAACTCCGGCTTTTTGCAAATAATTTACTAATTCGTTCTTCGGATAGTTTTTTGTGCCGTTAAAGCTCATATGCTCAGTAAAGTGTGCAAGGCCTTTCTGATTGTCATTTTCCAAAATAGATCCCGCTTTAACAGCAAGATAAAGTTGCGCACGATCTTTCGGTTCGGTATTTTTCCGGATATAGTATGTAAAGCCGTTAGCTAATTTTCCCACAATTACATTAGAATCCAGAGGTAACAGTTGAGAAGCAGAAGTAACTGTTTGTTTGGTCCGGGGCTTATCCGATTGTTTCTGTGCCTGAACGCTTAAATTAAATAGCAATACAGCGAAGGCGCATAAAATTAATTTGGGTGTCTTCATTCGAATAGTTGGTTTATATCTTTTATTCTTTTAATCCTTCTTTTCTGACTTCAAATTTAAAAAGAGGATTAAAGCAAGGCTGAAATTAACAGAAAGAAAAGAAATGAACGAAGACAAAGGGAAAAATAAAACAGCCTTTGAGATGCTTTTTCCCAAAGGCTGTTTAAAAGGATATTTCTGATTTTTTATACCTGTTTTACAAGCTGTACTTCGGCATGTAATTTAATTTCATCACTTACTACTACCTGTCCGGCTTCTGTTACCGCATTCCACAGTAAATGAAATTCTTTGCGGCTTATTTTTCCCTGAACGGTAAATCCTGCCTTTGTTTGTCCGTATGGATCTACAACAACTCCACCGAAATCTACTGTTAATGATAGAGGTTTGGTAACATCGCGAATAGTAAGGTCACCATGCAAGCGGTATTCCTCATCACTTATCTTTTCGTATTTATTGCCTGTAAACCGCAGCTGGCTATATTGTTCTGCATTAAAGAAATCATCCGATTTTAAATGGGCATCTCTTTGTTCATTGTTCGTGCTGATCGAATCAATATCAGCCGTAAATTCTATTTTCGAAGCTGTAGTGAAATCATCATTTTCAGTTTCTACTTCCAAATTAAAGGATTTAAAATAACCTGTTACAGTGGTGATCATGAGGTGTTTAACTTTAAACTGGATCTCACTGTGCATTGGATCGATAAGCCATTTAGTTGCCATAATTTTTAAAATCTATTACTGGAAACAACAGAACAATTAATTATAAGTTTCAACTTTTATTCTTGTTTCGACTAAATTTCATCCGGTTCACGTTCCGGTATTTCTTCACCATTTAACATGGTAATACCACTTTCTGCATTAAAATTTAATATTACTCTCATTTTCTCTTCATAATTCAAATCAATATCTGCGCAGCTATTAAATACTCCAATTTGATAGTAAGCGGTAAACAAGCCGTCTCCGGTAGCATTCACTGAAAATTCTTTTTCCGGTATTCTCAGGTCAAAAACCCGTCCTCGGCTTTGGAAGTAATAACGTGCTATCATTTCCTGAACTTTATCGGTATTTTTAGAGATCTGATGATATAACGTCGCTTGTAAGCTTTCCGGCTTTATTAACCGGATAATTTCTTCATCTATCCTGAAAGTGGTGGTTTCCTGCATTTGTAATTAATTATTCATTAAACGTTGGTTAAACTTAACTATAAGCGTAAACAAATCAGTATATTCTGTAAGCGGAAGTGTAGAAGAACGATCAAAAATATCATGATAGGCCTTAATTCCTCCCAGGGTATAAATGAAAAAAGAAGGAACTCCCTTTTCACAGAACCAGTAGTGATCGCTGTTAGCTGCCTTGCCTCGTGCATTAATATGATTTATTAATTTATATCTGTCATTCTCTTCATTTAATATTGAAAATTCCTTTGGAAATTGTTTAGCGTTTACCACTGTAATACCCTCATTCCCGGTACCGACAAGATCCAGATTTATCAGGAATTTAATTTTGCTTAACTCAATTAAAGGATGGACGGTAAAGTACTCAGACCCAAGTAAGCCCAGCTCTTCTCCGGCAAAACAAATAAAAGCTATAGAATATTTGGGTGGATTTGCCGCATAGTATTTTGCAAGATTAAGTAATAAGGCAGTGCCGCTGGCATTATCATTCGCTCCGGGGAAAAATGTTTTGGCTCCCATTCCACCCAAATGATCGTAATGCGCAGAAATAATAATTACAGAGTCTGGTTGTGAAGTTCCTTTTAAGATACCGCAAATATTTACTGCTTTAAATTTGTCTATAAAATGAGCATCAATGGCTAATCTGGCTCGGGATGGCTGTTCTTTAATTGATTCTTTTTTAAGCAGTATATGGGTATACTCTGATTGCATTTGTGCTACGGACGCTGTTAGTTTATCTTCTAATGAAACCAGCACTTTTTTCTCTTGGTTAATGAAGTGCGCACTGTCTTTTGCTGTTAAATTAATACTTCCGGTTATTCCACGGCTTTCCGGACTTACGATAAAATCTTTGCCCGGAACCAATCTTTTACCATTCAGAAAAACGTTCATTTTACCAGGAAAAGTATTTACTGGAAAGGTAAACGGCTGAAAATAATTTTTTCCGTTTAAAGGCTGTAATCCTATTGATTTAAATTCTGATTCGATAAAACCGGCAGCTTTCTCCGAGCCGTTTTTTATGTACCCTCTTCCCCAAAATGAAGAAGATGTCAACGTGTCTATCAGCTTTTTTGAATAGTGAATATCTTGTGCAAAAGAACTTTGTGCAAACAGCAAGATACAAAGAAGAGGTCGTAAATTCATATTAAATCATCGCAATTCTACACAGTTAAAGCCCTGCTTATTTCGTGAAGATATTGGGATAATTCGGGATAAGGAACAAATTCATTTAGAAAATAAATAACCAGCAGGTTTATGCCCGGAACAAAATAAAACCGGTCGCTCCCATTTATTATCAGGTTATACACTTCCGATTCCAGGTTTACCTGCGACAACTGTTGCCCGAAAGTGCTTATAAACTTACTTGGGATATTGTTGTTTTGCGCTACTGCTTTACGAGCTTTTATTGTATATGGCCCTACTGAGAAATTAATCTCTTTCATTGCTCTTCTTACTACAAGATTTACAGTATAACGCAAGTTTTTTCTTCAGATTATACAAGATGATAAATTGAATAATCTGTGGAGGGTATTTCTCAACTTTATAAAATACGCTTCGAATTTTCTACAGTAATTCCTCACTTTAATAAATGAGAAAAACTTATAACTACAACAAAAAAATGCGTTATAAATAGTAAATCAACAGGTTTTATGTTTTTTTGTTTATAGAAGTTTTGGTGTTTGCAGATGCGGCATAATTCTGGCATATAAAAGGTATAATGTAAAATCAACTATGGGAATAGCGTGTATAGTAGATGACGATCCGATCCAGGCATTAATAATAGAACGGATGCTTGCCAGCCAAAAACTGTGTAAAGGTTTACTGGTATTTAAAAATGGCCTCGAAGCAATTGAACATTTAAAATCTATTATAGATGACATAAATTCTGTACCCGATATTATTTTGCTGGATATAAACATGCCGGTTATGAACGGTTGGGAATTTTTAGAGGAGTTCAGAAGAGTAAAGCCAAGGATTGGAAAGAAAATAATTTTATATATGGTAAGTTCTTCCATTTGGCAGGAAGATATTGAACGTGCAAAAGGTTATTCGGAAGTAACAGATTATATAGTTAAACCGGTAACAATGCAAGAATTAAGTCGGACGATTATGCAGGCCGAACTTGCTTTAGCCGAGAATTAAGTGTACAATTTCTCACTTTTTACACATATTAAAATTTTCTTCACACAATTTCCCGGAAACGATGTTGAAGATACAAAATCAGGTCGGATGGCTGATAGGAAGGCGTAAGTCCGCAAGACTTTCTACAGTGGTTCGAATCCACTTCCGACCTCATATCTATCTATAAAACAATTATAGCTGTCGAGAAAACTCAGTGTAATAGCGAATGATGTGTGCCATTCCCTATTAGTTTCCAAATTCTCGACGGCTTTTTTTATTGTTAAATATATAAACCAGTAATAAAAAACACACAGCGGGTCGTCCTTTTTAAGATACACTTTTCTTTGCTTGCTTCCTGAAAAGAACTTTTTTAAAGTAAAAATAGCATTGGCACATATTTGGCTTAACCAGGAATATGAAAACATTAACCTTTAAAACCAGTCAAAACGCCGATAAATTACTGAAAGCAATTCTGGAAAATGATTTAAGAGCTTTTAAAACAAAAAAAGGGAAAACGGTAATTGCAATGAATCGTGCCTAAACACTTCCGATTTTTTTACAGGATTTTAAAGTTCAACTATTTCTACTTATTAAAAACCATTCAATAGAATTCATAGTAGTACTATTGAATTCAATCTTTTTTTAATCAATAAAGGGTAACGGTGAATAACTGTTGCCCTTTACTATTTATAGAATCTTGCCTTAGCTTCAGGAATTACTGGGGGTATAAAAACAGAGCATCTCCAAACGGGGAGGATGGAGACGCTCAAACTAACCAATTATAAACCTACTGATTAATACCAGCAGATTGAAAAAGTAACCCGTAAATTCTAAAAATTATTAATAAGAGCATTTAATTTCTACTTTTGCCGCTTAATTTTTAACGATGGCTAAAACTAAAATTACGGTAAACAGTAATGGATCACTTCGTGTGGAAGGTGATTTTGAAATTGTAGATAAGAACGGAAATGTGTATGATCTGGGAGGAAGAGAAATGGTATCAATATGCCGTTGCGGCCTTTCAAAAAATAAGCCTTTTTGCGATGCATCTCATAAAGGGCATTTTGAACATGAAGCTGTTGCTTTTAGCCTGCCGCCCAAGAAATAAGCGGATAACAGGTTTTATTGCACACTTTGAGAAATAAAAGCAAAAAAATTAGCGTTAACTGAACAAAAAAAACTTTTTCAAAAATTAAAGGTTACTATTTCTTAAAACAAGGAATTAAGTAGTATTAAATTAATTTTTACACTAAATCTATCAAAATGAAAAAGTTATTTAAAATCAGTTTTTTCGCTCTATCACTTGCTCTTTCTGTATCGTTTACAGCTTGTAATTCGAACAAATCCACAGAAGCAACTACAGATTCTATAGATTCTGCTGCAGATGCAAGAACTGACGCAATTGATTCTTCAGCTAATGCTACAACTGATGCGATTGATTCAGCAGCAGATGCTAAGACTGATACCATTGATTCAGCAGCAAATCAGTAATAGCGTAAGCGCTTTTATAGCTGTACTTCTATTACAGTATTAATAAGTTTTCATAAAGCTCCTTAACGGGAGCTTTTTTTGTTCCATTGCATTTTACTTATTCAGGTGCAACGTGAAAACTATCGTCTACATATGCGGTTATTTATAGAGGTAATCTGTAAAGCCATGAAGAATATATCAAACAACCTGGGTAATTTAAAACATTATCTGTTTCAGCATAATGCAACTGCAAATATAGAGATGTCAGAAAGGATAGTATCTTTAGGAACAGGTTCTTTTATTGCCCTGAAAGGCCTTGCCACTATCTTTTCAAGTCCATTAATATCTTTGTTGGAAATAGCGGCAGGAGGTGCATTAATATACCGTGGAGTAACGGGCAATTGTCCTGTTAAGTCAAAATTTGATAATAAAACCTTGAGTACAGAGGAAGCTGCAAAGGGAAACATACCTGTATCGAGCGCCGCGGCAGCAATGGGTTCATCCACAGAGATGGCTTCAACATACATGGGTTCGTCCTGGGGTTCAGGTTCGCCTGGTCTGATGAGTGATAATCTTGGATCAGACTATAATTCCTTATCCTAAGGGAAATCCTCCTGTAGTAAATTAAGAATTTATTACAGGAGCAATAGTTGAAAGAATTTCATAAGAACGGACTCTCTTTTCGTGTTCATAAATATGTGAAGCGATAATCAATTCGTCTATCTCAGTTTCCCTTGTAAAGGCCTGAAGCATTTTTTTTACTTTTTCAGGTCCGCCTATAAAAGTATAATCCAGCATTTGCAGCACAGCGTATTTTTCAGAAGGGCTCCATACTACATCCATGTCGCTTACCGGAGGCTTTAAAGGGTTTGGTGTGCCTCTTAGCACATTTAAGAAAGATGAGTATAGTGAAGATGCAAGAAGTTCAGCGTCTTCGTCGGTATCTGCTGCAATTACATTGATTCCTGCCATAGCATATGGTTTCTGCAAGAACTCGGATGGCTGAAAAGTATCGCGGTAAATTTTCAGCGATGTGTGTAAAAGCCGGGGCGCAAAATGACTTGCAAAAGCGAAAGGCAGGCCAAGCATAGCAGCAAGTTGAGCACTGAAAGTACTCGAGCCCAGCAACCAGATCGGGATATCCAATCCTTCACCCGGTACCGCTCTGACCCTAGAGATACTATTCTCTGCAGACAAATACGTTCTTAACTCATCCAGGTTTCTCGGAAAATCATCAATGCTTTCGGTAACATCTCTTCTTAACGCTCGTGCTGTAAGTTGGTCGGTGCCGGGAGCACGGCCAATACCTAAATCAATTCTTCCGGGATATAACGATTCCAATGTTCCAAATTGCTCGGCAATTACCAGAGGGGCATGATTGGGAAGCATAATTCCGCCTGAACCAACACGAATGGAGGAAGTTCCGCCGGCAATATAGCCAATTAAAATGGAGGTGGCCGAACTTGCAATGCCGGCCATGTTGTGGTGTTCCGCCATCCAGTAACGTTTGTATCCGAACTGCTCTGCCTTGCGGGCAAGATCAAGGCTGTTCTTAAACGAATCCATGGCAGTTTTTCCGCTAAGAATAGGAACCAAGTCTAAAATGGATAAAGGTATTGTTCTCTTATTTTCTGCTAAGGTTTCTTTCATTTAATAAATAATCAGAAATCATTCCATTTTGCTTTTATAAAAATCTTTTTTGACAGTGCATACAAGTAGAGATAGGAAACAAGTTATTTCCAGCTATTGATGAAGTTCTCCTAAAGATCCTCTTTCATATTCGAAATGTTTTTTACACTTAACCTGGAGGATATATAAGACGCTATAACGGAAATTATACAAACAGTAAAAAATACCAGTACAAAGTCGGTCCATTTTAGATTCACCGGGTATGCATCTGTAGTAAGATTGGGCTGGTCCATTTTAATAAATTTGTACTGTAGTTGAAGGATACAGAAAACAAAACCGGTAAACATTCCCGCAACGCAGCCTATCAGCGAGATCATCATCCCCTCGGTAAAGAAGATGCTTCGTATAAATTCAGGAGCTGCGCCCATGCTGTTTAAAATTGCAATATCTTTTCTTTTATCAATTACCAGCATGGTTAGCGAACCTATAATGTTAAAAATAGCTATTATTAAAACAAAGGTCAGGATCAGGAAAATTGCCCATTTTTCAGATATCAGGATTTTGTACAGTAATTGGTTCTGTTGTATCCGGTTCTTGACAACGAAATTTTTGCCAAGATCTTTTTTAAGTTCTTTCTGAAAAGAATTCACTAAATCTCCCTGTTTGAGCGTTATTTCTACTGCTGATATATTTTTTTCCTCACCCAGTAATTCTCTGGCAAAGTCAATAGGTACAATTACAAATTCATCGAACTGCTGCTGAATCTCATAAACTCCTTTAGGATGAATGGTTTTCATCACAAATTCTTCGGCCGGATTTATAGCATTTCCCGCACCTTTTCGTGGTGAAAAGATTTCCAGATCCTGAAATTCACTATGAATGTTTACAGACAGGTACGCCTGTACTGCCGATCCTATTACAGCGTAATCAGTACCATCTTTCTTAAGCGTAAATGATCCGTCAACAACAGCGCTGTCCAAATCTTTCCCTGCGGTATAACCCTCACTTACTCCTTTTACCAACCCGATATATTGTGATTTACCATATCGAAGTAATGCTTTTTCCTGCAGTACTTCTGTATAATTGGCAATGCGGCTATCTTTTTTTAATTCTTTAAAATAAGCTGTATCCGGGTTAAAGGTTTTCCCTTCAGCTGGTTCAATCCTGATCTCGGGTGTAAGGGTATTGTACATAGAGAGTACGAGCTGCTCGAATCCGTTAAAAACAGACAGGATAATGATCAGGGCCGCACTTCCTACAAAAACGCCTAAAATTGAAATGCCGGAAATGAGATTAATTGCATTGAGGGATTTTTTTGAGAAAAGATACCGTTTTGCTATGTACAAAGGCGTGTTCACGATGTATTTAGTTAAAAGTAAGATTTAAAAACACTGTGATCATAAAGGATGGAATTTTGCAATAGCACCAGCATCAACTTCATTTATTTTAAAAAGGGATTGAATTGTTTTTCATGCCCAATAGTTGTTGCAGGGCCATGTCCGGGATATACCTTACAACTGTCGGGAAGCTTAAATAATTTTGTTTTAATATTATTTATTAACTGGTCAAAATTCCCCCCGGGCAAATCTGTACGGCCGATGCTTCCGTAGAAAAGAACATCGCCACCAATTAAAAAATTATCCGCACTGTTGTAAAAACATAAATGGGCAGGGGAATGTCCCGGAGAAAAAATCAGTTCTAAAGTTGTGTTTCCGAATTGAACTGTTCCGCTGTCGTCCAGAAACTCTTCCGGAAGTGGTGAGACATCATAACGAATGCCCATTTGAGGTGCATACGCAGGAACAGCTGTTAACACGGGCAACTCTCCCCGGTGAAACCTGGGCTTAAGACTGTAACTATCGTAAATCCATTTATTACCTAAAACATGATCAATATGGCAATGTGTATTTAGCAGCAGTGTTGGGTTTAGCTTATTGTCGCTGATAAACTTTGCAACTGTATTTTGTTCAGGACCTGTATTCATACCAGGATCAATTACGCAGCATTGCAGGGTTTCGTCGTACAGCAGATACGTATTTTCCTGGTAAGGATTGCATACAAAGGATTTAATCTGGATCATCACCGCAAATTAATAAACAAAATCAGAACGAAGTATGCGTATCTTTGTTTCAGCAAGGCCAATGAATAAAACGATTGTTCTTTACGACGGGCACTGCCGGATGTGTGTCGGTTTTACAGGCTGGATCCGGAAGCTGGACAACATGCAGCAGTTTCAGTTGGTTCCTTATCAGGATACCGAATTTTTAAAAAACTATCCTGCGTTATCTCCTGCAGAAGTTGAAAAGCAAATTCATGTAATTTCCGGCGGTAAAATATATCGGGGTGCAGACGCTATGCTGGAAATCTGGAAAAAATCCGGGCATTGGAGCAATTTTCTTGCTTCTGTTTTTCAAAGCGTTCCTTTCATTTTTATTGCAAGGCTGATCTATAAAATCGTTGCCCGGTATCGCAGAGATCTTTATCCTAACGCAATCAGGAAATAGTTATTTCCAGTTAAAGGACTTTATCATTACGTTGATATCCTTTTTTACAAAATCCAGTACAGGTTGAATCGAATCAATACGCGGCTCTTCATTAAAATATAAAGCGCCCCTTAAATAATGCCGGGTACTGTCAGTTAAAAAAAACTGTACCGAAGAAGCTGTATTTCCTTCGATAGTATAGTATATTCCATATACCTTTCTGTCGGGATAAGTGATTTTTCCTTCGTCAATTGAAGTTGCTTTAACCGTATGTTTGAATGCGAAAGTGCGGGCATCTTCCGTAAGTTCATCTAAAACCTTTTTTGAAGTTACCGGCTGATAACTTAAATGGACTCTTCCGTTAAATTCCGGAAATACTACGTCGATCCAGCAGGGTTTTGCATCTTTTGCACTATCAGGAACTATTTTCGCATAAACAGGATAATCAAACGAATAAGGGCAGGAACTATCGTATTTCTGGTAAGCTTTTTCAGGAAGTTTGATTCGGAAATAGCCACGTGGCTTGGGTGAATAATCATTTCCGCAGGATGTTTCCATCAACATAAACAGAACTGGAACCAGGAAATACAGGAGTTTGTTTTTCATTATTCATTCCATATTTCCCAGGCTTTTTCTGCCTGGAGATGCAGCATTTCCATTCCGTTTTTTACCGCTGCGCCCCTTTCTTTTCCGCGTTTTAAAAACTCTGTTTCAACAGGATTATAGATCAGGTCGTAAAGCAGATGTTTTGCAGTAATATATTCGTAAGGAATATCCGGACACTCAGCTGTATTGGGCGACATACCTAATGGAGTTGTATTAATTATCAGCGAATAATCTTCTATTAGATCCCTTGACAGATCCGAGTAACTTATTTGTTTCCGGTTGGCCCGCCTGGAAACCAGCTTGTAATCAATGTTTAAATTGTTCAAAGCATAGGTTACTGCTCGCGATGCTCCGCCGGTTCCCAGAATCAGTGCTTTGCTGTGCTGCTTGGTTAATAATGGCTTTAAAGATTCCTGGAATGCGATCCAATCGGTATTATAGCCGATCAGTTTTACTTTCATGGAGCTAAGTTCTCCTGAAAAATAAGAGGCTGCCGGATTATGGTTAACAATTTTAATACAGTTTACCGCATCAATAGCTTTTGCGGCTTTTTCTACCTTATCGAGGTAAAACATAATCCCGATTTTGTGAGGGATTGTTACATTAAGCCCGCACAATCCTGGTGTGGAACGTATAAATTCCTCAAAATTGCTTAAACTCGGAAGAGGATACGCTTCGTATTCGCAATCAGTTAAACCTTCTCTTTTAAATTTATTGGTAAAATAGTCTTTAGAAAAGGAGTGTCCTAACGGATATCCGATTAAACCAAATTTTCTCATTTAAATTGTGTTTTGGCAAGGTGAGCATCAATATTTCCTCACTTTTAGCAATGCTGGCCTGATTACTTTATTTTATTAAGAAAATGATCAAAAGTATCTCCTCTTAAACCTAAACGGATCGTTTCTAAAGGAATAACTTCAGCAGGGGCTATATTTCCTAAGTTTACGTTAGCGCCTAAAAGTTTAATAAACCAAACCTGCTGATCTTTCTGCGGAGCTTCCCATATTATATTTTCTTCAGGTATCTGGGTTAATATTTCGTCAACCAAGCCCTGCCTAACCTCGCCGGAGTCACGGTAAATTCCTACATTTCCGCCTTCTCTTGATTCGGCAATTAATTTCCAGGAACCTGCTTCAAGTTCGGCTTTCATTAAAGCGATCCATTTGTAAGGAGCAAATATTTTTTGTGCATCTTTTGAGCCAACCTCCGATATAACCGTAACCTGTTCACTTAGTTTTCGAATATAGCCACATTTTTCTTCGTGAGGAATTTCAATAGAGCCGTCAGAGATTTCGGCGTATTCCATTTTAAATTTATCCAGAACGCGTCGGTATTCATCAAACTGATTTCTGATAACAAAAGCTTCGAATAAAGTTCCGCCAAAGTAGACACCCATTCCGGCATTTTTGTATGCTTGTAACTTGTCTTCCAGATTGGGAGTAACAAAGGAGGTTGACCAGCCTAACTTTACAATGTCGGTATGTGGGCCGGCAACTTCAAGAAAATTTTCTACTTCCCGGATACTTAAGCCTTTATCCATCACCATGGTTAATCCTTTTTCACGTGGCTTTTCGGTACGATCGGGAATATTTTTTAAATTGTAGTTCATACGGCTGCAAATCTCAAAAAAAAATCCAATACTTTGGTAAAACTAAGTATTGGATTTGAAAAACATGCAAACTCACATTAATCAATAAAGCGGGTAAACCTGTTAATGATATCTATTATTACTTTATTCTCCTGTAAATGAGGTAGATATTCAAAAAGTATCGGATGTTTGGCCGGATCGGTGGTAAGAGCGATTTGTAAGTAGTTCAGCGCCTCATTGTACTGACCATCAGCAAATAAATAGGCAACCATACGATAATAAAGCTCTGCAGCATCCGGATTTGTTTTAATTGCTTCTGCCATTGTTTCAATTGCGGCAACAATTTTATCCTGTTCGTACAGTATGGAGGAGTAGTCCAGCCAGGCTTCAACATCCAGCGGATTTAGCTCTACTACTTTTTCGTATGCTTTTTCCGATTCATCCAGACGGCTCAATTTATACTGCGCATCTGCAATAGCAAACCAATAATCGGGATTTTTATCATCCAGCTCCAGTGCTTTCCTGTAGAAATGTAGAGCTTCAAAATAGCGGTCCTCAGCATCGAGTGTTACTCCAATTCCAAACCATGCATCAGAGAGGGTGGAATCAAGCTTAACGGCTTTCTTGTAAAACGATCGAGCTTCCTCCATCTTTTCTAATTTCTCGTAGCATTCGCCAATAGCACAATAGGTGTCGGCATTTGGCGACTCATATTCAAACGTTTGTTTATAAACCTCTATCGCTTCGTTAAAACGGTCCAGATGAACAAGCGAGTTACCTTTGTTGAAATAGGCCGATGCAAAGTTCTCTTTGATTATGATTGCATAATCGTACGCGTCAATGGCCTTTTCAAAAAGGCTCAGCTTATTATAAGCATTCCCTAAGTTATACCATGCAGCGTATGAATAAGGCTCCGTATCGATGTATTGTTTATAGAACTGGATACTTTCTTCCTGTCTGTCCAGAACATCGTAGCAAAAAGCCAGTTCATATAAGGCATCCTGGTTTTCCATATTCTGATTCAGGCACTTTTTCAGGAAAGTTACTGCTGTGTCGTATTCGCCCATGTTTTGATATACATAAGCCATGTGAAGCAGAATTTCGTCAGTAGTTTCAGCAAGTCCTAACGCTTTTTCATAATTATCAAGCGCTTCCTGGTGGCGTTCCATGCCCTCAAATATATTTCCGCGTATAGTATAAATATCAGCTTCTGACGGCTCTAATGTTTCTGCTTTATTTAATGCGTTAAAAGCATTTTCGAGCTGGCCTGTAACCACAAAAAGCTGCGCCTGCTTCAACAAAAACACGGCTGCAAAAGGATGCTGACTAACCGCGTAATCTACAACCTGTAATGCTTTGATCGGATCGTTTTTTTCGATATAGTAATCGATTATATTTTCAAAGGCCTGAGCGTCGAAGAAATACTGATCGTGATTGCGAATCATTTCTTCATAACGCTCTACTGAAAATCTGGGATCTTCAGAGAAATTAAATTCAAAATCTTCTTCCATTCATTAATACGTTTAAGAACGAAACCTGAAACAGGCTTTTAAATAGAACCGCAAAAACCACTTCTGGTTTTTGTTTGCATTTCAAGTTACTTTTTTTAAAAAAAATTAAGTTTAATAATTTTCAACACCCGGTGTATAAGCTCTTCAACTGTTTGGAAGAGATTAAATTAGGTGGTAAAAGATGTGGGTAAAATACAACCCGATAATTTAATGTTTTGTCCCCTTTACAGGCAATATACAATTTTTAGCTGACTAACAGAAGAGTGGGATGGTAATGTTATTATGGCTTAATTTACCAGGAGTTTATATCCTTTTCCATGAACATTCAGGATTTCTACTCTCGGGTCGTCACGCAGATATTTACGAAGCTTACTTAAAAATACATCCATACTGCGACCGTTGAAATAGTTATCATCGTGCCAGATGGTGATGAGAGCTTCTTCGCGTGTTAAAACATCATTTTTTTTCAGGCATAGCATTTTTAGCAGCTCGGCCTCTTTTGTTGAGACCTTTTGCTGCACATTTCCCCTGGTGATTACCTGTGTTGTATAATCAAACTGGTAATCTCCTATTTCAAATTTTGATTGTTCTTCTGATGCTGTTTTTTCCTGGTTTGTAACTCTTTTAAGTAAAGCGTTTATCCTTAATAATAATTCTTCTACCCGAAACGGTTTCGTTATATAATCGTCGCCGCCCAGGGTAAAGGCTTCAACCTTATCTTCCATCATCCCTTTTGCCGTAGCAAAAATGATAGGGATTTGAGGATTGATCTCTCTTATTTCTTTTCCGAGGGTAAAGCCGTCTTTCTTAGGCATCATCACATCGAGGATGCACAAATCAAAAGATTCGTCATTGAAGAATTTCAAACCCTCTTCGCCGTCCTTTGCAAGTGTTACCTCTAATTTCCCCTTTAACTGTAAATAGTCCTGTAATAGCATTCCGAGGTTCGGGTCGTCTTCAACAAGCAATAATCTTTTCATATTGTCGGGAAAATTAGTTCAAATTCTGAGCCTTTATCCTTTTCACTCTTTACGCGGATGGTACCCTGCAGGCGTTTTACAATATTATTAACGTAACTTAAACCCAATCCAAAACCTTTAACATCGTGCAAATTGCCCGTTGGGATACGGTAAAACTGATCAAATATTTTCGATAACTGGTCTTTGCTCATACCAATGCCTTTATCAGCTACCTTCAGTACCAGGTTTTTATTTGTAATGATGGTACTGATGGTTATTTCCGGATTTTCTTTGCTGTATTTTGAGGCATTATCAATCAGGTTGAAGATAACATTGCTCAAGTGGAACTCATCAGCCAGTATAGTGGTTTTAGAAGCATCAAGATTTAAATTTATAACTGCATTTCGTTTTTGTAGTTGCAATGACATGCTGTCCGCAACGGCCGTTATTAGGTCGTGCACTTCTACTTGTTTTAAATCAAGTTTAAGATTATCCTTATCAATACGGGCAATGTTAAGTACACGTTCTATATGATCACCTAAACGCACATTTTCGTCATAAATAATTCCAGCCAGCCGGTCAACCCGTTTTCTGTCTTCTGCAATTTCGGGATCTTTTAACGCTTCACTGGCAATCATGATGGTTGCCACAGGAGTTTTGAATTCATGCGTCATGTTATTAATAAAGTCGGTTTTCATCTCCGAAATCTTTTTCTGGCGGAATATGATAAAAATAGTATAAGAAAAACAGCCTACCAGCACAAGCAGCAAACTAAATGAGGAAGCAAGTATGGCATCCATATTCTCAAACATGAATGTTCTTTTTGTTGGAAATGTGATGGATAAAACTCCGGATTCTTTTACAACTTCCTTTGGAAACAGGCTGGTACTGTAAGTGTTATAGTTTGAAGCAGTTGCGCCCTTGTCTACTATTTTTGTAAACAGAACGGAATCTGACTGGGCTGACCGAACCTGGTAATTATACGGAAGCTGGATGCCAAGGTTTGTAAGCTCTGCCTGCAATAAGGTATCAATCAGTTTTGGATTGATCCTTTCAAATAACGGAACTTTTGATTGCTCGTATTCATTGGCGAGGTCTTCAAACAGCGCTGTTTTTTGTTTAACGGTTTTTACAGAATCCAGGTAATTATTTACTTTTTTAACCTGTTTTTCCTGTTCTTTTAAACTCTCCTTAAGCTTGCTGTTAATTCGGGGTAAAGAAATTACCTGATATCCAAGCACCGGGTCTTCAACAAAATAATAAACACTGTCGTTACGGCCTTTTTTTATTGGTTTTTCATCCTGTTTTTCTACATAAAGGCCTATTTCCTGCTGCTGATAAATTCTTCCGTATTCGTCAACGGCCTGCTGAACACTTACCTGTACTTTTACTTTATTCAGGTCTTCGGCGTTTTTATTCTTAATGTAGGTTTCATAAAAATCGTTATTTATAACAAACGCTTTCGGATACCGTAACTTTAGCAGGCTATCGCGAAGGCGAAAGTCTTTATCGATTTTTTGCTGCCTTAACTTAAGATTTCTGGCAAACTGATTCGCCTGATATGGTGCATGCCTTTTCTTGATAGCTTCTACTGTATCGTTTACCGATTTTAACTTTAACCGTTGTTCAGCTCTTTTTTTCAGGAAAAGCATGGCATCCCTTTTCTCAAGTTTGTGAACTACTATGTTCAGTGCTTCATTTACAGACTGGTCGAATAACTGAGATTTTAAGCGGTAAGATTCGCGAATAAAATAATACTGCATAGCCAAAACGCCCAACAATGCAACACTCATCAATCCAATAATAAGGCTAATACTCTTTTTCTTCATTCCTTACAAATTTACGTAACGGAGAAAGCATACCTTTTCTGTTTAACATTTTTTAACAAAAGCAGATTACAGTATTAAGTTGGTAGCAAGGAAATAGCTACAGGACTAATTGTTATTACCCCTGTCGGTTGGTTCTACATCGTTTTCCTTTTCGAGTTCTTTTTGTACTTGTTCGCTTTTAGAGCGTAACCTGGACAAGTTCATTGGACTTTCCTCTGGCCTTTCATCTCCAAGCAGCACTCCCCAGTGTTTGAAGTTTCTAGAGCGGTCAAAAATGATTTTCAAAATAGCTATTACAGGCAAAGAGAGGAACATTCCGGAAACACCTGCAAGGCTGCCACCGATGAAAACACCCACAATTGCTCCCAGGGCATTTATTTTAACTTTTGAGCCTACAATGCGTGGCATCAGGATATTATTATCCAGGAACTGAACGAAAGCAATTGTTCCTAATACGGCAAATATTGGCCATAATTCCTGCGAAGAGGTAAGCGTAAGCATAACACCGATCAGGTTGCCGAAAAGAGCGCCTACATAAGGTATCAGGTTCAGGAACGCAAAAATTACCGCGATAAGTATGGCATGTTTAATGCCGAAGAGTAATAAAATTCCCCCTAAAAGTATGGTTATGTAAGTGATCTGGATAAGCAGCCCGATGAGGTAGCTTTTAATGATAACTTTTGTTTCGAGCATGGCGTCTTTCACTTTTTCATGATTTTCTTCGGGAAACCATAAAAAAACAAATCGCAACAGTAAATTTTTGTAGAATAAGATAAGGAAAATGTAAATAGGTAATAAGCCAAGAAATACAAGTACTGAAGTGAGTGAGGTAGCGGCACCGGTTAAAAGTTCTCCTGAGAAGTTTAAAAGCTTATTGCTTTGCTCATTTATAAACTTTAATTGTTCAGTAGTTGAAAAATCAGCAATGTCGTTTATCCATTCGCTAAGCGAGTTTAAATGTTTGGTAACATTTGCACGTATTTGAGGGAAATCTGCTATAAGCGCACTAACCTGTGAAGAAAAAAACCAAATAATACCCGCTGCCAATAGCGCCAGTAATAAAACCGAGAGAAATATAGAGAATACATCGGGCAGCTTTCTACGCTTAAAGAACTGATATACAGGTAAAAGAACCAGGCTGATAAAAAATGCCATAAGTATCGGCATTATTATACCTTTCCCGATAACTATTAAAGCGCCTAAAAGAAATAATCCTAAAAGTTCAATGGATCTTCTTACCGTAATGGGCATTTCTTTCATAGAATTCAGCTTCTTTATAATGCTAACATTCAAAGCTAAAAATGTTTTTCAGTTTTGATGCAGATTAGCTAAAAAGGAAGAAAAGGTGCGGAAGAGAGAAAGTGTTCAAAAAGTTGAAGGAACCTTTAACAATTGCAATGCACAGCACGTTTACAAATGTGCAAGGTTATTTTTTGAACACTCTCTGATATTTTTAGAATGGAAGATCGTCCTCGTCTGGGGCAGAGCTTATATCAACAGGCGGAGCATATTCAGGTGTCTGAGCTGTATTTTGTTGACCGCTTAATATATTTATTCGCCAAACCACCAAGGTGTTAAAGTAAGCTGTTTTTCCGTTACGGTCTGTCCAAGGGCGCCCTCTTAAGTTAAAGAACACCTCAACCTGGTCACCTACCTTCAGGTTGTCAAAAAGGTTTACCTTATCTTGCAGGGCTTCAAATTTTATAAATTCAGGGTATTGCGGATTTTCTGCAAATTCTATAATCAGTTCTCGTTTCTTAAAGGTTTCGGTTACATTTTGAACCGGTAATATCTCGTGTACTTTTCCCTTAATATCCATGATCTTTTTCGTTTAAATAGTAAAACCAAATCTGCCAATTTTAATTGATTAACTTTGAACAATCATTATGGAAGTTTTCCACACAAAAAGTAAAATAATTATAACTTGTAATAAGCGTTTATCGCCTTATTTACAATCAGAAGTAGAGAATTTAGGCTTTAAGATCGACCGTGTTTTCAGTACAGGAGTTGAATTGCAGGGAACGGTGAGCGACTGTATTCCGCTCAATTTAAATTTGCGATGTGCGAGCCAGGTATTGTACTCTATCAGAACCTTTTCAGCAGAAAATCCGGCCCGACTTTATAAAGAACTCCTTGAGATCCCCTGGGAAGAACTGATCGATTTTTCGGGTTATTTTTCGGTTACATCAAACGTTAATAACGAACACATTACAACTCCCTTATTTGCCAATCTGAAAGTAAAAGACGCGATTGCCGACAGGATAAAGGAAAGGAAAGGAATCCGTCCTAATTCAGGTTCTGACGCCAATAAAACAGTAGTGCATTTATACTGGCAGGAAGATCGTGCTGAAGTATTCCTGGATACATCCGGAGAAACACTTTCTAAACACTCTTACCGCAAAATTCCCGGAAAAGCGCCTATGCTGGAAGCCCTTGCAGCATCAACGATTATGGCCACCAAGTGGGATTTAAACAGTTCGTTTATTAATCCTATGTGCGGGTCAGGTACGCTGGCAATTGAAGCCGCATTACTTGCAACTAATAAAAGGCCGGGCTTTTTCAGGATGAATTATGCCTTTATGCATATTCTCGGATATGATGAGCAGGTATTTTTTGCAGAACGGCGTAAGTTGAAAGATCAGGCCAAAAAACAGATAGATTTTAAAATTATAGCTACTGATATTTCTGAAGACGCAATAGATGTTGCACGAAAAAATGCAAAAACAGCTGGTGTGGATCATTTAATAGATTTTGAAGTATGTGATTTTGCAGAAACTACTGTTCCTGAAGCAAAAGGCGTAATCTTATTTAATCCCGAATACGGTGAACGCCTTGGAGTTCACACCAAACTGGAAGCCACCTACAAGCGAATGGGTGACTTTATGAAACAGAAATGTAAAGGTTATTACGGGTACATTTTTACCGGAAATCCTGATCTGGCTAAAAAAATAGGGCTAAAAGCCACCCGCCGCATTGAGTTTTACAACGGTAAGCTGGATTGCCGCCTTCTGGAATATGAATTGTATGAAGGTACAAGGCGGGAAGAATAAATGAGTTAGCAGTTACTGCTCGTTAATTGTAAATTAACAGGCATGCTTTCGGATCCTGACTCCAGGCTTTCTACTAAAAATGGACGAGCTGTTTGAAAAGATATAAGACCGAAACACCCAGCAATTCAGGCCAGGCTTAAATATGATCTTCATCATAAACGCCCTTTTTGCTTGTTTTTAATAATAATGCCCTCTACCTTTGTTAAACAATGTTCAAGAGCCTTACAGCCTTTCTGTTAATTTTTACGGTGCTGACAGCAAATTTCAGCAAACTGTTCATTTACGCAGGCTTTGAACTTAATCAAAACTATATTACTTCTAAACTTTGTGAGAACAGGGATAAACCCGAAATGCATTGCAACGGTAAATGTTACCTGGCAAAAAAGATAAAACAAGCAGAACAAAAAGAAAGAAATCAGGAACGCGAATCCCAAAAAAACCATTTCCAGGAGGCCTTTTTAATTGAAAAAACGCTATTGACTGCTCCTGTCAGGCCGCTATTGAAATCCGGATTCGCCGAACCAACTTTCAATCTTCCCCGATATTCTTCTGTAGTTTTTCAACCTCCTAAAGCTTAGTCCTTCTTTTAGTAATTCCGGTTACAGGATAGAAAGTCTTTTTCTGCTGCCGGTATATCTTATTATTAATTTTTCAGGACTAAGTATATGAAACACTTTATTCTGTTGTGTTTGCTTATTGCCTTTCAACATAAGTCATTTGCTCAAACAAATGCTGTACGGGGCAATATATCAGATGCACAAACTCACGAGCCCCTCTTCGGTGCCAGTATCAGGATACAAAATACAAACGAAGGGACTTTGTCTGACAGGGACGGTAATTTCTCTATCAGTTCTAACAGTAAATTTGATACGATTATAATTTCCTCAACAGGTTATTATTCTAAAAAACTCTCAGTTTTCGATAAAGAGATGCAGGTTCTTTTAAGCCCGGCTGTTAATTCGTTAAAAGAAGTAGTAGTATCGGCTAATCGCGAACAGCGTAACCGCAAAGAAATACCGCTGGCTATTGATAAGATAAAATCTTCAACCATTAAAGATACCAAAGCAACTGCATTGTACCAGCTTTTAAACAAGGTGTCGGGCGTTTATATGGTGAATCTCGGGAACGAGCAACATACCATGGCTATCCGTCAGCCCATAACATATAATGCACTTTATTTATACCTTGAAGACGGCTTACCTATAAGGCCGACCGGCATCTTTAATCACAATGCGCTTTATGAAATTAATATGAATGAAGTAAAGGACATAGAAGTGATAAAAGGCCCCGCTTCATCCTTATATGGGAGCAATGCTATTGGCGGTGCAATAAATTTTATCAGTCAGCGACCTGTTAGCCAATCCGGACATTTTTCCTTACAGGGAGATACTCATCATTACTATCGGACAGACGCAAGGGGGAGCTTTACAGCCGGAAAGCTGGGAGTTTTTTTAAGCGGATACGCTGCTCATCAGGAAAACAGCTGGCAGGACTACACTGATTTTGATAAGTATTCGGGAACCGTAAAGACTACATACGATATTAATTCCACAACACACCTAACTTTTACAGGAACGTATAATTACTTGAATACGCAAACACCCGGAAATTTAGACAGTGCCCGTTTTTATAATCATAGCTACGGAAGTAATCAGCGCTTTACGTACAGAAAAGTAAGCGCTTTCAGGGCCAGTTCGCGGGTCGATCATAGCTGGAATAGCTGCAATTCAACATTTCTTACTGCTTTTTTTCGCGATAATTCTACAGGGCAGCTGCCGAGTTATTATATACAGGATATCAGGAATACAACAGGCCAGTACATGAGATCTGCGGGCCAGGAGAATAATCAGAGCTTTAACAGCTATGGGTTTTTACTTCAGCATAGTAGCCGCTTCAACTTTTTAAATTCACAGCTGATTGCCGGTTTTTATTTGGATAACAGCCCAAGTTCATATCGTGCCGACTTCCTTACAATTAATAAAGACATAAGCCGGAATTATTATACGGGTTATACCAATACTGATTCGCTGATTGATAATTATAAAATCCGCTTATTTAATACGGCGGCTTATATGCAATATGAAATTAATCCAACAGCGCCTTTGCATATTGTAGCCGGGTTGCGTTATGATCGTGTAATTTATAATTTCAGAAATAACTTACCTATCGGCCAAACTAAGTACAAGCAGGAAGAGAAAAACAATTTTAATGTTCTTGCACCTAAAATAGGCGCTACTTACGATTTAGGAAAAGGTGCAGGAGTGTATACTAATTTCAGTATTGGATTTCAGCCGCCCGAAACCAGCACGCTTTACGGCTCCAGGCAGCTTACTCCTTTAAAACAGGCTGTTTTTTATAATTATGAATTTGGGGGATGGATTCCTCTCTTAGATCAGAAAGTTAATTTACAAGCCAGTTTGTATGCTATGCGGGGGAAAAATGAAATTATAAGTATTTTAATGCCCGATAATACAACCCAGAACCAAAACGCAGGCACCACACAACATCTGGGCGTTGAATATACTATAACTTATTCTCCGTCTGCACAGTTTCAATTTCGTTTTAGCGGCACCAATGCCCGGCATACTTACGTGGAATACAGCGAGGTTAGTTTTGGAAAAACCGCTACTTATAATGGCAACAGGATGACTAATGCACCAGCCTGGATTGTTAATTCGGAAATCATGTTCAAACCAGCTTTTGTAAAAGGGTTTCGTTCATCAGTAGAGTGGCAGCGGGTAGGTGAGTATTATATAAACTCTGCTAATTCTAAAACCTATAATGGGTACGATGTTTTTAACCTTCGTTTAGGTTACGATCTGAAAAAGAACCAGGCAAAGGGGGTAGGTATCTGGTTAAATGCACTTAACCTTACGGATAAATTATATGCTACTACTGTAACAGCTAATCAGTATGGAGTTACTTACAATGCGGCTCCTCCCAGAACCGTCACTTTAGGATTAAGTTATACACTGCCCACAAGAACAAATTAATTTTATGAAATCTGTTTATTTAAGCATCATTTTTTTCAGCCTGCTTGGTATTATTTCCTGCCAGCCTGGAAAAGAAACTTATACTGCAACTCTTGCCGACAGCACAGTTGCAGAAACAACAAGTCCTTATCTTACACATGATAATAATGGAAATGCTGTTCTTTGCTGGACAGCAAAAGGTCCTTCTGATTCGCTATACCGACTTAAATATGCGATTTTCGACTCCGAAGTGGGGAAGTTTAAAGCGACAGTTACAGTTCCGGGATCTGCGGGAACAAGCGTTTCGGCAGAAAGCATGAATAAAGTAGCATTTAAGTCTGACGGAACAGTAATAGCAGTATTTGCCAAACGTTTTGAAAATGAAAAAAATCCTTACGCGGGAGCCATTTATTACAGTACTTCTTTTGATAACGGGAAAAACTGGACAAAAGAAAACTACCTTCATTCAGATACTTCTCATACTTACGGACGTAGTTTTTTTGATCTCTCGGTTCTAAAAAATGGCGAGATAGCTGCAATATGGTTAGATGGCCGGTATGGAAAATCTATAAAAGGATCAGCCCTGTTCTTTTCGGCTACCAGTAAAGGGAAAGGTTTTGGTGTTGATACCTGTCTGGAAAAAGGTACGTGTGAATGTTGCCGTACGGCACTTCTTACCGACAAGCAGGGAGCTATTCATATTGCCTACCGCAGTATAACATATCCGGCCGCAATGTTGGGAAAACAAGTTCGGGATATGGTATATACAGTTTCAAAAGATAACGGGCGTACCTTTTTGCCTGTTAAAGCATTAAGCAAAGATAACTGGGCGATTGAGGGCTGCCCGCATTCCGGCCCTTCGCTGGCGGCAGGCAGTAAGGGAATAAATGCCGTTTGGTTTACCTCAGGAGGTACGCCGGGAATATACTATAGCAATTCTTCATATTCATCAACCGCATTTAGTCCGCGATCCTTACTTAGTGCTGCTGGGCGCCATCCTCAATTAATTCCAATTTCTGATGATAAGCTGGCCTTTATCTGTGAAGAAAGTTCTTCAGTACATCATGAAGCTGGTATGGAAATAAAATCACATGCAGGTATGAATATGAATCATAACCATTCTCCTGCTTCAGCTTCAAAAATAATTTTAAGAATTTTAAGCAACGGGAATGAAGAAAGAAGTATAGCAGTTACAAGCGGTAAATTTGCGGAGCATCATGCAGTTGCTACTCGCGTTGGTAATAAGATTCTCGCTGCCTGGGTTAGAGAAGAGAAAGGGAAGGAAACAGTTTATTATTCTTTAATTAAATTATAAATAGAGCAAAATGAAAGTGTTACTCAGTATATTAATAATCCTTCCTTTGTTTATTTCCTGTAACCAGTCTCCGAACTATAAATCTGTTCGGGATGATGTTGTAGCCATTCACGATAAAGTAATGATTGATTATGAGCTGGCATATAGAAACAAAAGGAAGCTCGATACTCTTGCAAAAAATTTAGATACCTTAAAAAATCAGCACGATATAAATATCCGGAATAAGAAAAAGGAAATTTCCGATCTGACTGCTCAATTAGTTCATGCCGATGATTTAATGAATGACTGGATGCATAAGTTTGATGCAGAATTGGGTAATAAAACTAATGACGAAGCAGTAGCCTATTTTAATGCTGAAAAATTAAAAATTCAATCAATAGACACCCTGTACAAGCAAGTATTAAAAAGATCGAATGAATACTTAAGTAGTGAAGAAAAATAACAGGCTGGGATTACTAATTAAAATTTTTGAACAAAGCCGAGAGTTTTAGAACTACCTCGGCTTCGTTTTTCATGAACTGCTATTTTACCAATTGAATCAATTCTTCTAAGCTAACTTTCTGCTGATAACCGCTTTTCATGTTTTTCAGGGTAAGACTGCCGCTTTGAATCTCTTCGCTTCCTATCATTATTACAAAAGGAATTTTTTTATCGTCAGCGTAGCTTAGCTGTTTTTTAATTTTTGCAGAAGAGGGATACAGCTCGGCAGCAATTCCTTCAGTTCTTAATCTCTGAAGAATTGGTAAAGCAAATTTTTCCGCATCACCATCAAAGTTAGTAAGCAATACACGGGTAGTTTCTGTTGAATTATCCGGAAAAAGATTAAGTTCTTCCAGCACATCGTAAATTCGGTCTGCGCCGAAAGAGATTCCAACCCCGGTTAATCCTTTTAACCCAAAAACTCCTGTCAGGTCGTCGTATCTTCCTCCGCCGCCAATACTTCCCATTACCACTTCGTTGGTTTTTACTTCAAATATGGCACCGGTGTAATAGTTTAAACCACGGGCAAGTGTAATGTCAAGCTCAAGATTAGAGTTAAGAGTTGGGAGCTGAGAGGCAAGAAGGCTTACATATTCAAAGATCGTTTCTATTTCCTCTATACCCTTTAACCCTGTGGACGAGTTTGCTAATACCCTTTTTAAACTTTCCAGCTTTTCTTCATTTTGTCCTTCAAGTAAGATTACAGGTTTTAGCTTTTCAATATCTTCAGATGTAAAACCTCTGTCAATAAGCTCTTTTGTAACTCCTTCAAAACCTATCTTATCTAATTTGTCAATAGCTACAGTCATATCAACAATCAGTTGCGGTTTACCTATCACCTCCACAATTCCGCTAAGAATTTTACGGTTGTTGATTTTGATAGTAAAGTCTTTCAGTCCAAGTTTACTTAAGGCTTCGTAGTATATTAAAATAAATTCCGCTTCGTTCAATAAGCTTTCCGATCCTACCACGTCCGCATCGCACTGATAAAATTCGCGGTAACGACCTTTCTGTGGACGATCTGCACGCCAAACCGGTTGCACCTGGAAACGTTTGAAAGGAAAAGAAATTTCATTCTGATGCATCACCACATACCGGGCGAAAGGAACAGTGAGATCGTAACGAAGGGCTTTTTCCGAGATATCTGAGGTTATAAGTTGGGAGTTATAAGTTGTAAGCTTTTGCTGGTCAATTTTTGAAAGAAAATCACCGGAATTTAAAATCTTAAAAATCAGTTTATCTCCTTCTTCTCCGTATTTTCCGGTAAGAGTTGAGAGGTTTTCCATAGCAGGAGTCTGAATTTCCTGGTAACCGAACTTCCTGAAAACAGTTTTAATGGTATCAAAAATAAAATTACGTTTTACCATTTCAGCCGGCGAAAAATCGCGGGTTCCTTTTGGTACAGATGGTTTAATAGCAGCCATTCGGCAAATGTACAAATAGCCGGTAAAAATTAACCTTTCTCAAATTGTAATAAAATTTCTTCAGCGCTGTAGCGATACATGCTTTCTTATCGTCATGATGGTAGTGGAAAAGATTTTATTGTTTTGTAAGGAAATTAATACATAAACTTGTAAATTTAATATACATCTAAAAACTAACTGATTATGATGAGAATAAAAGCCTTCCTGGTGTGTTTTGCCTTGTTTTTTCTATGCGAATCATCTAACGCACAGGGATTATTGAACAGGCTTAAACAAAAGGCTGCTGATGCTGCAGAAAAGGTGATCGACAAAAAAACAGATGAAGCTATTAATGGCAAAGGAAACCGTAACACGAATTCGTCCCCTGCTGAAGGAGATGGTCCGGGCGTAGTTAACAACGGAAACAGCCGGAACCGTCCGACCAATAAAGGTGGCGCTGGACTGGTTACTACTCCACCCGATGTGAAGGAAAATTTGAACAGTGCGGAAAGCTCTTTCAAATCCGGAAGCTATGGCGAAGCACGTTATGCCCTGCAGCAGGCTATGCTGGGTGTGGAAATGGAAATTGGCCAGAAGTTGTTAAAATCATTTCCCGAATCGGTTGCAGGCTTGCCTAAAGTAGCAGATCAGGACCAGGTTACAAGCACTGGTTTTGGCTGGGCCGGCTTGACTATTCACCGCGAGTACCTCAAGGATGATAAACAACTTACTTTAATACTTGCAAATAATTCTGTATGGATGTCGGCCATTAATATGTTTCTGGCAAATGGATCTTACGGGCAAACTACAGGAGGAAAGCAAGACTGGAAACAAACCAAACTGAAAGGGAACAGGGCAGTGATTGAATACGATGAAAGCAGTGGGTATAAACTTAGCGTCCCACTCGGGCAAACTTCTCTGCTTGTTTTCGAGGGCGTAAATTTTGCTAATGAGCAGGAATTGATGAACGCTGCCGGCGAGTTTGATTTAGACGGCATTAAAAAAACATTAGGCGAAAAATAAATCCATGATGTTAAACGAATTAAAGAAATGAAAACACTGATTCTTACTATACTTTCTCTTGTTTCGGGGATTTCCCTTTATGCGCAGAACTTTAATAAAAACCTGGCTACTGCCCGTACCGCTTATTCAGCTGGTAAACTGGAAGATTCAAGGTTTGCTATGCAGCAAATGCTTCAGGAGCTTGACCTAATGGCCGGTAAAGAAGTACTAAAAATTTTGCCGGAAAAAATGGAGACGCTAAGTGTTAATACAGCAAATGATAATGTTTCTGGTGCAGCAGGCTTTGCAGGCGCAGTAATTCATCGTGATTACGGATCTGCTGATAAAACTGTTTCCATTGAAATTATTAGCAATTCACCCCTTATTTCTTCTATCAACGCTATTTTAGCTATTCCCTTTATTGGCCGGGGCGGAAACGGAAATCAAAAAATAATTAAAATAGAAGGATATAAAGCACTCGTACAAAAAAATGATACGGATTCAAAATTATCTTACGACGTGCAGGTTCCAATGGGTTCTACCTTGCTTACTTTAAAAGCAGAAGGATTTAACGAAGATGCAGTGGTAAAATTTGCCAGTGCTCTTCCAATGAGTGATATTGCTAAAAAACTTCAATAATTAGTACTAATAGTTTGTTTTCCGGACTATTAACTGAAGGAGAGTCTTGATACTCTCCTTTTTTTCATTTGTATTATTTAGATTAATTATAAATAATTTGGATTTATAGAAAAAGCTCTTTTATATTTGCCACACTATTTAGATTTAATCCAAATAAAAATGTTAACTAAAGCCTTTACACATACACTCACTTTTACATTCCTTCTTATTTTTTGTTCCATTTCAATTTTTGCCCAGGAAACTGCGGTAATAAAAGGACGGGTTACAACCGCCGATGGGCTGCCTGCTGCAAATGTTTCCGTTCGTTTAAAGGGGAAGAATCACGGAGTTTTAACTGACAGCGAGGGAGATTATTTAATCAGAAAAATAAAAGCCGGAGATTATATTTTACAGGTTTCTGCAATCGGATTAGTTGGCCAGGAAAGGAAGGTAAGTGTTACAGCAGGACAAGAGCTTGTAAACAACTTCATCTTATCCGAAAGTTTCTCTCAATTGCAGGAAGTAATCGTTTCTGCTAATAAAACAAACAAGTTCTCAAGAAAACAAAGCCCTTATGTAGCTAAAATGCCGCTTAAAAACCTGGAGAATCCACAGGTTTATAGTTCTGTATCAAAAGAACTGCTTTCAGAGCAGCTAATCTTTTCTGTAGATGATGCAGTTAAAAATGCACCGGGATTACAGAAAATGTGGGAGGCGACAGGCCGTGGAGGAGATGGTGGCGCATATTATAATTCACGCGGATTTATAATGCAAAGTCAGTTAAGAAATGGTATAGCCGGTAACGTTTCCAGCAGGATTGATGCGGCAAATCTGGAAAGTGTGGAGGTAATTAAAGGGCCTTCAGCAACGCTTTTTGGCAGTACGCTTACATCGTACGGCGGGCTGATTAACCGCGTTACCAAAAAACCCTTTGAAAATGTTGGTGGCGAAGTTTCTTATTCAACCGGAAGTTATTCTTTTAATCGCATAAGTGCCGATATAAACAGTCCGCTAAATGCTGAAAAGAATCTTCTTTTAAGAGTTAATACCGCTTATAATTACGAGGGAAGCTTTCAGGATAATGGATTCGACAAAAGCTTTGTAATTGCCCCAAGTCTGTATTACCAAGCCAGCGACAGGCTGTCTTTTAACCTGGATGCGGAACTTTTTAACGGGCAAAACACAGGTAAACAAATTATTTTCTTTTATTTCCCGGTTTCCCAGATCGGTGGATCTACTCCTCAGGAATTAGGAATTGATTATAAACGTTCTTACTCCGCTAACGATATTACCCAAATTTCGAGAAGCAGTAATTACTTCGGGCAGATGAGTTATAAGTTTTCTGATAAATGGACATCACAAACAAATTTTACAAGCACTCATAGTTTTTCTGACGGACATTACCCCTACTTCTACCTTTTGCCAAATGCCATTGCTACCGGCGATACTACCGCTACAGGCAGTGATTATTTATCGCGTAACGATCAGTCCACCGCCAACAGTGAAATAAATGTGTGGGAAATTCAGCAAAATTTTAACGGCGAATTTCGGATTGGAAACATGAAAAACAGGATTGTATTAGGACTGGATTTTTTCAGACAGAACTCAAACCAGTTCTTTTATGGCAGCAGTTTTGATGTTATAGCCAAGAACGGAACTATTCCAACCTACGGTAATTTTAATAAGAATAAACTGGATTCCGTTTATTACAGCCGTCCTTATGACTTTACATATCCTGTCCGGTTTAAATCAAATACATACAGCGCTTATATTTCTGATGTGATAAATGTTACAGACAGGCTTATTGCCTTAGCTGCTCTGCGGGTAGATTATTTTGACAACCTGGGAACATTTGATCAAACGACGGCAACAAATTCAGGGGCTTACCATCAGACAGCTTTCTCGCCAAAGTTCGGCCTTATCTTCCAGCCTGTAAAAGACAAGGTATCTTTATTTGCAAATTATCAGAACGGCTTTACCAATAAAACCGGAGTTGATTATACAGGCAAGAACTTTAAGCCCGAGCAGGCCGATCAAATTGAAGGGGGAATAAAGCTGGATGTATTTGGAGGGAAATTAAGCAGTACCTTATCTTATTACGATATTAAAGTTAAAGATGTGGTGAGGAATTACACCGGCCCGGGTGCATTTCCCAATGCACAGATTCAGGATGGAACTCAGTTAAGCAAAGGTTTTGAAGCTGAAATAATTGCAAACCCATTCACAGGTTTAAATTTAGTGGCGGGATTTGCTTACAACGATTCGAGAATGGAAAAAGCGGATGCGGATATAGAAGGCAGAAGGCCCGGAACAGCCATGTCTCCTTACGCTGCTAATTTATGGGCAAGTTATCGGTTTCATGAAGGCATACTGCAAGGTTTGGGACTTGGATTTGGTGGTAACTACGCAAGTGACAACATGATTGTAAACAGTGTAAGTATGGGCGTATTTACGCTTCCATCTTATACCATCCTAAACGCAAGCGTGTTTTACGATCAGCCGAAATACAGGATTGGCTTAAAAATGGATAATATTACCAATAAGCAATACTGGATTGGTTATGGTACAATGAATCCGCAAAAGTTAAGAAGTTTCAATGCCAGCGTTTCATTTAAATTCTAACCTATGTATGTAAAAAAGATAGTCGGTAAATTACACCTTGTGCTCGGATTCGCATCCGGGCTCATTGTTTTATTTTTAAGCATAACAGGATGTATGCTGGCGTTTCAAAAAGAGATAGAACTGATTACGGCTCCTTACCAGTTTGTAGAGCCACAGTCGAAACCTGTTCTGCCACCGGCTCAATTGGGAAAAATTGCCCTTAAATCCTTGCCCGATAAAAAACTCCACAGTGTAATTTATCTGGATGACCGCCATTCGGCACAGGTAACGTTTTTCAGTGCTGAACCCGCTCATTATTATATTGTTTATATCAATCCATATTCGGGTAGCGTACTAAAAGTTAAGAATATGGAAAAGGATTTTTTCCGGATAATCATAATGGGGCATTACTATTTATGGCTTCCGCCTCAAATCGGGCAGCCCATTGTGGCTTCGGCCACTTTGATGTTCTTAATTATGCTGATAACAGGAATAATTTTGTGGTGGCCCAAAAACAAAGCGGCAAGAAAACAACGCTTTACTATAAAATGGACTGCAAAATGGCGGCGTGTTAATTATGACATGCACAATGTTCCTGGCTTTTACATAACTTTTATTGCCATTTTTATAGCCATTACGGGCCTTGTTATGGGTTTTCAATGGTTTGCAAACTCGATTTACTGGGCGAGTTCGGGGGGTAAAACAATGTTACCTTACAGTGATCCGCTTTCTGTGAAAACGGTAAATGCAGTAAATATAAATGAGCCTGCAATAAATAAAATCTGGAGAACGGTAAGTGCCGAGAATCCTACGACAGAGCTTATTGAAATTCATTTTCCTGAATCCGACTCTTCTTCAATTATATCAGTCACAAATTCGGATGCATCTACTTTATGGAAAAGTGATTACCGTTATTTTGATCAGTATACGTTGAAAGAAAAGGAAGTAAACCATTTATACGGCCGGTTTGAGACAGCCTCCGTTGCCGATAAACTAATGCGAATGAACTACGATGTCCATATTGGGGCTATTATCGGCTTGCCGGGGAAAATTCTTGTTTTTTGCGCCAGCCTTGTCTGCGGAAGTTTACCGATAACCGGATTCTATATATGGTTGGGCCGCAGGAAAAAGAAAAAATCAAAAGCAGCTGAAGGAATCAGGCTTTTAAGAATGAGAAAGTTAAGCTATTTAGCTAAACAATAAGGAAGAATCATCCATCAGAGGAACTATTTTATCTCCTTCTCCAGTATATTCCTGCAGCCTTTTTCAATCATTTTATAAACAGGATCAAACTGCTCATCTTCGTAATAGGGGTCCGGCACTATTTCCTGATCCAGAAGTAGTTTTACTTTCTGCTTATCTTTTTCAGAACGGGCCATACTTAAAACATCACGTAAATTCATTCTGTCCATCACGTAAATGCGGTCATATTCATCAAAGTCCTGAATCCGGAATTGCCTGCAACATTGCCTGGAAATATCTACCCCATACTTTTTTGCGATAGCAATTGAACGATGGTCGGGAGGTGAACCGATATGCCAGTTTCCTGTTCCTGCCGAATCAATTTCCCAATCAAGCCCTTTTTCTTTTACCAAATGCTCCATAATGCCGTGAGCAAGAGGTGATCGGCAGATGTTGCCAAGGCAAACCATTAAAATCTTCATTGTGCTAACTTCCAAAAATTTCATTTAATAAACCCGCCAGGTGAACTCCGCCTTTCAGTAACTGCGAATTCAACGTAGCAAGGTTTTCATAATTATAACGATAACTTAATTTAGCATTCGGGGGAACATCGGCATATAATTTTTCAGCAAGTACGTAAGAATCGAAAAACCATTTGTTCAAACCTTCTTTCTGCCATTTGTTAAGCTCTGCTTGCGACGGATGATTAATCGCCTGAATATATTCTGTGTAACTCAGTTTTTGAAATTCGATTAATTGCGAATCCCATAAGCCGTGCATGTCTGTTCTTTTATTGAACCAGGAAACTTTTATATTATTTCCTCCTTTGTCCTCGGCATAACCAACATGAAATGGCTGGTGGATATCAGCAACAATATGGATAAGAAGTCGCAGGTATAATACCTTCTTTTCTTTTGGCAAAGACTTTTTCTTAAGCTCATCAATAAGGAATTTAAGCTTAGTATAGGCATTTACCGAGGTGTCTTTTTTAAGAACTTGGTTCATGTTGGTAAACGAAAGCCCTTTATCAAAATTAATATAATGCCATCTGCCCAGATAATTATAAGCAGGATCTGATTTTACAAAATCAGCCCAGTTTGAAGCAATAGCAAGGGATTCATTTCCCAATATTTTTCTTATTTCATCAAGTGTTTTCTTACTGAGATAGCTTTCTGCTATTCCGCCAACAATGCGATGCCCCAATATTCCCCAGGCCATAGTATTGGCTGGAATATAAACAAGCAATATGCAAATTAAGATTATCCTGCTTTTTGACATGAAAAATTTAAAGAGGTTTTGGAATACAGGTTATTCTTTTCCTGAGTGTTAAAAATAGAGGAGCATGCTGGTTAAGGTCTTTTAACTCCAGGGAATTGCCAGTACGTTTTTTTACAATCCACACCGGCAGGTAACGGCCGATGCGATGGCAACCGGATATTTTTTGTTTGTAGTTAGCCTTAGTGAAGGTACCGTCTAAGTATATGGTATCGTTTCTTTGCAAGTAGGTGCCTTTTGCATATTCTATCCAACTACCATTACTAAAACAGCTATCCTGATAATGATTTACTTTTGCGTGTGTTTCAAACTGAACATAAAATGAATCGCACGTAAAAACAAACTTATGCCGGGTGTATTCAAGCAATTGCTCTTTATAGGGAATAGAGTCCTGAATCCATTCTCCCTGTAAAAAGTCTACGCCGCTTCCCTGCACATTTTTATTGAATTTACAGGATGCGAACACGACTGTTAATGCCACAGATAAAAGGAGAAAGGCTAAAAGTTTATTTGTCATTATCAATCGTAATCATCCTGCCCATGCTTCTTTGAAGAGCGAAGCGAATTGTCATTCTGAACGGAGTAGGGAGATTGCTTCTTTTAGCTATCAAATCCGCTCAGAATGACAATATGAAATTATTTTATCCCTCCGATCATGTCTTCAGGACGTACCCATTTATCAAACTCTTCGTTTGTAAGCAGGTTAAGTTCAAGTGCCGCCTCCCGTAAGGATTTATTTTCTTTATGTGCTTTTTTAGCAATTTTAGCCGCATTCTCATACCCGATATGAGGATTTAATGCTGTAACAAGCATCAAAGAATTTTCAACATGTTTTTTAATTCCTTCATAATTCGGGGCAATTCCAACAGCACAGTGATCATTGAAGGATACGCAGGCATCACCGATTAATCGGGCCGATTGCAGGAAGTTAGCAGCAATTAGAGGCTTAAAAACATTTAATTCGTAATGGCCGTTAGAGCCACCAATAGAAATGGTAACATCGTTACCCATTACCTGAGCAGCAACCATTGTCATAGCCTCATTTTGTGTTGGATTTACTTTTCCGGGCATAATGGAGGAGCCTGGTTCGTTCTCGGGAATAAATAGTTCGCCAATACCTGACCGCGGCCCTGAAGCCAGCATACGGATATCATTGGCAATCTTCATCAAAGAAACAGCCAGCTGCTTTAGGGCTCCGTGAGTTTCAACCATCGCGTCATGCGCAGCTAAAGCTTCAAATTTATTTTCTGCAGTTCTGAATGGCAGACCGGTAAACTTAGAGATGTACCCGGCAACTTTTACATCGTAGCCTTTAGGAGTGTTAATACCAGTACCTACTGCCGTTCCGCCAAGGGCAAGTTCCGACAAGTGGTCCAGTGTATTTCGCAAAGCTTTCAAGCCATGTTCAAGTTGAGAAACATATCCCGAAAATTCCTGCCCTAAAGTTAGAGGCGTAGCATCCATTAAATGCGTACGGCCAATTTTTACCACATCTTTAAACTCTTCGGATTTTGCTTTTAAAGTATCTCTTAATTTTTCTACTCCGGGAATGGTAACTTCTACAACTATTTTATAAGCCGCAATGTGCATTGCGGTAGGATACGTATCGTTTGATGACTGCGATTTATTTACATCGTCATTCGGATGAATAAAGGTTTTCCCTTCGCCTAATTTATGCCCCTGAATTACGTGCGCACGGTTGGCTATAACCTCATTCACATTCATGTTAGATTGCGTTCCTGATCCTGTTTGCCAGATAACCAATGGGAATTCGGCATCCAGCTGCCTGTTCAGTATTTCATCGCAAACCTGTGCTATCAGATCTCTTTTTTCTGCCGGAAGTACATTACAGTCTGCATTGGTAAAAGCCGCTGCCTTTTTCAGGTAAGCAAATGCATAAATAATTTCTTTAGGCATAGAAGCTTCCGGCCCTATTTTAAAATTATTGCGTGAGCGTTCTGTTTGCGCTCCCCAGTATTTATCTGCGGGAACCTGTACTTCCCCCATGGTGTCATGTTCAATTCTGTAAGCCATAATCAGGATGATTGTTATGCCGCAAATTTAGATTTTTTAACTAAACTCTCTACATTTACATTCTTCGTTTTTAAGTGTTTAAAACTCTTTTAATCGTCTCTCTACAATAATTTTTAATTTCAGCCATTCTTATCTTATATCTATTTGCTAATGATTAGTTGTTTTAGAAGCGTATTCTTACTTGTTTTTTGCAGTATTTTAATTTTTTCGTGCTCATCAGAAAGGAAAAAAAATGTAGTCCGGACCCAGGAAGAGGATAAATCAGACAGTTTATCATTGATTTACGACCCCGCTAAAGCAGATCCGCGGATAGATGCTTTTATGAAAAATCTGCATAAAAGGTACGGTTTTAACGGTAATGTGCTTGTAGCAAAAAAAGGCAAAATAATTTACGAAAACGCAATAGGCTGGGCAGATTATCTTCACAGAGACAGTTTAAAGATCGATTCTCAATTTGAGCTTGCCTCGGTTACCAAACCCTTTACCGCAACTGCTATTATGATGCTGGTAGAAAGAGGAAAGTTAAGACTTGATCAGAACGTGAAAGAGTTCTTTCCAAATTTTCCTTATGAGGGAATCACCATACGGCTGCTGTTATGCCATCGTTCCGGTTTGATGAATTACGTTTATTTTACCGACAGAATCTGGAAGGATAAAAAGAAGGGGATGTCGAATACCGATGTAATGAACCTGATTGCTGAATATAAGCCGGCGCCTTATACCAAGCCGGATAAAACGTTTCATTATAATAATTCAAACTTCATGATACTGGGTGCTATTATTGAAAAAGTAAGCGGCCAGCGTTATTCTCAGTTTATGAAGGAAAATGTTTTTTTGCCTGCAGGAATGAAACATACGGCTGTTTATTCAAAAGCAGAGTATGAAAAAATACCGGTGGATGTAGTTGGACACGACAGAACCTGGCGTTATTCAGTTGTTCAGAATTTTCTCGATGGTCCCGTGGGCGATAAGGGTATTTACAGTACTATTCACGATCTGTTTTTATTTGACCGGGCATTGAGAAAAGGGAAACTTTTGAAAAAAAGCAGCCTTGATTCAATGTACACAGGCCATAATGAAATGATTCGTGGACACTTTAATTACGGATACGGATGGCGGTTGTTTGAAGGAAACGGGCATAAAATTGCTTATCATACCGGTTGGTGGCATGGCTTCAGGCATATTTACCTCCGCGATCTTACTGCCGATGTTACCATCGTTCTTCTTCAGAATATCACCAACGGCAGTTTGCTTAAGCTGGATGAATTGTTTCATATGGTGGGCATGCCGGTAGTTAGAAAAAGTGCATACAACGGCGCAGGTATCACTTCTGAGGATTAGAATAAAAATTTACCTACCGACTGGTAAAATTTAATTATTTTATTATTCTTGCTCTTTGCAATACTTATTAACTTGTATAAATAATTAAATAAGTATTGTCTGAATCAAAATTTAAGATCAACGGTTCTATTTAGAGTAAGTAGAATAGCCTTTTTTTGATGTTCGGAAAAAGCTTTTATATTTAACGCTTGCTGATTGTATGAGTAAAGTTTTCATTATTGATGACGATCCGATTCATCAAAGAATTGTGCAGATCATGGTTGAAAAGCACAAGATATTTACAGAATATAAAAGCTTTACGGATGCTCGTTTAGCCCTGGCTGATTTGTCGGAAAATGCGATGGATGCAGATGCTTTGCCGGATGTAATTCTGCTGGATCTGAACATGCCTTTAATGGATGGGGATTTTTAGAAAAGTTCAAATTTTTAAAATCAGAACTTAAAAAAGAGATAAAAATATATATTGTAAGTTCATCGGTTGATGAGAAGGACATTTTAAAATCAGAAACTTATTCATTTGTAAAACGCTTTATTTCTAAACCACTTTCTCCCGATATTATTAAAAGTACGCTTTAAACTTTTAACACTTCCGTCTGTTTTTATTTTGGTCCTTTTAAATAAGAAATTATGTTTGATAAATTAATGCAAGCGCAGCAAAAAGCTGAAGAAATAAAAAAACGCTTAAATGATATTACTGTAACGGGCGAGGCAGAGAGTGGTAAAGTAAAAGTTACGGCAACGGGTAACAAGGAAATTAAATCCATTGAAATAGATCAGGAATTTCTGAGTGCAGCAGATAAAGAAGAACTGGAAGAATTACTTATTGTTGCCGTAAATAAAGCATTATCACAGGCAGAAAATACAAGCCAGGCAGAAATGCAGGCCGCAACCCGCGATATGCTTGGAGGCTTAGGTGGAATGTTTGGAGGAATATAACCTATTTAGCTTATCTCAATAATACTCACATCTAATCTCTCAAATCTTTAAAAAAAGATGAAAATAACATATTACGGGCAATCCTGCTTTATGATAGAGGCGGAAAGAAAAAAACTTTTGTTCGATCCCTTTATAACTCCTAATGAACTGGCAGAACACATCAATGTAAATAGTATCCACGCGGATTATATTTTAATGTCACATGGCCATTCCGATCATGCTTCTGATCTGGTAGATATTGCAAACCGTACGGGCGCTACTGTAATTTCTATTTTTGAGATTGCGGTATGGCTGAATAAACAAGGAATTGAAAAAACACATCCGATGAACCTGGGTGGGAAGTGGAAATTTAACTTTGGCACTGTTAAGATGGTATTTGCTGCCCATTCTAACTCTCTTCCCGATGGCTCATATGGTGGGGCTGCCGCCGGGTTTATTTTGGAAATTGAAGGAAAAAAGATATACTATGCTGGCGATACTGCTTTAACACAGGAAATGAAATTAATAGGCGAATTAGATAAACCAGATCTAGCCTTTTTGCCGGTTGGGGATAACTTTACAATGGGAGTAGACGATGCCATTATAGCATCCGGCTTTATAAAGTGTAATACCATTATCGGGATGCATTTCGATACCTTTAACTATATAAAAATTGATAAGGAAGAGGCTATAACAAAATTTACCAATGCAGGCCTGAATCTTCGGTTATTAAAAATCGGAGAAACGGTAGAACTTTAGTTCCGTTTCTCCGATTTCGTTTTATATTACCGTTCCGTTAGGAATAACAGCAGCTTTTTTCACCACTACAATGCCATCTCTTACAGTATGTGTATCGTAGTCGCCGTCGGGTAAGTGAGCGCCGCCATTTATTCTTACATCGCTTCCGATACGGCAGTTTTTGTCAAGAATAGCATTGCGGATATAGCACCGTTCGCCAACGCCCATCATAGGTGTTCCGCTTACACGTGCATTCTCTAATTGTTCCAACGTTTCGTAATAATCGCTTCCCATAATATAGCTGCAGGCTATGGTTGTTCCCTTGCCAATCCGGGTACGTATTCCTATTACTGAACGTTCAATACGGCTGGCATGGATAATGCAACCGTCTGAAACAACTGTTTTTTCTAATGTTGTTCCTGATATTTTTGACGGCGGAAGCATCCTCGGACGTGTATAAATGCTCTTTTTATCGAACAGGTTGAACTTTGGAATATCTTCGGTAAGTTCAATATTAGCTTCAAAGAAGGAAGGAATTGTTCCGATATCTGTCCAGTAGCCATCGTACTGATAACTGATTACCTTTCTCGACTCGATGGCTATCGGTATAATTTCTTTACCAAAATCTGTATGGGTGTCATTATTCAGAATGTCGTATAAAACATTTCTGTTAAAAATGTAAATACCCATAGAAGCTTCGTATAGCCTTCCCTGTGCTCTCATCTCGGGGCTCACATCCGATGCCCACTCTTCTATACCTGTTTTCGGTTTTTCAATAAAGGACGTAATATTATTATTCTCATCCGATTTCATGATACCGAAGCTCGATGCATCCTTGGCAGTAACCGGAATAGTTGCCACAGTTATTTCGGCGCCTTTCTCTTCATGATTTTTCAGCATATCCACAAAATCCATCTGGTAAAGCTGATCTCCCGAAAGGATTAATACATATTCAAAATCAAAAGCATCGATATGAATTAAGCTGCGGCGTACCGCATCTGCCGTTCCCTGGAACCAGGTAGTATTAAGCGGTGTTTGTTCGGCAGCGAGAATATCCACAAAAGCATCGCTGAACAAACTGAAATGATAGGTATTTTTAATGTGTTTATTGAGCGAAGCTGAGTTAAACTGTGTTAACACAAACATTCGTCTGATGCCGGAATGCAAACAGTTTGAAATAGGAATATCCACCAACCGGTATTTTCCTGCTATAGGAACGGCGGGTTTTGAACGGGTTGCGGTTAAAGGATGAAGCCGGGTTCCTTGCCCGCCTCCTAAGATCATTGATATTACCTTAGAGCTCATTTGTGGAAGTTAAACTGTTATAAAGATTTATATATTGATTGGCTGATTTATCCCATGAATAATCCAGTGCCATCATCCGTTTACGTAACAATTGTAAAAGGGCGGTGTTTGAATATAAATTTACTGCCCGTTCAATTGCCTGGCAGGCACTATGCGTATCGGCATTATCAAAACAGATCCCGTATCCTTCTTCTTCTTCAAAATCAATTACAGTATCTTTCAGTCCCCCGGTACTGCGTACAATTGGAACGGTTCCATATCTTAACGAATATAGCTGATTTAATCCACAAGGTTCAACTCTTGATGGCATTAATAAAAAATCAGAACCTGCATAAATTTTATGCGAAAGTTCTTCATTATACCCAATAAAACAATTTAAACTCTTTTTAAAGTCTGTTTTTAATGCAGTTAATTGTTCTTCGAGCACAGGATCTCCGGAGCCAAGTATCAGAAAATTTACTTTTCCTTTTAGTGAAGTAAGGCATTGAGTTAAAATTTCCGGTAAAAGATCGGCGCCTTTTTCACCCACCAGGCGGCCAATAAATGAAATTAAAGGCTTGCCGAGGGTAAAGCCGAACTCTTTACATAACCATCTCTTATTTTCCTGCTTGCCTTTTTTCGCGGTATTTAAATTATAAGTACTAACCAGCATTGGATCTGTTTCCGGATTCCAGACAGCCGTGTCAATACCATTAATAATTCCCACCCCTTTTTCTTTTTCCATCTCAAATAAAGCTTCCAGTCCGTTAGAGTTAACTGTTAGTTCTGAGAGGTAGCTTGGAGATACCGTAGTATATTTCCAGCTGCATTTAACAGATGATGCAAGCGGATTAATTGCTCCGTTCCAGTCGAGCAAACCTGTTTTCCAGGGATCTATATCCGGCAAATAATAAAATTTGTCCCAGCTCATCCATCCCTGGTACTGACCATTGTGAATGGTACAAACCGTTGGAATGCCTGCAAGTGATTTAAAACTGGCGGAATAATACATTAAAAAAGGAATCAGCCCGGTATGATGATCATGGCAATGCACAACATCAGGTTTCTCATCCAGCTGGGAAGCCCAGTTTAAAAAAGCCAGTTGAAATGTTACAAACTGTTCTGTCTCATCCTGGTAAGAGTACACTTCAGGACGATCCAATAATCCGGGGATACGGATTAAAAATAATGGGAAGCCGAGTTTATCTGCTGATTCTTTTAAAACTTCAAATTCAAATTGAAGCGATCCTAAATTTACCAGCCCCTTATATACGGTGTCGAACGTATTTTCCTGCGTAAATTTTTTGTCGTAATAAGGCATTACAACTGCTGCTTTTATACCCAGGTTGTTCTGATATTTTGGTAATGCGCCTACTACGTCTCCTAATCCACCTACTTTAGCTACAGGGTAGCATTCGGCACTAAGGTGAATAACATTCATAATTTGATAAGGTTAATTTCTGTTTTACTTTAAACTTAAACAAAAACCTTACTGGATTGTGACAGGTTTTTGAAAATTTTAATGCGCTTCTAACCAGTTAGTTCCCTGGCCAATTTCAACTACAATGGGGATTTCTGTTTTAATAGCATGTTTCATTCGTTCTTCAATTATCAGGCGCACTTTTTCAACTTCTGCTTTTGGAGCATCAAAAACCAACTCGTCATGTACCTGCATCGTCATTTTTGTCTCCAGGTTCTGATTGATCAGGTCATGGTGAACGTTAATCATTGCAATTTTAATCATATCAGCTGCCGAACCCTGAATAGGCGCATTGATTGCATTTCGTTCCGCAAAGCCGCGTACCGTAGCATTTGCCGAATTAATATCTCTCAGATACCTTCGCCGGCCCATTAATGTTTGCACATATCCGTTCTCACGGGCAAAGTTCATCGTATCACTCATGTATTTTTTTATTCCGGAATACTGATTAAAATATTCTTCGATAATAGCTGCCGCTTCTTTTCGTGGTATTCCTAAACTTTGTGATAAACCAAAGGCAGATTGTCCGTAAATTATTCCAAAGTTTACTGCTTTTGCATTTCTTCTTTGTGTACTGTCCACATCTTCTATCGCAACACCATATACCTTCGCCGCGGTGGAGGTATGGATATCCAGGCCTTTCATAAAGGCGTCCATCATGTTTTCATCCTTGCTGATTTCTGCAATAAGCCTCAGTTCGATCTGAGAATAATCGGCAGAGAGAATGACATGATCATCATCCCGCGGAATAAAAGCTTTACGAACTTCACGCCCCCGTTCAGTTTTAATAGGAATATTCTGGAGGTTGGGGTTATTCGAGCTTAAACGTCCCGTTGCAGCTACTGCCTGGTTGTAAGATGTATGAATTCGCCCTGTTTTTGGGTTTATCATTAAAGGAAGCGCATCCACATAAGTGGATTTTAACTTCTGCATCTGTCGGAAATCCAGGATATCCTTTGCAATATCGCTCTTACCGGCGAGTGCAGTTAACACATCCTCACCTGTTTGATATTGTCCGGTTTTGGTTTTTTTAGCTTTGGGGTCGAGCTGAAGTTTATCAAACAGCACCTCGCCAAGCTGTCTTGGCGATGCAATGTTAAAACGAACTCCGGCCTTTTCGTAAATGGTTTTTTCTAACTGTACTATTTCCTGCTGAAGCTGAACAGAGAAATCAGCTAAGGTTGGTTGATCAATCTTTACTCCTTCCCGTTCCATATCTGCCAGCACATAAATAAGCGGATTTTCAATTTCTCCGGCGAGTTTATCTGCATTGGCCGATTTTAACATGGGAGTAAAAACCTGCTGAAGCTGTAATGTAATATCAGCATCTTCTGCAGCGTACTCTTTAATCTTTTCCAGTTCCACATCACGCATATTCCCCTGGTTTTTCCCTTTTGACCCAATCAGGGAAGTAATGGAAACAGGAGTGTAATTAAGGTAATTCTGTGCCAGTATGTCCATATTGTGCCGCGTATCCGGATCAATAAGGTAATGAGCAAGCATGGTGTCGAACAGCTCTCCCTTAACTTTAACGCCGCACCAGTTGAGCATTAAAATATCAAATTTTAAATTCTGTCCGATCTTTGCTATGCTTTCATTTTCGAAAACAAGTTTAAATTCTTTTACAATGCTGCTGCACTGGTCCTGGTCAACTGGCATGGGAACATACCAAGCTTCGCCTGGGTTTATTGCAAAAGAAAGCCCTACCAGTTCACTGTTATTTGCATCCATTCCCGTTGTTTCAGTATCGAAACAGAAAATGTTCTGCGCTTGCAGCAACTCTATCAGTTCTTTTCTCTTTTCGGGGGTATCAATCAAATGGTATGTATGCTCGGTGTTTTCAATATTTCTCGCTGGTTTGTCAACTTCTACTGTTATGGCCTGGGTTTTTACAACAGTTTGCTCTACCGTATTCCCAAACAGATCTGTTTGAACGCCAACAGTAGATTTTACTTCAACCACATTAAATTCCTCACCAAAAATACGTTTACCTAATGTCCTGAACTCTAATTCGGCTAAGAGTGGTTCTAACGCTTCGCGATTTGGCGGAACGAGCATCAATGATTCTTCATCCAGTTCAACTGGGACATTCAGCATAATGGTGGCCAGTTTTTTTGAAATCAAGCCTTGCTCGGCATACTGTTCCACATTTTCTTTCAGCTTCCCTTTCAGCTCGTGCGAATTGCTGATAATATTTTCTACCGATCCGTATTGTTTTATAAGTGATTTTGCCGTTTTTTCTCCGATTCCGGGGATACCGGGAATATTATCAACAGCATCGCCCCATAAGCCCAAAATATCAATAACCTGGTCAACCCGTTCAACTTCCCATTTTGCCAGCACTTCGGGAACACCCAGAATTTCCATGTCATTTCCCATCCGGGCTGGTTTATAGATAAAGATGTTTTCTGAAACAAGCTGGGCGAAATCCTTATCCGGAGTCATGCAGAAAACAGTAAATCCTGCCTGCTCTGCTTTTTTAGCAAGCGTTCCGATAATATCATCGGCTTCGTACCCGTCTGAAGTTATAACAGGGATATTAAAACCTTCAATCAGCCTGAAGATATACGGAATTGCTGTTGAAAGGTCTTCGGGCATAGCCTGGCGGTGCGCTTTATAATCAGTAAAATCGGTATGGCGTTCTGTAGGTGCTTCGGTATCAAAAACTACCGCTATATGGGTTGGTTTTTCTTTTCGAAGTATTTCGAGCAGGGTATTGGTAAAACCCATTACGGCGGAGGTGTTTAAACCTGCCGATGTAAACCGCGGATTTTTGCTAAGAGCAAAATGTGCCCGGTAAATCAGGGCCATACCATCAAGTAAAAAAAGCTTTTTCATTTATACATTCCGTAAAGCCGGATACTTTCAAAAATAACATTCCTGATTGAAATCGTACGAAGGCTTAAAAAAGAAAGCCTAATGACGGAATGAACAATCCACCACATGATCGTTCACCATACCTGTAGCCTGCATGTGGGCATAACAAATAGTTGTTCCAAAAAACTTGAAACCACGTTTTTTCATGTCTTTGGCAATCGCATCCGACAGTTCGGTACGAGCCGGAACATCCTTTAAGCTGAGAGGTGAGTTTAGGATTGATTTTCCCTCCGGCATAAACGAGTACAAATACTTATCAAATGAACCAAATTCTTTCTGAACTTCCAGAAAACGTTTAGCATTGGTAATTGCTGCTTCAATCTTCAGCCGGTTTCGTATTATTCCGGGATTTTGCAGTAAGCGCTCTACATCTTCATCTGTAAACTGAGAAACCTTTACCGCGTCGAAACCCGCAAAGGCTTCGCGATAGTTTTCTCTTTTTCTTAAAATAGTTATCCAGCTTAAACCCGCCTGTGCCGCTTCAAGTATCAGAAATTCAAATAGAACCTTATCGTCGTGAACCTCTTTTCCCCATTCTTCGTCATGATATTTCATATACAAGGGATCGTTTCCGCACCAGCCACATCGGGTAATAATTGTTGTGTTAGTATCAAAATCGGGTTTTGGAGTAAGATTTGCCATCCGGTAGGGTATTTTTTATAATCAGGCAGAAGCCCGGCTTGTTAATAGGTAAACAATTTAAGTTGAATTTTTTTTATTAATACAAGGCCTTGTTTAAGTGCCAATAAATTTATTACAAATCTATGGAAAAGGAAATAGCAGGCGAGGAGTTAAAGATTGAACTGAGAAATCTAACTAAGGAAGATTATTTCGGACTTAAGACTTCCATGATAAAGGCATATTCTGAATGGGAAGGCGCTTCCTTTTGGGATGAGAAGCACATTAGTAAGCTGCTCGAACTTTTTCCCGAAGGTCAAATATGTGTTGTTGTAAACGGAGCAATTGCAGGATGTGCGTTATCGCTTATTGTTGACTATGATAAGTTTGGTGATAATCATACGTATGCGCAAATTACCGGAAATTATACTTTTTCTACCCATAATCCTCAGGGAAATGTTTTGTATGGAATAGATTTTTTTATTCATCCTGATTTTAGAGGGATGCGGCTGGGCAGAAGATTATATGATGCACGAAAGGAGATTTGTGAGCGGTATAATTTAAGAGCAATTATTGCCGGAGGGCGCATTCCAAGTTATAAAAACTATGCAGATAAGCTTAGTCCTAAAGAATATTTGCAGAAAGTAAAATTGAAGGAAATTTACGATCCCACATTATCCTTCCAGCTTTCAAACGATTTCCACGTGCGGAAAATTTTAAGAGGATATATGCCGGGCGATGTAGAATCGCTGGAGTATGCCTCATTATTAGAATGGAATAACATTTATTATGAAGCTGAAGAAAAAACTATTAATTCTAAAAAATCCATAATACGCCTGGGCCTGGTTCAATGGCAAATGAGGCCTTTCCCTAATCTGGAATCATTAACCGAGCAGATTGAGTTTTTTGTAGATGTTGTAAGCGATTATCAAAGCGATTTTATTTTATTCCCCGAATTATTCAATGCACCTCTCATGGCTGCTTATAATCATTTAAGCGGAGCTGATGCTATGCGGGAAATTGCCAACTGCACCCTGCCTTTGTTAAATAAGTTTATTGGATTAGCTACCAGTTACAACATTAATATTATAACAGGCAGCATGCCCTATCTTGATAACGGATCGTTACTCAACGTAGGGTTTTTGTGCCGAAGAGATGGTAGTTATGAAATGTATAAAAAGCTTCATATTACACCTTCAGAAAGAAACGTGTGGGGAATGGTAGGAGGAGATTCAATCAAAATATTTGATACGGATTGCGGTAAAATCGGGATTTTGATTTGCTACGACGTAGAGTTTCCCGAATTAGCAAGGTTACTCGCAGACCAGGAAATGCAGATTTTATTTGTTCCGTTTTTAACAGATACTCAAAACGGATATACGCGTGTACGTAACTGTGCACAAGCACGTGCTATAGAAAATGAATGCTATGTGGCTATTGCCGGAAGCGTTGGCAACCTTCCTAAGGTTCATAACATGGATATCCAGTTTGCGCAATCTGCAGTTTTTACTCCTTCAGATTTTTCATTTCCTACAAACGGAATTAAAGCTGAAGCAACGCCAAATACCGAAACAACACTTATTGCCGATGTGGATATGAACCTGTTAAGAGAACTGCATAGTTTTGGCTCAGTAAGAAATCTGGAAGACAGAAGGCTTGATATTTATAAAATTATTGATAAAAGCCGCAAATAGAATCAGGATAATGGTTTGTAAGGAATTGAGAAAGAAAAAGTAGTCCCCTTACCATAAACCGAAGTAAAGCTAATCTTTCCGTTATGCCCTTTAATTATTTCTGAAGCAATATAAAGGCCTATGCCTAATCCTGTAAATTTATAGGATGTATTTTCTACCCTGTAAAACCTGTTAAAAATAAAAGGGACTTTTTCTTCTGGAATACCCACACCGAAATCAGTTATTGAAATGTTTAAAGTATCAGCTTTATCAGTAACCTCGAGGATAATCTCGAAAGAGTCTGGAGAATATTTAGCAGCATTGGATAAAAGATTGCATAAAACCTGCTCTAAACGCAGCTTGTCTCCAACCATGCGTATGGAAGTATCTCCTTTAACAGAAATATAATGAGTTGGATAATTATTTTTTATATCCGTAAGAGCATCTTCGAGTATTTCATCAACGCTGAACTCGGAAAAAGTGTAGTTGATCTTTCCTGCCTGTATTTTAGAGACATTCAGCAGGTCATTAACAAGGGCGGTTAATTTGAAAGCCTGGCGGTTGGTCTTTTCAAGCAGGTTCAGTATAGATGGCGATCCCTCTTTTTTGGCCACTTTCTCCATAATTTGAATATAGCCTCTTAAACTTGTTATAGGAGTTTTTAATTCATGGCTGGCAATACTTATAAACTCGTCTTTCTTTTCTTCGTTGGCTTTCTGGTCCTGTATGTCGGTAATAGAACCAATCCATTTCAGAATAGTTCCTTGTTCATCACGCAGGGGTAGCGCACGGGTAAGGTGCCACCGGTAGCTTCCGTCTTTGTGTAGGATGCGATGTTCAAATTGAAAAATTTCTCCTGTTGCTATTGAGTGCCACCACAACCGCAAGTTCTTTTGCAGGTCGTTCGGGTGAATGAAATAGGTAAGAGTTAACCTGTTAATTTCTGATAGCGAAAATCCGGTAAATTGTTCCCATTGAGGATTCAGGTATAACATTTGTCCTTTGTCGTCGGTAGCAAATATTTTCTGAGGCATGGTTTCGGCCATCAGCCGGAAAAGTTCTTCGCTTTCTTTAAGCAATGCCTGTGCTCGCTTTCTCTCTGTTATATCAACAACTACTCCCGAATAAAGCATTCTGTTCCCTTCCGCGTTTCTTTCAGTGTTTCCACGGGTAAACATCCATCTTATTTCTCCGTCTCTTCTGATAATTCTGTATTCTGCTTCGTATGCAGCACCTTTTTCTATTGATTCATGCCGCATAGACCGAACTAATGATCGATCATCCGGATGAATGATTCTCATAAAATCTTCCGCAGGATGACCATTTGGATTATACTCAATACCAAATATTCGGGATAAGCTCTCATCTATATAAAGAATGTTTTTTTCCAGGTCACGCATCCATGTTCCTACCAGGCCCGATGATAAAGCCGAATTTAACTGAAGCTGTGTTTTTTTAAGCTCTTCTTCTATTTGTTTTCTTCTTTGAATTTCTGCCTGTGCTTCCTCATTCAGTTTTGTATTTTCTAATGCCAGGCCAATGTGGTTTGCCAGGTTCTGCGCAAATTTTAAATCCGTTTCGTCGTAATGCCGCCCGTGGGTTGTAGATATAAACATTATAATACCGGAAATGCCCTTACTATTGTTCATGGCAACAGTTATAAGGGATTGAATGCCAAGATTTCTCACCATCTCCAGCATGTTTAGATCTTTTATCCCCGCCGTAAGCATATCGTCTGTTATAACAGAAACTAAAGAAGGCTGACCGGTTTTTAAAACCAATGCAGTTCCATAATTTCTCGTTACGTCGATAGGATTTTTTTTCCGGAATTCACGGCCCCAGTCTACTTGCTTTGGATCTTCGTGCTCCAGCAGCAATAGTTCGATTCCCTCATCTTTAACAATTTCAATTGTAAACCAATTAGCAAATCTTGGTACTATTAATTTTGAGATTTTATTGAGGGCTGTTTTGGTGTCGCGGGCTTTTGACAGTTCTTCGGCAGCAGTATTCAGGTAAGATAATAATTCTTCATTTTTTTTATAGGATGTTATATCCCTTACAAATAAATAAGTAAGGCAGAGGCCAGTTTCGTCCAGGAATTTTTTTGTACTGATTAGCCCAAATTTTATAGAGCCGTCTTTACAAAGAATGCCCGATTCAATATTATTAACATCTTCGGAAGATGCGGAGTCGTAAATTTTTTTAACTGTATTTGTATCGGTATAAAAATTATTTAGCGGTTTGCCCAGATATTCATTTGCTGAATAGCCAAGCATTGCAAGTTCACTGTTATTGGCATAGGTAATAATACCTTTAGCATCTATGGCAAGAATATTAAGCATTCCTTCCTGATTGAATTTTTGGAATACTTCATGACTGATAATATACTTATAGAACTTCTGCTCGTTTTGGTTAGACATAGAGGAAAATTATCAGAAATTAAATGGAGTATATTTTACTTGTAATAATATAGAAAAATATTGAATTGTTTACTTTTATCAGTCTGCAATTCGATGTCGAATAGGCGATTAAAGAGGTTATAAATTAAGGACAGAGAAAAAAATAGAAAAAAAATAAGAAGGTGTAAAACAAATTTGATTTAGCTGCGTTTAATGTCTTAGTAATTGAGAGCGTTAATGAAGTCCCGGGGGAGCTATCTTCCGGGCTTTATTTTTTATCTGTTTTCCTGTAACTCATCCCAGTATTCAACAGCATGTCGGTAATGGGGTATAACAATAGAGCCTCCTACCAGGTTTGCTATCATAAATACTTCATTCATTTCATCGGTAGTAACTCCCGCTTCGTGACATTTGCCTAAATGGTATTTTATACAATCGTCGCAACGAAGCACCATAGATGCCACAAGTCCGAGCATTTCTTTTGTTTTTACATCCAATGCTCCTGCGGCATAAGTAGTGGTATCTAAAGCAAAAAATCGTTTAATATTTGTATTGGCCGTTTCCATGATGCGATCGTTCATCCGGGTACGGTAATTATTAAATTCTTCAATAAGGCTGGCCATAATAATCTTTTATTTTTAAAGTTCAAGTTCTTTTGCCGGATCCCAGAAAATAGTGTTAAAATTTACTACTTGATCATCAACTACTTCAATTCCTTCGCTTTCTAACAATTGCTGCATTAATGAAGCTGGTTTGAAATGGATCTTTCCGGTTAGCATGCCCTGGCGGTTAAGAACGCGGTGGGCAGGAACAGGCGGAGAAACGCCAGCAGAGGCGGCCATGGCATAGCCCACCATTCTCGACGAACTTTTTGCACCCAGGTAATTTGCTATTGCCCCGTACGATGTAACTCTGCCAAATGGTATTTGCCGGGCAACATCCTGGACGTCGCGAAAGAAATTAGCTTTTTCCATTATTCAAAGCTAAACTTCAAATAGTTTATATTCTTATCGGAGGCTAAATATTTTTTTTCGTAATACGTTTTAATTGATAACACTTCATCTGCAAGGCCGGATTTATAAAGGTCTTCGGTTTTAGTATGCAGTTTTAATCCTAATTCACTGATCTTTTCAAAAGTGTATTCGTGAAGGGCGTCATTGTCGGTTTTAAGATGTAAAAGTCCTTCCTGCTTTAGCAAAACTTTATACTTTTCTAAAAATCCGGGGAAAGTTAAGCGCTTCTTTTCCCGGCTAACCTGGGGCTGCGGATCGGGAAAAGTTATCCATATTTCTGCTACTTCTCCGGGAGCAAAATAATCCATTATATTCTCTATCTGGATTCTTAAAAAAGCTACATTGGATATATTTTCTTCAAGAGCCGTTTTTGCCCCGCGCCATATTCTGTTACCTTTATAATCAATCCCGATGAAATTTTTATCGGGGAAAAGCTTTGCAAGGTTTACGGTATATTCACCTTTACCGCAAGCCAGCTCAAGAATAAGGGGATTGTTATTTTTAAAATGCTGGCTGGCCCATTTCCCTTTTAACGGTTTCCCTTCGTCTAATTGCAGTACATTGGCAAAGGTTGCTACCTCTGCAAACCGTTTTAATTTATCCTTACCCATTTATTGAATTTAGCCGACAAAAATAATTTTATCTTTGCGTGATAGATACAAACAGGTGGAAAAAAGTTCAAAAATATATGTTGCAGGACACAGGGGAATGGTTGGTTCTGCCATTGTAAGAAAGCTCGAAAAAGAAGGCTATACAAATATAATTACCAGTAGTTCTGCCGACCTGGATTTAAGGAACCAGCAGGCCGTTGCTGAATTTTTTTCAATCGAAGTGCCTGATTACGTATTCCTGGCAGCAGCGAAAGTGGGCGGAATTGTTGCTAATAACACCTATCGTGCTGATTTTTTGTATGATAATCTGAGTATACAAAATAATATTATTCATAATTCTTATTTATATGGAGTAAAGAAACTTTTGTTTCTGGGTTCCAGCTGTATCTATCCTAAACTTGCGCCGCAACCCTTAAAGGAAGAATACCTGCTTACCGGCCTTTTAGAACCTACAAACGAACCCTATGCCATTGCAAAAATTGCAGGTATAAAGCTGTGCGATGCCTATCGGGATCAGTACGGGTGTAATTTTATTTCTGTGATGCCTACCAACCTATATGGGTACAATGATAATTATCATCCCGAAAACTCACATGTCTTGCCGGCGCTCATCCGCAAGTTTCATGAAGCTAAAGAAAATGGAGAAGAGAAAGTAACTGTTTGGGGAAGCGGAACTCCGCGTAGGGAATTTTTATTTGCGGATGATCTGGCTGATGCCTGTTATTATTTGATGTTGAATTACGATGAACCTAACCTGATTAATATTGGGACGGGGGAAGACATAAGTATTAAAGACCTTGCCTTATTGATAAAAGATATAACAGGATTTGAAGGTGAGTTGGAGTTTGATTTGAGCAAGCCGGATGGTACCCCACGTAAATTAATGGATGTAACTAAACTTCATTCAAAAGGGTGGGGCCATAAAATTGAACTTCCTGAAGGAATCAGGCTGGCTTATGAAGATTTTTTAAAGAAACACGTATAAAAAAAGGAAGCTGCTACAGGCTTCCTTTTTTTATTTTAATAAGCTTCTGTATCGGGTGGGATACCGTAATCTTTTGCATATTCTTTTTGGATACGCTCCTGCTTACGATGAGCAAAAAATCCTTTTACTTTATCAGTAATCCCGCTAAAAAGACTTGTATTTACTTTTGAGGCTGCTTTTTGCGACAGAAAAGTTACCAGGGTTTTTGTTATAAAGCCTGATCGCTTAAAGAAAGTTGTATTAAGCAGAAGGGGTAAAGCAAAGCGGGTAATATTGGTTACAATATCGCTTTGCAGCAATCCTTGCAATGTTGATTTATTGGAAGAAGGTTGCTTCGACTTAAAATGTGACGTGATTGTGTGATAAATTGCCGCCGGGTCAGTCAGCGTTTCTTTAAGCAATTCTTCCTGATGAAATTGTTTGATCTTCAACAAATCAATTTCTGTTCTCAGGTCTGCGAAACTGGTAAAAGCCTTTTCCATTTACTTTTTATTTTGAAATATGCGTTTAACCATAAAGTTATGCAGGTATTTTTCTACCAGTTTATCTTTAGTAAATACCATTAAAAGTGCAAGTAACAGGTAAATCAGTGTTAAAATGCCGAATCCTTTTGTATAAGAATCCAGCAAATCCGACAGGAAAAAACCAAGTGTGAATGAGCCAAAAAGAAAGGCCAGCACAGACATGATTAACACAAAGGTATCGGTTATCAGGTTGGCGGTAATCATAACCACGCGTTCCATAATGGATAATCTGCCCAATTCAATACGTGTGGCTATGTATTCTTTTATCAAAGCGATTATATCCTGGTTTTTATCCGGAGTTTCTGACATATAGCAAAATTTAATTTAACCTGACCATCCAGGAATAATTGTTGAAAATCAAATTTGATCTGTTACAGGAGCATCTTCTGCATTATACCGGCCTTCTGCCTGGTTAAATTGCGTTTTAAGACTGTCTACTATTTTATCCTTTAAGCTGGCAAGATTGTCGATCTCCTCTGCAGCCCTGTCTTTAATAGAATCGCCCAGATTTTTTAACGCGTCGTTCAGTTTATCGCGGGTATCGGTACCTTTATCAGGTGCAAATAAAATTCCAAGGGCAGCACCGGCAGCTAAGCCGGCAAGTAAAGCGATTAGCGTTTTAGAATTATCATTCATAATAATCTTTGATTTAACTTTTATTCTTATTATACAAAGAAAACAAAAAAAGTGTTTGAATAAATTATTCTTCTTCGGCAGAACGGATACGCTCAAGCCGTTCTGTAGCAAGGCGGCTGGTTTCGTAAATTCGTATAGTAAGAATGAAGTATGATAAGAGTAGCGGCCCATAAACCAATCCCATGATTCCGAATACGGGTATCCCGATAATAACGCCTATAATTGTTATAATCGGGTGCGTATTTCCAATGCGTTTTGCAAGTAAAAAGCGAATTACGTTGTCAATATTTATAATTAAAATGAGCCCCCATAGTAACATACCGATTCCGGCGAAGTTATTTCCGTTAAGAAGTTCAATAATTGCGGCTGGGATAAACACAACAGGAGATCCGATAACGGGTAAGAAAGATAAGAAGGTGGATATTACTCCCCAGAAAATCGGATCGGCTATGCCAAAAATAAAAAAGCCAATACTTACAAGTGCTCCTTGTACAACTGCAATTAAACCTTGCCCTAATACATTTGCATAGGTTATATTTTTTAATTCTGTTGCAAATTTTAAAGCGTTTTGCTGTCGGAAGGGCGAGTACCTCAGTAAGCCTTTTTCAAAGTCTTCTCGTTTTACAAACATGAAATACAGCAGAAAGTACATAATTAAGGTGCCGATAACAATATTGGCCGCACCGGTAAGTAAGGATGGAAACAGCTCGCCGAAATAAACAGAAGCCTTTTGCATGGCATGATCGATAAGGTCGGGCTGATAAAGGCTGTTTCCGGCAAAGTAATCTAGTTTTTTTACTAAAAGCTTGATCTGGTATTTGTCGTCATGGAACTCTTTTATTTTATTCAATACCAGCGATCCAAGTATCAGAATCGGAAGGATTATTATCAGAAAGGAGCCGATAATTATTATGGAGGCGGAAAATACCCGGCTTAGTCGTTTCTTGTCAGTAAGAAATATAAAAATCGGTCGGAAAATAGTGTACATAACTACCGTGCTTAACAGCGATCCGGCAATTGTCCGCAAAGAATATAAAATGAAACAGCCAAGAACAATCAGTATAATTAAAACTATGTTGTTCCGTTGCCTGTAATTAAATACAGCCATCTATATGATTTTACTCTGATAACATCGTAATCGATCGCTGGTTTTTTAATCGACTATTAACAGAGCGGAAAGAATTCGCAGGTATTATTCGAGATTGATACCCTTCATTTTGTTATAGAGAGTTTTCCGGTCGATATTTAATATTTTTGCGGCCTTTGATTTATTAAAATTTACCTCTCTGAGCACTTTTAAAATTGTTTCAAACTCGGCTTCAAGAGCGGCATTCTTTAAATCGCGAGGGTTATTTTTGTTGGATTCAACTGCTGTTTCCATGGCAGAAACCTTATGGAAATTAGAAATTTCCAATGGCAATGATTTCAGCTGGATCAGATTGGTATCAGACAAAAGCGTTGCCCTGCGCATTACGTTTTTAATTTCGCGTACATTTCCGGGCCAGTTATAGTTTAGGAGGCAATCGATTACCTCATTTGTAAAACCTTCCACATTCCTGTTCAGCTCTTCGTTTGCTACTTTTAAAAAGTTTTCGGCAAAAATCAGAATGTCGTTTCCTCTTTCGCGTAAGGGAGGAAGATCAATGCAGAACTCATTAAAGCGGTGAAAAAGATCTTCCCTGAAACGTCCGGCCTGAATTTCATCCTGCAGTGCTTTATTGGTTGCTACAATTATGCGTACATCTAGGTCAATTTCTTTAGTGCTTCCAATTCGTTTAATTTTTCGCTCCTGCACAGTTCTTAACAGGGCGGCCTGAATTTCATAGGATAGATTACTTACCTCATCAAGAAATAAAGTACCTCCGTTTGCAAGTTCAAAGTGGCCTATCTTGGTGTACATAGCTCCCGTAAAAGCGCCTTTTTCGTGTCCGAAAAATTCGCTTCCGGCAAGTTCTTTGGTTAAAGAACCGCAGTCCATTGCAATAAAGGGCTTATCTTTCCGGGCACTTTTTTGATGAATAGAAAGAGCGACAGATTCTTTTCCGGTGCCGCTTTCGCCGGTAAGGATAACACTGTAATTGGTAGGGGCTATAATTTCTATTTGCCGCTGCAGTTCTTTAGATACTGCGCTTTGTCCTGTTACAAAGCTAGTTTCAGAAACCTGAGGGGTTTTCGCTTTTCGGGCAGAAAATGCTTCCTCGGTTTCAATTAAGGCCTCCTGCGTTTCGAGGGCTTTGTTAATAGTATTTAATATTTCGTCGGGATAAAGAGGTTTGGTAATGTAATCGTAAGCTCCCATTTTAATAAGTTCAACGGCAAGCTTTATATCAGAATATCCGGTTATTATAATGACTCCTGTTTGCGGATGTTCTGTTTTTACTTTTTTTAATATTTCTCGTCCATCCGTATCCTCAAGGCGATAATCGCTTAAAACAAGATTAAAAGTTTCTTTAGAAAGAATTTCACGGGCAGCAGAACCACTTGTTACTGTTTTTACATCAAACCCATTTCTGGTTAAGAATTTTGAAAGCAGCAGTCCAATATTTATCTCGTCATCAACAATTAAAATCTTTTTCATATAAAGAGTGGAGAGCGGTTAGTTATTGTAAGATAGGCTAAAATATATAAATCTTAAAATAATATGAATTTTTATCCCTCGTTTTTCTAAAAATCCGCTTTTTATTAAGCTTTCTGCCGGTTATACGCCGTTATGGAAACGAGGTTTCCTTTTCTCTAAAAATGCCTCCACTCCTTCGGTAAAATCTTTGTGATCAAAGCATTTGCCAAATGCTGTTATTTCTGTTTCAAAACCCTGTGCATTAGCAGACGCGGCATTAATTGCCCGGATAGCATGTTTAACCGCATTAGGAGAATTTTTTAAAATCCGGTTTAGAAGTTCCTCTGCTGCTTCAACCAAATCTTCCAGGGGATGAATTGAATTAATTAATCCCACCCGTAGTCCTTCATCTGCGCTAATCATCTCACCGGTAAGAATCATCTCCATAGCTTTGCCCTTACCTATAAGTTCTGTTAACCTTTGTGTACCTCCGTAACCGGGAATCAGCCCAAGGCTTACTTCCGGCAATCCCATTTTAGCATTATCTGAGGCAATACGAAGATGTGATGCCAGAGCCAACTCTAAGCCGCCGCCTAAAGCAAAACCATTAATGGCTGCAATAAAGGGCTTAGGGCTGTTTGCAATCAGATTAAAAACGTGCTCCTGATTGTCTTTTGCCAGCTGATATCCTTCTTCAGAACTTAATCCTTTAAATTCTGCAATATCTGCGCCTGCAACAAATGCTTTTTTTCCGGCTCCTGTAACTATTATTCCTTTTACCGAATTATCCTTTAAAGCCATTATTATGGCACTATTAAGATCGGTTAAAGTTGCTTTATTTAAAGCGTTGAGCTTAGCTTCTCTGTTAATGGTGATTAAAAGAATTTGCTGCCTTTGCTCAAGTATTATATTCTGGTATTCCATATATGAAACGCAATAAGTGTTAAAAAGGCCTGTTCTGCGTAACCCATCCGGTAATGTAATTTACTATATCGTTCGTATGAGTACCTGGAGGGAAAAGAGTTCCTACCCCTATTTTTCTCAGCTCTTCCATATCAGGTGCAGGAATAATTCCGCCTCCGGTGAGCAGGACATCGTTCATATTCCGGGCTTTCATTAATGCAATTATCTTCGGAAAGACAGTCATGTGTGCTCCTGAGAGAATAGATACGCCGATTGCATCAACATCTTCCTGCAGTGCTGTATTTACAACCATTTCAGGCGTTTGCCGCAAACCTGTGTAAATGACTTCCATTCCAGCGTCCCTCAATGAAGTAGCAATGATTTTAGCGCCGCGGTCATGACCATCAAGGCCCACTTTTGCTACTAAAACACGTAAAGGGCGGTTAAAAGCCTCAGACATTTTTTGCATTATTTATAAAGAAAATGGTTATGTATATTGATTAGTTTTAAAAAGGAAAAATAAAGGGCCGTTCTTTACAGAAATAATAAATTTCCTGTAATATATCAATAAATCAGGCTTTTCCTCGTGCTAATTTTACTACTTTTGTAACCTTTTTAAAACTTTTTATGAGCGAAGAAAGATCGTTGAATTTCCTGGAAGAGATTATAGAAGAAGATATACGCAACGGAGTTAATACGGGTAGAATTCATACCCGTTTTCCTCCTGAGCCGAACGGATACCTGCATATCGGCCATGCAAAGTCCATTTGTTTAAATTTTGGCCTGGCAAAGAAATATAACGGAAAAACCAACCTTCGTTTTGATGATACAAATCCAGAAACGGAAGATACTGAATATGTAGAAAGCATTAAAGAAGATGTACGGTGGCTGGGTTTCGAGTGGGAGAATGAATTATATGCGTCCAACTATTTCGACCAGTTGTATGAATTTGCCGTTCAGCTGATAAAAAATGGTCTGGCGTATGTAGATGATAGCACAGCGGAGGAAATTGCTGCTCAGAAAGGAACGCCAACTGAACCAGGCACTGCTTCTCCTTTCCGCGATCGTCCGGTAGAGGAAAACCTGCGCTTGTTTGAAGAAATGAAAGCAGGCAAGTATGTGGATGGAGAAAAGGTTTTACGAGCTAAAATAGACCTTGCTTCTCCGAATATGCACCTCCGGGATCCGCTTATGTACCGTATCCGCCATGCTCATCATCACAGAACCGGTGATAAATGGTGCATTTACCCTATGTATGATTTTGCGCATGGACAATCTGATTCTATCGAAAAAATAACTCATTCTTTTTGCACGCTCGAGTTTATTCCACACAGGCCTTTGTACGATTGGTTTATAGAGAAATTAGCTATTTTCCCTTCTAAACAGTACGAGTTTGCACGGCTGAACCTGAATTATACTGTTACCAGTAAACGAAAGCTTCTGCAACTGGTAAACGAAGGATTTGTAAGCGGATGGGACGATCCGCGAATGCCGACAATTAGCGGTTTGCGTCGTCGTGGCTATACCCCCGCTTCTATACGGGAATTTTGTGACCGTATCGGTGTTGCCAGGCGGGAAAATATCATTGATGTAAGCCTGCTGGAATTTTGTATTCGGGAAGATCTGAATAAAACTGCATGGCGGAGAATGGCCGTTCTTGATCCTGTTAAGTTAGTTATTTCTAATTATCCCCAAGGACAGAAAGAAATCCTTGAAGGCGAAAATAATCCGGAAGTTGAAGGGGGAGAAGGAAGCCGTCAGATTCCTTTTAGCCGAGAACTTTGGATAGAACGGGAAGATTTTATGGAGAACCCACCTAAGAAATTTTTCCGTTTGGGGGTTGGACTAAAGGTACGGTTAAAACATGCCTACATTGTTGAATGTACCGGTTTTGTTAAAGACGAAAGCGGCAATATAACAGAGGTGCATGCAAATTATATTCCTGAATCAAAGTCAGGGCAGGATACTTCGGGCATTAACGTAAAAGGTACCATTCATTGGGTGAGCGTTCCTCATGCTCAAACAGCAGAAATTCGTTTATATGATCGGTTGTTCCGTGTAGAAGATCCGGGAAATGAAGTAGAAGATTTTACCGAACTTCTTAATCCCGAAAGTGCTCAGGTAATCCCGGCCGCTTTTGTAGAGCCGGATATGGTAAATGCCACCATGAGTAAAGGATACCAATTTATCAGAAAGGGATATTTTACCTTAGATAAAGACTCTACTGAAGGGCAACTTGTATTTAATCGTACAGTAACTTTAAAGGATGCCTGGGCTAAAGAGGTGAGAAAAGGATAGTTTTTGGCTACGTCTAACATGCTTATAATCCAATTCACGGGACTTTCGGGAGCAGGCAAAACAACACTTGCCTGCCAGGCAAAGAAAGATCTGGAATATGATAATATTTCACTTGAAATTATTGATGGCGATTTTTACCGGCAAACGAAGAATGAAGACTTAGGATTTTCAAAAGAAGATCGTAAAGAGAATGTTAGACGGTTGGCTCTGGCTGCAACTTCTTTTGAAGGACGAAGATCTGCTGTAATTATTGCTGCTATTAATCCATATGAAGAAGTACGCAGGGAATTGAAAAAAAAGTATGCCGCGAAAACGATTTGGATTAACTGTCGTCTTGGAGATCTTTTGGTACGGGATACCAAAGGCCTCTATAGAAGGGCATACTTACCTGAAGGGCACCCTGAGAAGATATATAATCTGACAGGAGTTAACGATCCGTATGAAGTGCCTGAAACACCTGATTTGATTCTCAATACTCACCAGGAGACCGTAGCTGAAAGCTTAAAAAAATTGTGTGATTTTATTAAAATGCATTGTTCTGACTCATTCGCTTCGTTTCCAGCTCCTGGTATAAGCTGAAGCATTTATTCATCCAGGAAGGGATTTCTTGAAATATGGTTTCTTCAGAGAATTCCTGTTGAGGATATTTACCATGAAATGAGATGCGCTCTTTCATATTCTTTTTTTCTGTTTCAGATAATTTTAATCGATTTTTTCAAGGATAGCTAAAATTCCCTCATTATAATTCATCAAGTGACTAAATTTATCTGGTCTATGCACTTTCAGAAACTCCTCAAAATATTTTTCAATTACTTTAGCAGTATAGTCGTTAAAATCAGAAGTAGCAGTATCGCTTTTGTCAAATCCGAATATTTCAGGTTCCAGCAAGCCCGGTACGGCATGCATTCCCCTCTTTCTTTCCTCTGAATAAATAACTTGCTCTGGAGTGCGGTATAGCATTATGAAGGGAGTGTGAGGATACAACTTTCTAAGTTCCTTCAATAAAAAATATGCCAGCTATCTGTTTTGATAAACAAGTACTTTTCCTGCTCATACCGCTTTTGTCCATAAAACTTTAGTGCCGCCGTTAAAAAATCTGCAATTTCTGTTTGTCCATATTCGTTATCACTATAGCATAATCTTAACAATTCATCTATAAAGGGCACTTCGGATAACACGATGCTCTGTTCTGTTAACGATAACAATTGAGACAAAAGTGTTGATCCGCAACGGGAAATATGAAAAATGATAGCGGAGGGTAAATTCTCTCCAGCGTTTTGCTCCACTGCGGAAATACTTCAAGTGAGCTTACACTGTTAAACTCTGCCGGGGGTAATACGAAGGGTTAAACATTTAGTGGCAGTTTCATCAAAAAATGGTTCAGAAAGCTTTTTATTCTGTACGTTCAGCCATTTGCATAAGATCCCATCCTTTTTTCTTATTATTTTTAAAGGAACCCAATTTTCTAAGAAAGGGATATCAGGTGTACTGATTTGGTGGTTCTTCACATCTTAAATGATATTATTCGTTTAGTTGCTGCTCTAATGTTTCAGCCAGCGTGATAGCAGCCGGTGTATTTTGTGATTTTAATTCATCAATTATCAACGTATTTCTTCTTTATTTTGAACGATACCTAAAGACTCTTTTTCAGCTTTGTCAAATTGTGCTGCCAGCCATGTATTCACCTGACAATCTATAACCAGATGAATGCGATGCTGATTCCCCTTGTTTGCAACCCGGTGGGAAGATTGGCATTGATGTAAATACATTCTCCTTCGTTCATTTCAACAATTCTATCGTTTAATTCAAAATTTTACAGCAGGATTTGTAAAGACCGGAATATGCAGGTGTGCTTCTCCATTTTCAAAGGATAAATCGTAGCCGCGATGCTTTTTAATAACGGAGCCGGCTTTAGCTGAAGCAGACGAACAGCGTATTGTTGATTTTGGCGGTGGTATATGTAAAATAAAGAGGTTTGTAACGATTGTAAGAGAGTAAGTAAAATTCTTATTGAAAGAGTAAAAGATGAAAGTACTATATCTAAAAACTAAAAGTTTAAGAGTAACAATAATTCTTGCTGTTACTGTGCTTTTGATTAGCAATGAAGCTAAAGCACAGTTAAATCCAATTTAAAGCATTTATTATCAGAATCAATACCTGGCAAATCCCGCTATGGCTGGATAGGAAGAAGGATTTCAACTGAACCTGGCTTTCAGGCAGCAGTGGAATCCTATTCAGGGGGCTCTCCAAACAAAGGTTCTCTCAGGCAGCTATGGATTTAATAAGGTAGGATTAGGGCTGAATGTATATAATCATGTATTCGGCTTATTAAAAAGGAACAGGGTGATGGCCACCTATGCGTATCATCTGCCTGTTGGGGATGATAATCAAAAGATCAATTTCGGTTTATCTCTTGGATTTATGAATGAAAGGATAGATAATAGTGAACTTAACGGAGATCCTTCAGATGTTTATGTAGGCCGCTTTAATCAGAGAGAAACCTTTATAGATGGCGATTTTGGTGTAGCTTATGTGGGCAACAAACTCACGTTGCAGGGATCATTGCGAATATGAAAACCTTTTTCAAGAAAGATGCTAATGAAAATACAGTAGATCGTTCAACTTTTTTTAGTGCCATTAGTTATAAATTTTACAATTCTCAATTGTTAAACGGATTAGGAGTAGAGCCAAAAGTTTGTTACAGAGGAGTTAAGGGACACAATAACCTAGTGGATGCAGTTGTTAATTTAACCTTTGCCCGTAATACCCTAAATGTTATGTCTATGTTTCATTCAACCCAAAATGTTAGTTGCGGAGTAGGAATAAAATATAAAGATCTATTGGCAATTAACGGAATGTATACTACAGAAACTGCATCTATGCGTAGTTATACCAATGGTAATTTTGAAGTTAATTTACAACTAAATTTATTTTAGTTCAGAATTCTTCCTATTCTAAGAATAGGTACTTAATAATAGACAGGCCGGATAATCCACATCCGACCTGTCTTATATAATCCATTAAATATTCGTATTTCGTAACATAAATCCTTTAGAAAAGTATAAATGTTCAAACATATTTATCCCTGATCTACCTTATTTTCCGGGATTTATAATTAGAAAGGCTTTGTGGAAAAGAAACAATATCAATCTCAGTTCACTTCATTTTTAATCAAGATCGTCAGTATCAGTTTTCTTATTATTTCAATCATTTCAAACGGGTTTGCCCAGAATAATGAATTGAAATTCAAGCATCTCACTACTGACGACGGCTTATCTCAAAACAGTGTGTCCTGTATATTAAAAGATAAATGGGGCTATCTGTGGTTCGGCACTCAGGAAGGATTAAATAAATACGATGGCTATAAGTTTACTGTTTATCGCCATACCAGGAAAAATAAAAATTCACTTCCTGTAAATGATATTACCTGTTTAGAGCAAGATACAGCTGGAAACCTTTGGGTAGGTACGGCCGGCGGCGGACTAAGCTTTTATAACAGAAGCAGTAAGTTATTTAGTAATCTGGCGGTAAACCGAAAGCAAACAAGAGGCTTGAACAGTAACTGGATAACAAGGGTGCTATTGGATAAAGACGCAAATGCTTTGTGGATTGCAACTGATAAGGGCCTTGGTAATTTAGATCTTAAAACCAGGAAAATTGTAAATTATACAAGCAGTTCAAAAGACAGTTCAACCTTAAGCAGCAATAACGTTAACGCGATATTGCGTGACGCCCGTGGTAATATTTGGGTTGGAACAGATAAAGGACTGGATTTATTTAATAAAAAAACCAAAAATTTTAAACGCTTTTATTGTAATGGTAAGGCTGTAACAGCCTTAATTCAGGATGCCAACGGCCAGTTATTTGCAGGAACAGATAAGGGTGGGATATATGTTTTCAACAAAGACACTTTTGAACACATTGCTGTAGGGAAAGGGCCGGAAACAATTGATAATATAAAGATCACTGGTTTTGCAAAGGGAGGTAACAATGAAATTTGGATTGGAACTACCGAGTCGCTGGCGTTACTAAATACCAGAACAAATTCCTCTCATATCTATACCGACAATAAACGCGAAGTTTACAGTTTAAATAACGATTATATTACTTCTCTTTTTCAAGACGGGCAGGGTATACTGTGGGTTGGTACCGCTTCTGGTGGCGTTAATAAGTACGACGGGAACCTGCCACTTTTCCCTCATTTGAAAAGCGATTTTTCCAATTCAAATTTCAATTCCATCAGAAGTTTTACAGAGGATGAAAAAGGAAATTATTGGATAGGTACCGACGGCGGCCTTATGTATTACGATAAACAGTTAAATACGTTTAAGCATTATCAGCATAACAGCCTTAATAAAAATAGTTTATCAAGCAGTGATATTCTTACTGTACATAAGGGAAAAACCGGGCATTCAATCTGGATAGGAACTTATAAAGGTTTAGACAGGTTGGATCCCCAATCAGGAATATTTTACCATTTCAATAAAACCGGAGATTCAGAAGCTGTGTCCGGCAATGTGATATATGCCTTACTGGAAGACAGGAAAAATAACCTGTGGATTGGGACCGATAAGGGCCTTGAAGTTTATAACATTCCATCAGGAAAGTTTACAAAGTATAAACATGACCCTTCAAATTCAAATACAATTGCTGAAAACGATATTCAAACTCTCGCTGAAGATAAAAATGGAAATATCTGGATTGGATATTACTCGAAAGGAATTAGTGTTTTAAATGTATCCACAAAAAAGTTTACTCACTATAATACCGCTAATAGCAACATAAGCAGTGATAACATTACTTCTATAGTTTCGGATACAAATAACAATATCTACATCGGAACCATATACGAAGGCTTTAATATTTTTTCAGACAGAACTAAAAAAATAACAAATTATTCTCAAGACGAAGGGTTAATAAATAATGTTATCAACTATTTAACTATTGATGACAAAGGTTTTGTTTGGATAAGCACTAACCAGGGGGTTACCCGTTTTGATGCCAAAAACAAAAAATTCAGGAATTACAACGTTAGCAACGGACTTCAAAGTTTAGAGTTTAATGTTGGGGCAGGTTTAAAAAACAGCGATGGCAAAATTCTGCTTGGAGGGGTTAATGGCTTTAATATTATTGATCCTGAGAATCTTGCAGAAAATAAAAATATCCCGCAGGTTGTATTAACAGATTTTCTTCTGTTTAATAAGTCACAAATTCCGGGAGCCAAAGGATCGCCTTTAAGAAAGAACATATCCAGGACTAAAGAAATTACACTTCGGTATGATCAATCAGTTTTCACCCTTGCATTTGCAGCACTTGATTTTACGTCGCCTTCTCATAATCAATATGCCTATAAACTGGAAGGGTTTGATAAGGGCTGGAATTATGTAAATTCTGTCCGTACAGCTTCTTATACCAATCTTGACCCCGGAAAATATATCTTTAAGGTTAAAGCCGCTAATAATGATGGCGTATGGAATGAAAAAGGGATATCGATTACCATTATTATTCAGCCTCCGTTTTGGCTTACCTGGTGGTTCAAAATCCTGGCTGCTGTAATTATAGCAGGAGGTACTGCAGGCTTTTATTTTTATCGTGTAAACAAAATCATTGCACAAAAAGCCGAGCTTGAACAACAGGTGCAGGAGCGCACGAGTGAAATTGTTCAACAAGCAGAAGAGCTTCAGAAGAAATCAGAAGATCTGCAATTTGCGAACGAAGAATTGCAGGCAATGGCTGAAGAGCTGCGGGTACAATCAGAAGAGTTACAGGTGCAAACTGAAACGCTACAGGTTCTGAACACCGAACTTGAAGCTGAACGTGAAAAAGCCGAAGAAGCAAATAAAGCAAAAAGTGCTTTTCTTGCCACCATGAGCCATGAGATCAGAACACCGATGAACGGCGTTATCGGTATGGCTTCTTTACTTGCAGAAACGTCATTGGATACCGAGCAGCTGGATTATGTAAAAACTATCCGTACCAGTGGAGACGCGTTGCTCGCCGTGATAAATGATATTCTTGATTTCTCTAAAATTGAATCCGGTCACATGGAAGTCGACCATCATAATTTTGATCTGCGCAAATGTATCGAGGATGTGATGGATTTATTCGCGGTGAAAGCTTCAGAACAAGGGTTGGATTTGGTTTATCAGGTTGATCATACCGTTCCTGTTCAAATTATAGGTGATGGCCTTCGTTTGCGCCAGGTACTGATTAATCTCATCAATAATGCACTTAAGTTTACCCACAAAGGTGAAGTGTTCTTAAAGGTTTCTCCCGTTAAAATATTTGAACAAGACATTGAGCTTTCCTTTGAGGTCAAAGATACCGGAATCGGTATTCCTGATGAGAAATTAAATCGCCTGTTTAAAGCTTTTTCGCAGGTAGACTCGTCAACAACAAGGAAATACGGTGGAACCGGTTTAGGCCTCGCTATCAGCGAACGGTTAATAATGCTGATGGGGGGAAATATTACGGTTGACAGTGCTGTTGGCAAAGGAACCACATTTCAGTTTACTATTAAGGCAGGACTCGGAAAAGAATCAGAGAAGCAATATGTGCACCTCAATACAGAAGAGAACGAAGGCAAACACATATTGGTAATCGACGATAATGCTACTAATCTCTCAATCCTTAAAAATCAGCTTGAGGTGTGGAAATTAAAACCTACAATGGCAAGTTCGGGTAAACAGGCACTTGAAATTCTGGAAGCTGCGCATGATTTTAAATTAATTATTACAGATATGCAGATGCCTGATATGGATGGCATTCAGTTGACTGAAAAAATCAAGGCAAAGGTTCCGGAAATACCGGTTATTCTTCTGAGTTCTGTCGGCGACGAAACTAAATCTAAATATGCTCATTTGTATTGTTCGGTTTTAACGAAACCGGTTAAACAAACACAATTATTTAACCTGGTACAACTTCAGTTGAAGCAGCGGGGAGAAACGATACAACCTGAGAAAAAGAAGCAGAATTTACTGTCGGAACACTTTGCAAAAGAACATCCGTTGAGTATTCTTCTTGCCGAGGATAATCTGATTAACCAGAAACTGGCCATTAGAGTGCTCAATAAATTAGGTTATGAAGTTGATCTGGCCAATAATGGGAAAGAAGCAGTAGATATGTTAAATGAAAAAACTTACGATGTGATCTTAATGGATATATTGATGCCTGAAATGGATGGACTGGAGGCCACAAAATATATCCGCCAAAATGCTGCTCATCAACCGCTGATTGTGGCAATGACGGCTAATGCCTTATCACAGGATCGCGATGAATGTTTACATGCAGGTATGGATGACTATATTTCCAAACCAATAAATCTGGAAGAATTAATGAGAATACTAATGGAAAGTTCTGAGAAGGTTTAGAATTAAATTTCTAATCTTTGTTAAGATACTATTTCAGGAAAGATTTATCTCGCTGCTCTTTAAACCTGTTTATAATCAGCAAGATGCAATTTATGCTGACAAAATGAATATTCATGTTCCTGGTTAGAGCAGATTATCAATAGACGGTCTTTACTGAAAAGATTTACCAGTTCATAGTACCAGTCAATACCTTTTAAATCCAGATTTGAAGTGGGTTCGTCCAGCAGCAGAACCGGCGTATCCGAGCAAAAGGATAGTGCAAGTTTGGTGCGTTGTTTCATGCCGGAAGAAAAGAATCGGATTGTTTTATTTTTCGATTTTTCGAGTCCCAGTAATTCGATAACTTCTTTTGAATTTAGCTGGTTGGCGTAAGGCTTGAATTTGAAATGAAAGTCAAGCTGTTCCTGGAGTGTAAATTCCTCGATCAGTTCGATATAAGGTGCAGACCATGATAGGTATTTATAAGCAGATTCAATATCTACTTTTTTGTTAGCGGATAAATAGTCTATCTTCCCTTCTGACGGTGTAAGATTTGCCGCAATTACCTGGAGTAAGGTAGATTTCCCCGATCCATTAGGCCCAAGTATAGCATAGGAAGAGCCTTGCTCAAAGCCGTAAGTAACTCCCCGGAAAATCCATTCACGATTGAATCTTCTGCCAATATTTTCCAGGTCAATTCTCATGATACTGAACCGGAGTTTTAAGAATTTCCGAAGCCTTTCATGATACCCCGGTTAGAATTTCGGATAAAATCAAGTATTTCATCCCGGATTTCTGTAGGTTGCCTTTCGGCTTCAATTATGTCTAACGCTTTGGTAATGTTGTATTTTTTCAGGAATACGGTTCTGTAAATATCTTGTATTTCATTGATTTGTTCAGATGTAAAACCTCGTCTGCGTAATCCGACTGAATTTATTCCTACATACGACAATGGCTCACGTCCTGCTTTTGTATAAGGCGGCACGTCTTTACGCACCAGCGATCCACCAGAAATAATTGAATGAGCACCAATTGAAACAAACTGGTGTACTGCAGACGTACCACCTATAAAGGCGTAATCCTGTACTTCAATATGTCCGGCTAATTGTACTGAGTTAGCTATAATAACATGATTCCCGATTACACAATCGTGAGCTACGTGTGTATAAGCCATTAACAGACAGTTCTGGCCGATAGTCGTAGTGTTTTTGTCTAAGGCAGTACCACGGTTAAGAGTAACACATTCGCGAATTGTCGTATTGTCTCCCACGCTTACTGTCGTAGCTTCTCCTTTGTATTTCATATCCTGTGGAGGGGCTGAAACTACCGCACCCGGAAATATCCGGCAATTTTTGCCAATTCTGGCACCATCCATAATGGTAACATTAGAGCCTATCCAGGTTCCTTCACCAATTTCTACGTCTTTATGAATAGTTACAAAAGGTTCAATAACTACGTTATCAGCAATTTTTGCCTGGGGATGTATATACGCGAGGGGTTGAATCATTAGTCGTTTCCTTTTACTTTAATAATCTGCGCCATTAGCTCTGCTTCTACTACAATTTTCTCACCAACATATCCGGTGCCTTTCATCTGGGCAATGCCTCTTCGTATAGGAGCTAACAGATCGCAAACGAAAATGATCGTATCACCTGGAAGAACTTTATCTTTAAAGCGGGCATTTTCAATCTTCAGGAATAAGGTAAGATAATTTTCAGGATCCGGAACAGTATTTAAAACTAAAATTCCCCCTGTTTGTGCCATTGCCTCAATTTGTAATACGCCGGGCATTACAGGAGCATCGGGAAAATGTCCTACAAAGAATGGTTCATTCATTGTAACAGCTTTCAGTCCAACTACGTGGCTCTTTGTTAGCTCCAGAATTTTATCAATCAGAAGGAATGGCGGCCGGTGTGGCAGTATATTCATTATCTGCACGGTATCGTAAACCGGTTTTGCATTCAGATCGTAGGATTGAACATGTTTCCTGCTACGCTCTTTCTTGATTTGTGCTTTAATTTTTTTGGCAAAAGCAACATTGGCGGCATGGCCTGGACGGGCTGCCATAATATGTCCGCGTAAAGGAGTTCCTACTAAAGCCAGGTCTCCGATCATGTCCAATAGCTTATGACGTGCCGGTTCGTTTTGATGGCGGAGCTCGATGTTATTTAAGATTCCTTCGCGGGCAATGTCAATATCATCCCTGTTAAACAGTTTCGCCAGGTGTTTAAGCTCATTTTTGCTGATCTCCCTGTCAACAACTACAATCGCATTATTCAAATCTCCACCCTGTATCAGGTTGTTTTGAAGCAGCATTTCAAGCTCGTGAAGAAAGCAAAAGGTTCTGCTGGAAGCAATTTCTTTTTTAAATTCAGAAATTGTGGTTATCGCCGCATGCTGACTGCCTAAAACCGGAGAGTTGTAATCAATCATACATGTAAAGCGGTAATCATCCAAAGGCATGGCTACCATTTCAACTTTCCTGTCCGGCTCAGAGTAATGAATGTTATATGGAATATTATAATATTCCCGGTCGGCATCTTGTGTTACAAACCCTGCTTCTTCAAGGGCGTCGATAAACAAAATAGAACTTCCATCCATAATAGGTGTTTCCGGACCATCAAGTTCAATTAAAACGTTATCGATTTCAAGTCCGACAAGAGAAGCCAGCACATGTTCTACCGTACTTACGCTGGCACCGTTTTGTGAAATTGTTGTTCCGCGGGAAGTGTCTGTAACATTATCTACATCTGCATCGATAACAGGCTGTCCTTCAACGTCTGTTCTTTTAAACTTATAACCATGATTTTCAGGAGCGGGTTTAAAAGTCATATTTACAGGTTTACCTGTATGAAGACCAACTCCTGATACCTTTACATCTGATTTAATTGTTCTTTGTTTAACGTTCATACTTTACCTCTGTACAGTATCAGCTATTTGTTAATTCTTTTATTTTTCGTTCAAGTTCTGCAATTTTCCGTTCAAGTTCGGGTAATCGCTGCAATACAACCTGCGCCCGCATATGGTTATTATAGGTAGTAGCCGGGGCTCCTGCCCATTTTTTGCCTTCCTCTTCTATAGAACGGTTTATTCCTGATTTTGCCTGTATCTGTGATCCTTTGGCAATAGAAATATGGCCTACAATTCCAACCTGCCCCCCGATAACTGCCTGTTCGCCAACTTTTGCACTCCCCGAAACACCGGTTTGAGATGCAATAACCGTATTTGCGCCAATTTCAACATTGTGCGCTAATTGTATCAAATTGTCAAGTTTTACACCTTTTCGGATAATGGTAGAGCCCATAGTAGCACGGTCAATGGACGTATTTGATCCGATTTCAACGTCGTCTTCAATTACCACATTTCCAATCTGGCTGATCTTATTATAACTGCCGTCAGGCTGGGGAGCAAAACCGAAACCATCACTTCCGATAACCGCACTTGAATGGATAATAACACGGTTGGCAATCTTACAATCGGAATATATTTTAACACCGGAAAATAACGTGCAGTCGGTTCCAAGCTCTACACTATCGCCAACATACACCTGGGGATAAATTTTACTATTATTTCCTACAACAGCATTGGGGCCTATATATGCAAAAGCACCGATGTAGACATTTTCGCCAATTTTGGCAGTAGGATGGATAAAGGAAGGTTGTTCTATTCCTTTTTTATCCAGTTTAAGAGTATTATACTTATCAAGCAGGACAGAAAAAGCACTGTATGGATCTTTTACTTTAACAAGTGTAGTTTTAATGGGTTCTGCAGGGACAAAATCTTCATTAACAATAACGATGGATGCTTCAGTAGAATAAAGAAAAGGCTCGTATCGCGGATTGGCCAGGAAGGACAAGCTTCCCTTTTTAGCTTCTTCTATTTTTGCTAACTGATCTACTGTAACATTCGGATCGCCTTCAACGGTCCCATTAAGCAAAAGTCCGATCTGTTGTGCAGTAAATTGCATCGTTCTTATTTATTTGTTTAAAATTAATTCTCAGCCAGATAGATATTTCTTATCAAAAGTCGGCAAATTTAATTAAAAAGGTTTTAAGTCTTTAAAATAACAGATTATATATTTCTCTACTGTTTTTGCCAGTGCCTCCAGATTTGAATTGTCAGAAGCAGTAGTTATATCCTGTACTGTTCCATCTTTCATTAAAATATTTATCTGTCCGTCGCCAACCCGGTACGCGTTATTTTTAATTGTGTCTGTAAAAACAAAGTAAGAGGCATCATCTTCGTTAACATCATATGTAAGCATTGCCTTTTCTACCAGATCATCAATTTTAGCTTTATCAGGAGGTTCGTTAGAAATTTCCACCTGATACAAATCACGCTTTAATAAATGCGAACAAAGCATGGAAAGAATCTTATCATCGTGATTTGCCCATACTTTCACAGATGTATAAATATCGTAATCGTCTAGTTTTGAAAAGCGTTCCAGCGGATACGAATCCCCAATAAAATCTTTTTTACTAACGGTGTTATTAAGAAAATATGCAAAGTCCCGAGTTGCGAAAAGTTCTTCACCTGTCATGGCAAGGTCTTTTGCCCGTTCTAAAATTTTTACCAGCAATTGTTCGGCGGCAATAACAGTTTTATGCAGATATACCTGCCAATACATTAAACGCCTGGCAATCAGAAATTTTTCAATAGAATAAATGCCTTTCTCTTCAATCACTATCTGATCATCGGCAATATCAAGCATGGTTAAAATGCGGTCAAAACTAATAACACCTTCTGCAACTCCGGTAAAAAAGCTGTCACGGTTCAGATAATCCATCCGGTCCATATCCAGCTGGCTTGAAACCAGCTGATGGAGGAATTTTTTCTCATAACGGTTATTAAAAATATCAATCGCCATTTTTAACTGCCCGCCAAATTCTTTATTCAAATTATCCATTAATAATGCCGAAATATCTTCGTGGGAGATGCCTGCAACAATGGTATGTTCCAACGCATGCGAAAAAGGTCCGTGGCCTATATCGTGCAGTAAGATAGCTATAATAGTAGATTCTTCTTCTTCTTTAGTGATGAGATGCCCCTTGTTCTTTATTGTTTCAATGGCCCTTTCCATTAAATGCATGGCTCCAAGCGCATGGTGGAAACGCGTATGCAATGCCCCGGGATATACGAGATGAGTAAGCCCTAACTGCTTTATATTTCGAAGACGCTGGAAGTATGGATGCTGGATAAGATCAAATACTAAATGTGAAGGAATGGTAATAAATCCGTAAACCGGATCATTAATTATTTTCTTTTTGTTCAAAATAAAAATCCTCAATTGCAAAAATTGTTAAATTTCGGCATACAAAAAACACCTTTGATTGTTATGAGGTAGATTTGTTTAAAATATTGTTACATGCAGGAAACTAATATACTATGGGCCGATGACGAGATCGCCCTTTTAAAACCACATATACTATTTCTAAATGAAAAGGGATATCAGGTAAAAACGGTAACCAACGGCAGCGATGCGGTGGATTCCTTTAGAAATAATTTTTATGATCTGGTTTTCCTGGATGAAAACATGCCCGGATTAACAGGGCTTGAAACGCTTGCAGAAATTAAAAATATAAGTCCTGAGGTTCCTATTGTTCTTATTACTAAAAACGAAGAAGAACATTTGATGGAAGATGCGATAGGATCAAAGATTGATGATTACCTCATAAAACCGGTAAATCCGAAGCAAATTTTGCTTACGATTAAAAAACTTACGGAAAATAAGCGCTTAATAAGCCAGAAAACTTCTATGGCTTACCAGCAGGATTTTCGCAACCTCGGGATGACCTTAAACGAGAACCTGAGCTTCACCGAATGGGTGGATGTTTACAAGAAGCTTGTTTATTGGGAACTATCACTGGAAAAACTTGAGGATGCGGGCATGCACGAAATTTTAACCATGCAGAAAGCCGAAGCAAACGTTCAGTTTTGCAAGTTTGTAGAGAAAAACTATCTCTCTTGGCTTAAAGACCCCGATTCAGGCCCTGTAACTTCCAATGCGCTTATGAAGAAAAAGGTATTTCCTTTAATTCAGGATAAGCCTGTTTTCTTCATTCTTATCGATAATCTCCGGTATGACCAATGGAAAATAATCAATTCGATTATTACCGATTATTTCCGGCTGGAAGAAGAAGATTCTTATTACAGCATTTTGCCCACCGCTACTCAATATGCCCGCAATTCGATTTTTTCCGGATTACTGCCTTTGGATATGGAAAAACGTTATCCTTCTATGTGGCAGAACGATGAAGATGAAGGCGGGAAAAACTTATTTGAAGAGCAGTTTCTGGCTGATCATCTTCAACGCAGCTTAAAGCGCGATATCAAACATTCATATAACAAAATTTTAACTTTTGAACAAGGGAAAGAGATAACAGAAAACATCTTCAATCTACTTGGAAACGAGTTGAATGTACTGGTTTATAATTTTGTGGATATGCTTTCGCATGCCAGAACTGATATGGCGATGATCCGTGAACTGGCCAATAATGAAGCGGCGTACCGGTCATTAACCTTATCCTGGTTCGAACATTCGCCTCTTTTGGAAACATTGAAAAAATTGTCTCAGAAAGACGTTAAAGTAATTATTACAACCGATCACGGGACAATTCGTGTAAAACATCCGAGCAAGGTAATCGGCGACAGGAATACAAATACCAATCTTCGCTATAAACAAGGAAAGAATTTGAACTTCGCGGCAAAAGAAGTTTTTCATATTAAAAACCCCCATGATGCTTTCTTACCTAAACTGCATGTAAGCTCGAGTTTTATTTTCGCTAAAGAGGATGAATATTTTGTTTACCCCAACAATTACAATCATTTTGTAAATTACTACAGCGGCACTTTTCAGCATGGCGGAATTTCGCTGGAAGAAATGATCGTTCCCTATATAACGTACAGCCCGAGATAGCGTCGTACAAATTATTATTTTTGTGGCGATGGTTATTGAAATATCCGATCCTGAACAATTATCTGAAGCTGCAATACACCTGCTTCACTTTATAGGAAATGAAAAAATACTGCTCTTTTACGGAGAGATGGGGGCAGGGAAAACTACCTTTATCAAGGCAATCTGTAAAGAATTAGGCATAACAGACACGGTTTCGAGCCCTACCTTTTCAATTGTTAATGAATACGTTTCTCCTTCAGGGCCTGTTTATCATTTTGATTTTTATCGCTTAAAAAACGAAACAGAAGCTTTAGACCTGGGTTATGAAGACTATATATACTCGGGTAACTATTGTTTTATTGAGTGGCCTGAAAAGATAAGCAGTTTATTGCCCGCGAAGGCCTGCCGGGTTGAACTAAAGGTTAAAAGCGGGCAAGAACGCCTGTTACAAGCAGAAATAGTAAGTTTTTGAAGGTATCCGTAGCAAAACAACGCTAATTTTTATATCTTCAACTAATTTTTTTATCTGTTAAAGAAAAAATGATGAATGAACTATCGGACATTGCAAAGCAAGCGTTAATGCAGCCGCAGGAGGCAATGCTCGAAACAAGAACAAGGAAAAACAGCCTTTATATAGGAATCCCCAAAGAAACATCTTACCAGGAAAAAAGAATACCTCTCACTCCTTTGTCGGTAGCGGTGCTGGTAAACAACGGCCATGAAGTAGTTATTGAAGCCGGAGCCGGAAACGCAGCAAACTTTCTCGATCATCATTATAGTGAACAGGGAGCCAAGATTGTTTATGATAAAAAGGAAATTTATAAAGCTGATCTCATTGTAAAAATTGCACCGCCGACTTCAGATGAAATTGGTATGATGAAACACGGCCAGGTTCTGTTTTCAACATTGCAAATGGGTACTTTATCAAAAGAATGCCTTTTGTCTTTAATGAAGAAGAAAATTACTGCTTTGTCTTATGAATACTTACGTGATGAAGGAAACATTCTGACCGTTGTAAGAGCAATGAGTGAAATTGTAGGAGCAACATCCATTCTTATTGCGGCAGAATATTTAAGTAACGTATTTAACGGCAAAGGACTTATGTTGGGAGGAATTACCGGAGTGCCGCCGACAGAAATTGTGATCTTAGGAGCAGGTACTGTTGGCGAATATGCTGCCCGAACGGCCATTGCGCTTGGTGCCGAAGTTAAAGTTTTTGACAGTTCCATTTATAAGCTGCGCCGTTTGCAAAATAACATTGGCAGCCGGGTTTTTACTTCGGTTATTCAACCTATTGTTTTGCAAAAAGCAGTAACTACCTGCGATGTTGTTATTGGAGCAGTGCGTGCTAATAATGGCCGCAGCCCGTGTATGGTAACAGAAGAAACGGTAAGCAGAATGAAACCAAATTCCGTTGTTATTGATGTAAGTATTGATCAGGGCGGATGTTTTGAAACATCGAGGGTAACCAATCACGATGAACCGGTTTTTAGAAAGTATGATGTAATCCATTATTGTGTTCCGAATATAGCATCGCGGGTTGCCCGCACTGCAACTTATGCCTTAACTAATATTTTCACGCCCATTTTGTTAGATATTGGCGAAATGGGAGGAATCATGAACGTAATATGGGAAAAGCCGGGAGTGAGGAACGCAATTTATCTTTACCAGGGGCATGTAACGAATAAAGATCTTGCCGAGCGCTTTAATATTCCTCCTAAAGATCTTGACCTGCTTATCATCTCAAAAAGATAGCTAAAGTTTAAAGTTTTACGATTTGTTAAAACATTAATTTTAAGTTGTTCTTTATCCTTAGAACAATTAGAATTAGTAAATGAACCTGAAAAATTTCTTCAGGAAAGCCTGGAAATTGATTTCCTGCACTTTTAAAGCCTTCTCAGAAGATCGGGCAATGAAGATGAGTGCATCGTTGGCTTATTACACGATTTTTTCGCTGGCTCCGCTTCTAATTATGATTATTTCCATAACCAGTTTAATTTACGGTCAGGATACCAATCAGAAGATTTTTCAGGAAATTAACGGTTTTGTAGGTAGTGATGCAGCCTTCCAGATTCAGTCTACGATACAGAAAGTCAGCAGGTCTGGCCATTCAACCACTGCAGCTATTATTGGAGCGATAACGCTTTTTCTTGGCTCAACAGGAGTTTTTATCCAGATACAGGATTCTATCAATTCCATCTGGCGAGTTCGTGCAAAACCTAAAAAAGGCTGGCAGAGATTAATATTAAACAGGCTAATTTCATTTTCAATGGTACTGGGTTTAGGATTTCTTCTTATCGTATCGCTAATAATTAACGGATTGGTTATTGCTTTGAGCGATAAGCTAAGCCATTACTTTCCTGATGTAACTATTCTCCTGGTAAATGTTTTTAATGTGCTTATAACTTTTATTATTATTTCTGTTCTTTTTGCCATCATCTTTAAATTTCTTCCGGATGCAGAAATCGAATGGAAAGTGGTGGCTATAGGAGCTATAACAACTGCTTTACTTTTTATGCTGGGCCGGTTTCTTATCGGGCTTTATATAAATAAAGTAGGGCCAGGCTCGGCCTACGGTGCTGCAGGATCAATAATCGTAATACTTACCTGGGTTTACTACTCTGCAGCTATACTATTTTTTGGGGCCGAATTTACTCAGGTTTATGCAGAGCAAAATGGATATAAAATTAAGCCCTCTGCCTACGCCGTTTACATTATACAGAAAGAAGAAGAGCAGGAAGTGGACGTTCTGCCCTCAAAACATGAGGAAGAAAAATGAGTGATTCCTCTTATTTCTTATCCAGATACAAAATCTGGTCAATAGTATTCGATGCTACCGAATGATAATTAGGCTCTGCTACTGAATACACTTCACGTGCCCATGCTTTACCTTCCGGAGTTTTTACCAGTTCTTTGTAAATCGGAACCAGAAACTTTCTTCGTCCTACAGAAATAAGGAATTGCTTTATATATGGATAAGCGGTTTTGTAGTTGTTTTTGATGGCTGTAACATACCAGGCGCTTTGTATTTCGGCATTTCCAGACTGAGTGAAGTTAAATTCTTTATCAAGGGCAGCCATATCAGTAGTTGCTAAGTGTTCAGGAAGATGGCTGATAAAATACAGTTTCTCGTTGGTCGACTTTATTTTTTCATTTAATCCTGTTAGGGATTTGGTTTGTTTATAAGAAGTTAGCAGACTATCTATCTCTGTAAAGGCAAGTGAACTTACAGGAGATAAATTAGAAGGCATCCCCGGCTCGTAAACCCAAGCCTTGGCGTTTATTTTGCCTGTTAAAGTGCGGTTAGACTTTAAAAGCTTTGAATCCAGGTCATTTAAAAACTGCTCAGTACTTACCGAGTGAAAAGCATGTTCCTGGAAGTACTCTTTTAAAAACTGGTCAAATTTTTCGCGTCCTACAAATCGTTCAATTGTGCGCAGAAAGAAGTATCCTTTCACGTACGGAATATCTGTCATACCTTCATCGGGATCACGGCCGTCAAAATTTCCTTTTAAACTGGTATCATGATTTTTAGGGCCTAACTCATTGATAACATCTTTCAGCGACTGGTAGCCCAAAACTTCCTGCATTTTTGCTTCTTCCCTTCCGTAAACCGCTTCTACTATACGTCTTTCAATGTAGGTGGTAAATCCTTCATTTAACCAGAAGTCGTTCCAGGTAGCATTGGTAACCAGATTTCCGCTCCAGCTATGGGCAAGTTCATGGGCAATCAGGCTAACCAGCGAACGGTCGCCGGCTATAACGGTTGGAGTAGCAAAGGTAAGCATTGGATTTTCCATACCACCAAACGGAAAACTTGGTGGTAAAACCAATACATCATAGCGTCCCCATTTATAAGGGCCATATAATTTTTCCGCCGCGTCTACCATCTTTCCCATATCTGCAAATTCCCAGGCAGCTTTTTGCAGCATTACAGGTTCCGCGTAAATACCGGTACGATTATCGATGGCCTGAAATGCGATATCGCCAACAGCCAGAGCCATTAAATAAGAAGGTATAGCATGAGGCTGCGAAAATTTATAAGTTCCTTTGTCGTTCTTTTGCTGTGGATTTTTAGCACTCATCAAAGCCAGCAAATTTTTCGGAACAGTCACGTTTGCATTATAGGTGAAACGAATTCCCGGACTATCCTGGCAAGGTATCCAGGTTCGGGCTAAAATAGCTTCTGACTGGGTGAAAAGGAAGGGTGTTTTTTTTCCTGCCGTTTGTTCCGGGTTTAGCCATTGCAGGGCGGCGGCATCCTTTTCGGTAGTGTAACAGATTGTTATTTTTTTAGTTTCCGGTTTTATTTGAATGCTCAGGGGTTTCCCTAAGAATTTAATCTCATCGCCCAAAGCAAACATAGTTTCTTCCTTCTCGCCGTCCAGAGTAACTTTCTGTATGTTTAGCTGCCGTGTATCAAAAATAATTTCATCCGAACCAGTAGGGTTATCTATAGTCCATGTAGCTTTTCCTGTTAATAAATGGTTGTTAAAATCAACATTCAAAGTAAGATCCAAATGCTTTACGACTGCTTTTTCAGGTTCAGCAAAAGAATGTGCATCATGAGGAACAAGGTTTTGGCTTTTTACTGTTTCGGCTGTATTTCCGGATTTTTTTTGATTACAGGATAACAGAAATAAGGAAATAAAAAGGCAAAGCACCTGCTTCATAAATTCATTTAATTTAAACAACGAATTTAATACAAGAATGTGTGATGAAAGAATCAGGGCTGAAATTTAACTGTTACACGGACTTCCGGGTTTTTTTCTGAACTATCCGGTATCCACACAGGACCTTCCTTAATTAATCGGATGGCTTCTTCGTTATAAGCCCTGTTAAGCCCACGGAGAATCTTATAATTCCCGGGAACACCCGTTTCTTTATCCACAGTAAATGCTACGATTACTTCACCTGTCGTTTTTTCTGTAGCAGGAAACCGGTTATTCTTTTTTACGTACTCGTTGTAAGCTGGCCAGCCCGTTGAGGGTTGTGCCTGGCTTGTAAGATAATCAGCTGTGTTTTCTGCCCCCGAATTGGGTACAAAGGGGAGTACCTGCACCTGTTTTATGCTGGAATTATTCTGTGCAGGGATAGAGGCCTTCATCCAGAAAAGGATACCTGCAGAAATGAACATAACAGCGGCTACTGCAGCAACGCTTAATCTTTGCCAGGTATAATTGAATACGTTTTTATTTTCCTGCTGTTGCGCTATCCTGTCTTCGAGCTGTTTTTGCAGAATACTTAGCTGAGAATCGGAAGATAGACGAGCGTGTGAATATCCCTCAATAGCATCCGCCAGAAAAGGATCTTCGAGAGCCTGCTTTTCCAGTTCGTACATTTCCTTTTCATCCAGCCGGCCTTCCAGGTAATTTTTTATAGTTATGTAATTAATATTGTTCATTTCCACGATTCTTCTCCATACAAATTTTAAGGTTTCGTTTCCCGTTTTGTATATAGCTTTTTACTTTATTTATATCAAAACCAGTTAAATCAGCAACATCTTTATAACATTTCTGCTGAAGATAGAAGAGATCAATGCTTATGCGCTGTTCTTCCGGCAACTTCTCCATGCATTTTTCCATCAGATCCAGTTCGCCCTCTTTCGATGCCTCGCTATTGAGATGAAAATCAGCGCCTTTTTCCACAAAGTTGTCCTGCAGGTTCACAGTTTCGTGCTTGGAGGCAGTCCGAAGTGCCATTAAGCAATAATTGCGTGCCAATGTGTACAACCAGCTTTTGAAATTACCAACTTCGTGAATTTTCAATTTATCAATCAGTTGCTCAAAGATTTGCATTACCCCATCTTTACTTTGCTCTTCATCTTTCAGGTACTTTAAACATACCCCATATACCAGTGGCATGTACTTTTCATAAAGTTTTCCCAGGATCTCCAGCTCATGTGTACGACGGTATTCAGCCAGCATAAGGGGCTCATCAACCTGATCCGTATTGCGAAACTTAAGAAACTTCAAATTGCTTTATTTAATCCTGTTTATTACAAGATGCAAAAAACACTGGTTTGGCATAACTCAAATATTAAAAAATTTAAGGATTTATAAGAAAGCATTTTGCCGTCCTGATTTTAAACCAACAGGTATCTGCGCAATAGCCCAAACAGCCAAAAGAAGGTTATAGCTGAATTTGTAAGTGATGCAAAAACAAATTATTATTGGCAAAAGATTTGCTTTCTTAGACAGAAAAACTAAAAATGAAGAAAGCCGTAATAGTCTTATCAGCATGTGTACTTATTTTAACAAGCAGTTGTGAAACGCTCAATCAAACAGCGCAGATATTAACCCAAGCCGGAGCTAATCCTACATCAGCAGAAATTGCAGCTGGATTAAAACAGGCGCTCGAATATGGCACGGCGAACAGTTCTGAAAAATTATCTTCCCGTGGAGGTTATCTGGAAAACCTGGCTGTAAAGCTATTATTTCCGCCTGAAGCACAAAAAGTTGAAAGAACACTGAGAACGCTGGGTTTAAATAAATTGTGCGATAACGTTATTATAAGTCTGAACAGGGCGGCTGAAGACGCTGCAACAGAAGCAAAGCCGATCTTTCTTTCTGCGATTAAACAAATGACCATTGCAGATGCTACCAATATCCTTTTAGGCAATCAGAGTGATGCTGCAACAAAATATTTTCAACGGGTAACTACTAATCAGTTAGAGGCAAAGTTTAATCCAATTATTCAAAACAGTTTAAGCAAAGTTGGGGCAACACGTTACTGGAGTGATGTTATTACCCGTTATAACCAAATTCCATTGGTTTCTAAAATAAATCCTGATCTGGATGAATATGTTACTCAAAAGGCAATTGAAGGACTCTTTTTTGAAATAGCGCAGGAAGAATTAAGAATACGCCAGAATGTTGCTGCCAGGAAAACCGATCTTCTTAAAAAAGTATTCGGCTATGCCGACAGAAGCAAGGGCTAAGTGAGACAGGTCATTTTTTTAAAGATGAAATATTCCGATATTTCGTTTTTAAAAGCAGGCAGATGACAAGCACAGACCAAAAAATAATTGCTCATTTAAATCATCTTCTTTCTATTTGTAAAAGCGGGAAGCATGGTTATCAGGCTGCTGCAAAAAATGCTCAGGACGAAGATTTGAAGAATTTCTTTAGCTCTGTAAGTATTGAAAGAGAAAAGTACATACAGGCATTAAAATACGAGGTGAGAAAGGCAGGCGGAGATCCTGATAAAAGTGAAGTGACTTTAGGTACACTGCACAGGACCTGGATGGACGTAAAAAGCGCCTTTTCCGCCGAAGATGATAAAGTCAACCTGGAAGCTTGTATAACAGGAGAGAAGGCGGCACTTCAGGCGTATAAAGAAGTACTTGAAAAAGCGTTACTCCCCGCCGATACACGAAACCTGATCGCGTTACAAAAAACCAGAATTGAAAAGGTGCTTTCAAGAATCAACGATATTTTAAAAAAGAGATGAGTTGCAGAACTAATAGTACCGTGTTTCTGTTAGTTGTGCATGGAAACACCTAAGGAAAAATTAATATCACATTTAAATCACCTCATTACCATTTGTAACGATGGAAAACACGGATATAGTGTAGCGGCAAAAGATGCAGAATCAGAAGATCTGAAAGGTATTTTTTATAGCTATAGCGTGAACAGGGAAGAATTTGCCAATGCGCTGAGAGCAGAAGTCAACAAATTAGGAGGAGAACCCGACCTTTCAGGAGGGCCGATTGGAGCATTACACCGGGCATGGATTGATATAAAAAGCACCTTATCAACCAATGATGATAAAGCGATACTTGATTCGTGTATAACAGGTGAAAGGGCGGCAGTTAATGCTTACCGGGAAGTTTTATCAGATGCCTTGCTTCCTGCCGATATTCAGAACCTGGCATCCATACAATCTGTACGAGTAGAAGAAGCTTTACAACGAATGGAAGCTTTGTATTTAGCATATACATCATAAATAAGGTCTGAATTGTATTAATTCAGACCTTTCTATATTTCTATTAACTTACCTAAACCAGCAATCTAACCGGCTCTTCAAGTAATGCTTTTAATGTTTGCAGGAACGCAGCGGCTGTAGCTCCGTCAACCACGCGATGGTCTGCGCTTAGCGTAACTTTCATTATATTTCCAGGTACAACGGCACCATTTTTAACAACGGGAACCTGTTGAATACCACCTACTGCAAGAATGCAGGAATCGGGTGGATTAATGATAGCTGTAAATTCATCTACGCCAAACATTCCAAGATTTGAAATGGTGAAAGTAGAACCTTCCCAGTCCGCGGGTTGCAGCTTTTTAGCTTTTGCCCGTTGAGCAAAGTCTTTTACCTCCGCAGAAATATGTGAAAGGGATTTACCATCAGCAAACCGAACTACCGGAACCAGCAATCCTTCATCTACAGCCACGGCAATTCCAATATTTACATGTTCGTTATAACGGATTTTATCACCCAGCCAGGATGAATTTACATTGGGATGCTGTTTTAAAGCGATTGCTGCAGCCTTTACCACTAAATCGTTAAAAGAGATTTTTACCGGAGCAAATTCATTGATTTTAGCACGAGCCTGGATAGCACTATCCATATCAATACTCATGGTAACATAAAAATGCGGAGCGGTAAATAAACTTTCAGAAAGCCGTTTTGCAATGGTTTTACGCATTTGTGTAACAGGTTTTTCTGTATATTTTTCTTCACCGATAAACTGAGGAATTTTAGGGGCAGGAGCTTCTGCTTTTTGTGCAGGTGCTTCAGCAGGTTTAGTTGCCGGCTTAAATTCTTCTACGTCTTTCTTTATAATGCGGCCCCCTTCAGCGCTTCCTTTAAGCTGAGAAAGGTCAATTCCTTTTTCTTCGGCAAGTTTTTTTGCAAGCGGAGAAGCTTTTATACGGGAATCAGAATCGGATGACGATACTTCCTGTGTTTTTTCCTGCTGTTGTGGTTGTGCCAGGGCCTCTTCTGTTTTTGCACTTTCGGAAGCCTGTTTATTTCCTTGTTTTGAGCCCTTTAACAAAGCCTGAACGTCAGTGCCTTCTTTCCCTACAATAGCGATTACGTCGTTTACTTTTGCCGCTTGTCCTTTTTCAACACCTATATACAATAACGTTCCTTCTGCATAGGCAGTTACTTCCATAGTAGCTTTGTCTGTTTCAACATCAGCAAGCGTATCGTCACTTTTTACTTTATCACCTACCTTTTTATGCCACTCGGCAATAACGCCTTCTGTCATGGTATCGCTCAACAAGGGCATTCTGATAACCGTTGCACCTACAGACTCGGGATCAATTCCTCCTTCCTCAGCTTCTTCAGCAGGTACTTTTGTTTCGGGTTTATCAGCAGTTTCTGCAGTAGAATTTGCTTTTTCGAGGCTATCTGCTTTTGTTCCCGTTCCTGCACCTTCCAGTGCCGGTTTGTAATCTTCTCCGGGAGCTCCAAGTACAGCAATTACCGAATCTACCGGCACGGCCTGCCCTTCTTCGGCGCCTATATATAAAAGAGTTCCTTCCTGGAAAGATTCAAAATCCATAGTTGCCTTATCGGTTTCTACTTCAGCAACTAAATCTCCTGTATTTACTTTATCGCCAACTTTTTTATGCCATTTCGCGATAACCCCTTCGGTCATGGTATCGCTCATTTTAGGCATACGTACAACTTCAGCCATATTTTTATTTTTAGATTAGATGAATGTTTTGATTAGCTACGAATAAATGGATAATCCTTCTGTACATATACATCGTTGTACAGTTCCTGAGGATCAGGCCATGGTGATTCTTCAGCAAATTTTACCGATTCATCCACAATATTCTTTACCTTTTGATTAATCTCTTCAAACCATGCCTCATCAGCATATTTATTATCCAGGATTGCTTTTTTTACAATTTCTATCGGATCTTTTGCTTTGTATTCTTCCAGTTCTTCTTTTGTACGGTACTTCGCCGGATCTGACATGGAATGGCCCTTGTATCGATAGGTACGCATTTCAAGGAAGGTTGGCCCTTCGCCTCTGCGGGCACGCTGAACAGCTTCATCCATTGCATTGTGTACAGCCGCAGGGTCCATACCGTCAACAGGTGCACATGGCATATCAAATCCTAAACCTATTTTAAAAATATCAATCATGTTGGTAGTGCGCTGTACAGAAGTCCCCATTGCATAACCATTATTCTCGCACACGAAAATTACCGGAAGCTTCCACAGCATCGCCATGTTAAAGGTTTCATTTAATGCTCCCTGGCGAACAGCACCGTCTCCCATATAACACACATTTACATTATCTGTGCCCAGGTACTTTTCGGCAAAAGCAACACCCGCACCTAATGGAATCTGGCCTCCTACAATACCATGTCCTCCAAAAAATTTATGCTCTTTGCTGAACATGTGCATGGAGCCGCCTTTCCCTTTCGAACAGCCGGTTGCTTTTCCATACAGCTCGGCCATTATTTCATTTGCTGTCATACCTTTTGCAAGGGCGTGAGCGTGATCCCGGTACGCTGTGATCATTGAATCTTCAGGGCGAAGAACAGACATGGTTCCTGCAACAACGGCTTCCTGCCCAATATATAAATGGCAAAAACCTCTTATTTTTTGTTGCCCGTATAGTTGTCCTGCCTTTTCTTCAAATTTTCTCATCAGCAGCATGGAATCATACCACTGCAGGTAAGTATCTTTAGTAATTTCTACTGAACTCATTCGTTAAACGTGATTTTGGGAACGCAAATCTAACCATATCTTGCCAAAAAAAAGAATCCGCAGAATTTTGTCAATCAGCAAATTTTTATTTGGTTTTTGCCGCCGGAAAATTCAAATAGCAATTATGGAAGAAAGATATTTGAATTAAAAAAGTTTTATAAATACCTGTCTTTAATAATTTGAACATGGTGTTTTAAGTGTCCGGATAGTATAAATAAAAGTGCTCTTACAGAAAGGGCATTTCCATTTGCTTCTCCATACAGATCCAACTGTTCATCTTTCAACGATCTGAAAAGAAAAAGATTGCCTTGCCGAACGGCAGCAAACTCATCTGCCAATTCGTAAAAACTGCTGTTCAGGAAGTTAGAATTATCTACATAGAAATTCTCTTCAAATCCGGGAAGCGGAGTAGAATCTTTTCTGGAAAAACGCAGCAGCCGGTAAGCCATAATACGTTCGGTATCTGTAAGATGCCCCACCAATTGTTTCAAAGTCCATTTATCTGGAGCATAGGAAAAATCATGTTTCTCTTCAGGAATAGATCGTAAAAAGTCAGGAATAGCGGTAGCCTGCTGTTCAAGCTCTTCGAGAATATTGTCATTTGCCCTTTCTATGTACCCTGCATGAAAAGGGGAATATTCAGTTGGTTCAGGACGTTTCATGTGCTGTTTTTAAAATAATTCGGATTGTGGTTCCTTTTCCGAGCTCAGAATCTTTAACATAGATCTGGCCCTGATGGTAATTCTCAATAATACGTTTGGTAAGGGATAAACCCAGGCCCCAGCCGCGTTTGCGGGTAGTATATCCGGGTTGAAAGATAGTTTCAAACTTGAATCTTGGGATTCCTTTTCCTGTATCCGAAATATCTACGAAGACCTGCTCTTTACCATGATTCTCGGTTATTTTAATGTCGATCTTTCCTGTTCCTTCTATTGCATTCACCGAGTTTTTTAACAGATTCTCCAAAACCCAGTCGAACAAAGGAATATTCATTAAAGCTTCCAACTCTGTGTCGCCTGATACAGAAAAAGTAATTTTTTCACTGGTCCTGATCTTAAAATAATCTACATATTCTTTTACTGCAGGATAAACAGCATGGGCATTCAAAACCGCTTTCGAGCCGATTTTAGAAAAACGATCCGCCACCATTTCCAGCCTTTGGATATCATTCTCCATTTCAGTGATCAAGGGATCATCTTCTGCCTTGAATTTGGATTTCAGCAATTCTATCCAAGCCATTAAAGAAGATATGGGGGTGCCGAGCTGATGAGCTGTTTCTTTTGCCATACCCACCCATACCAGGTTTTGTTCCGTTCGCCTAGAGGAGCTGAAAACGAGGTAAGCCACCAGCAGAAAGATCCCGATAACGGTTAACTGGATGTAAGGAAAAACCCGAAGCTGGGTAAGAAGTAATGAGTCTTTATAATATACGTACCACTTTTCTTTATTCGCAAGTGTTAACTCTATGGGTTTATGCTGCGATCGCATTTCATGCAGTTGCTTTTTAAAATACTCGGGTGCGTATTCTTTTTTGGTGTAAAAGGGCGACTCGATATTTTCAGCTTCGATCTTATAATTTGTTTTGGTGCTGTCTAAGCCTTTCCAGTATTTTATACTGCCATTGGCGTCCGTAACAATGGTAGGAACACTCAGGCTGTCGCGAATAGCGTATACAAACGTTATTGATTCATCGTTAATATCCGGCATGGAAATAATGCGCTTAAATGTATAAGCCCAAACCTCTGCCCGTGTTCTTTCTGACCGGGACAGATTCTTTACCAAGTAATTGGCATACCATAAAGAGGCGCCTGCAATTACTACTGCAAAAGCAAGTAAAAGAAATTTCCAGCGCCTTTTTTGTTCGTAAGGATTCAATTTTTTTAAAGTTAGTATATAGTATTGAGTACCAGGTATTGAGTCACTAATAATTCAGTACTACTTGTATTTAATTCCCATATTATATAACATAAAGGACCATTTATCTGCCTGTTCTGCAATTACCTGGGCGGTTGATTTACCGGCACCATGTCCTGCCTTTGTTTCAATTCTTATTAGTACCGGAGCTTCTCCTGCATGATATTCCTGTAAACGTGCTGCAAATTTAAAAGAGTGAGCAGGCACTACGCGGTCATCATGATCAGCAGTTGTAACCATTGTTGCGGGATACTTAACACCTTGCTTTAATGCGTGATAGGGCGAGTACTGATAAAGATACCTGAACATTTCTTCCGAATCTTCTGCTGTTCCATAATCATATGCCCAGCCGGCACCTGCGGTAAATTTATTGTACCGAAGCATGTCTAAAACCCCCACGGCCGGAAATGCTACTTTAAACAGTTCGGGCTCTTGTGTCATGCAGGCTCCAACCAGCAAGCCCCCGTTTGAGCCGCCGGAAATAGCTAGATAATCTCTGGAAGTATAATTGTTATTCACGAGATATTCTGCAGCAGCAATAAAGTCATCAAAAACATTCTGCTTCTTCATTTTTGTTCCTGCCAGGTGCCACTTTTCTCCGTATTCGCCTCCGCCGCGTAAGTTCGGAACTGCAAAAATTCCTCCCTGCTCTAACAAAACAATGTTTGAAGTGCTGAAAGCAGGAGTTAAACTGATGCTGAAGCCGCCATACCCGTAAAGAAGAGTGGGATTTTTGCCGTTCAGCTTAATTCCCTTCTTGTAAGTTATTATCATTGGGATACGGGTTCCGTCTTTCGAGTTGTAAAAAACCTGCTTCGATTCGTATTGCTGCGGATCAAATTGCACACCTGATTTTTTAAAAATCGTTGATTCTCGGGATAGAATATCGTATTTAAAAATCGTTGATGGGTACACATATGAATTGAACGTATAGTAAATTTCGTGCTCTTCTTTTTTGCCTGAAAAACCGGCAGCAGTTCCAACACCGGGCAGATTAATTGTTTTTTCAAGCTTTCCGTTTAAATCGTATTGCTTAATTAATGAAGTTGCGTCCTTAAGGTAGCTTGCAAATAATTTACCCCCGGCTGTAGAAATTTGTAGTACATTTTCTGTTTCTGGAATTAAGTCTTTCCAGTTTTCAGTTCCGGCGCCGGCAGCATCGACAGTAACAAGACGGTTATTGGGAGCATGTAAATTGGTGAAAATATAAAGCCGGGAACCTTCGCTGTTAACAACATAATGGTCGTTATCGAAATTTGAAACAACAGTTTTTATTTTACTGCCAGGTTTAGATAAATCCTGAATGTATAATTCATTTCCTGTTGTAGAGTTTGCGGCGGTAATCACCAGAAAGCGTTCATCTTCCGTTAAATAGCCGCCGATATATCTTCGGGGAGTTTCTGATCCGCCAAAGATCAACCGGTCTTCTTTCTGCGGGGTTCCTAATTTATGAAAATACAGTTTATGATGCTGGGTCATTCCCGACAGCTGGCTTCCACCTTCAGGTTTATCGTAGCTGCTGTAATAAAAGCCTTCGTTGCCTTTCCAGGCCAGACCTGAAAACTTTACATTCGTTAGCGTATCACTTACAATTGATTTATCTTCTGTTTTTATTACAATTACCTTCCGCCAGTCCGAGCCTCCTTCAGAAATCTGGTAGGCAGCCATACTTCCGTCTTTTGTAAAATCTATACCAGCAAGGGAAGTGGTTCCATCTGCAGAGAATTTATTCGGATCGAGAAATACTTCAGGTTCTTTCCCTTCCTGTTGCCGGAAGAGTACTGACTGGTTCTGTAATCCGTCGTTCTTATAAAAATAGGTGTATCTCCCTTCCCTGAACGGTGCACTGTACTTTTCGTAATTCCACAGTGTTTCCAGGCGTTCTTTTATCTTATCCCGAAACGGAATTTGAGAAAGAAAACCTTGTGTGACTTTATTCTGGGCGATAACCCATTCTTTTATATCGGCAGCGGTGTCATTTTCAAGCCAACGGTAAGGATCGGAAACCTGTGTGCCAAAATACGTATCGGTAACAGCTACTTTTTTAGTTTTTGGATATTTGATCATTGGAAAATCAGGATATGAAATAAAGGCCGACAAAGAAATAAATCCAATGCCGAGTGCCGAAATATATAGCTTTGCTTTCATAAGATATTTAAAAGGATAAATGTACTAAAAGCTACACTTCTTCCATAAATTCGATTTTTGCCCGAATGTTTGATATTTTTACGGCAATGCCTCAACGGAATAAAATTTACTTCGCTTCTGATTTTCATCTCGGAGCTCCCGATTATGCCACAAGCCGCGAACGTGAAGCGAGGATAGTGCGCTGGCTGGATACAATTAAGGAAGATGCAGCTGAATTATTTTTGGTAGGCGACGTTTTCGATTTCTGGTTTGAATATAATAAAGCCATACCAAAGGGTTTTATCCGTTTCCAGGGAAAACTGGCCGAATTAAGCGATGCAGGCGTAAAAATTGTTCTTTTCAAAGGCAACCACGATATGTGGATGTTTGATTATTTTCCCAAGGAGCTGGGAATTGAGATAGTTTCAAATGAATTAATAATAGAAAGGGGCGGAAAGCGATTTTTTATTCATCATGGAGATGGGGTAGGCCCCGGCGATACAGCGTTTAAAATTTTAAAAAAAATATTCAGAAGTAATTTATGCCAATGGCTTTTTGCCCGTATCCATCCCAACCTGGGAATTTGGATTGCCCATACCTGGTCGTTAGACAGGAAAATCAGACGGCCGCAAAAAAAATATACCGATGACATGTATGAGTGGATGGTTGCACACAGTAAAGAAGTATTGCAAAAAGAGCATTTCGATTACTTTATCTATGGCCATCGGCACATGCCTGTTGACCTGAAAGTTGGAAACAGCCGCTACATTAACTTAGGTGAATGGATGAATTATAACTCCTATGCGGTATTTGACGGGGTGGATTTGGAGTTGAAGTATTTTGAAGAGACAGGAGATAAGAAGTGATACCTCGTGATAATCTTAATAAAAGTACTAAGTCTTGGTTTGAAATTTCATATTGTATGATAGCGTATGCTGGATTAACATATTAAAAATGACCTGCATTGTCAAATAATTTGTTCTAATATTTTAATCCTTTTATTAATTTTATTGCTTAACGCTCATAGCATGTATAAGTATATCGGAGCTGCAGTACTATCATTAATATTCCTGATCAGTACCATAATTCTTGCCCAACAAAATATTCCATATGTTTCCTATACCTGTTTTGTATTCCACATGATTGCATGGAGTATTGGAACCGGTGGTTCTGTTTTTGGCTTAATATTATTTTATTTATTGTATTGGATATTGCTTATTAAGGTATTAAATAAATTTTTTCCCAGGCTAAAGACAATTTTTTTAGATCGGAGGTAATTCCTTAATTTCTATTACAGAGTTGTGCTTTTCTACAGATCAATACAAGTTATCATATAGCGAGCAATTCCTTGATAAACATCATAAGGTCCACCTTATTATTAAAATCCCTGTTGCTGATTGAATTCTAGAACAATATTCCTATTTTTGCCACTCCAAATAAAGCTCTAATATGGCTAAAGCGTCAGAAATTAAAAATGGAAATGTGCTTCGTTTCAATGGTGACCTGGTAACTGTTGAGGAATTTATACATCGTACTCCCGGCAACTTACGGGCTTTTTACCAGGCAAGAATGCGTAACGTAAAAACAGGTAAACTGGTTGAATACCGTTTCAGAACCGATGAGGAAGTAGAAATTTGCCGGGTAGAAACCAACGACTACCAGTATTTATATGAAGACGGCGATTTTTTTGTAGTTATGGATAATAACTCCTTTGAGCAATTTAATATTCCTAAATTCCTTTTTGGCGATTCTGCACGGTTTTTAAAAGAGGGAATGAATGTAATTGTTGCATTTGAGAGCGAAGAACCTATAATGGCAAAAGCACCTTCCAGTGTTGAACTTGAAATTACCTACACAGAACCTGCCGTAAAGGGCGATACTTCAACTAATGCCTTAAAATTGGCAACAGTTGAAACAGGAGTAGAAATCCGGGTTCCTTTGTTTATTAACCAGGGAGATAAAGTACGTGTAGATACTACAACAGGCAGTTATATTGAACGTGTTAAATAATCTGATCCTTGATAGATTAAAGAAACGGCCTTAGATATTCTGAGGCCGTTTCTTATTTTTATCGTATTATGAAAAAAGCTGAACTCCGTGAGCATTTTCTGAACAATCGATTACATCTTACTTCTTTACAGGTAGAAGAAGCATCTGAACTGATTGCAGAAAATTTTAAAAGAATTCCTTTAAGCGGAATTTCATTCCTTCACACTTTTTATCCTATAGTAGGTAGGGCTGAAGTAAACAGCCTGCTGATTTCTGACCGAATTAAAAAGGAATATCCGGAGATTAAGCTTGTCCTGTCTAAAATAAATTCTGAAAATAACACACTTGACAATTATATATGGGAAGAAAATACCCCGCTTGCCATGAATAAATGGGGAATAACAGAACCTGAAAACGGACAAACAGTTGATGCAAGCCTCTTGGATATTATACTGATTCCATTACTTGCATTTGATAAAAAGGGGAATCGAATTGGATATGGGAAAGGTTTTTACGATCGTTTTTTGACTGAATGCCGGCCAGATGCTAAAAAGATAGGGCTTTCAATTTTTGATCCTGTTGAAGAAATTCGGGATACAGATCCTTTTGATTTTCCACTGGATTGCTGTATTACCCCTTCACATATCTGGCATTTCTCTTCCTGAAAGTTTAACTATCTGTTAATATTGTAACAATTTCGTTTTCAATAGGGTGCAGGATATGAATTTTTAACACCGCCATCCCGGTTTACTATTTATTCTCTTAACTTTAATTCTGCTAACCAAAATTAACCAATAAGTATGGAACCAATTGCTGTATTACAGGAGCTTCCTGGTACACAGGGAGCCGGTGCAGATGCAATAACAATGCAGGCTTCCCCTCAACGACTTTATTCTTTAGACGCCCTTCGCGGTTTTGATATGTTCTGGATTATGGGTGCGGAAGAAATTTTCCACAGCCTTTTCAAGGCAACCGGTTCTCCGTTCTTTGGTGCTATCTCTAACCAGCTAACGCACCCGGATTGGAACGGCTTCCATTACTACGATCTTATTTTCCCTTTATTTCTTTTTTTGGCCGGTGTGGCAACTCCTTATTCTGTGGGGCGTGAGATGGAAAAGGGAAAAAGTAAAAATGAACTGTTGCTGCGTGTAATTAAACGCGGATTGATCCTGGTGCTTTTAGGAATTGTTGTAAATAACGGTTTACGCATCAGGCCCATTGAAGATATTCGTTTTGCCAGCGTTTTAGGTCGCATTGGACTGGCATATATGATGGCGAACATTATTTACCTCTACACCAAAGAAAAGTTCCAGGTAATGTGGTTTGCGGGTCTGATAATTGCGTATTGGTTACTGCTCAAATTCACATCTGCTCCTGGTTTTGCTCCCGGAGATTTAACAATGGAAGGCAATTTTGCCTCTTATATTGACCGGTTAGTTCTTCCCGGAAAGCTGTATTTGAAAATTCACGATCCCGAAGGTTTATTTTCTACCATTCCTGCAATCAGTACTGCATTGCTTGGCATATTAGCCGGGCGCTTGCTTAAAAACGGAACAATGTCTAAAGAAAAGAAAGCATTATGGCTTGCCGGAAGCGGCGTGGTTTTTCTGATACTGGCGCAAATCTGGAATCTGGATTTCCCGATCAATAAAAACCTATGGACAAGTTCCTTCGTTCTTCATACAGGTGGTTTGAGTTTACTCTTGTTAGCACTATTTTATTATGTTATCGATGTATTGGGATTTAAAAGCTGGGCGTTTTTCTTTAAGGTAATAGGAATGAACTCTATTCTTATCTATATATCGGGCAGGTTTATAGACTGGGAATATACAACAAACGGATTTTTCAGGTGGCTGGGGCAATTAGTGGGCGATCCTTTTAATGCAGTTGTGATGGCTGTTTGTTTCGTATTTATCAAATGGCTGTTTCTGTATATCCTTTACCAGAAGAAAGTTTTTTTGCGGGTATAAATCATACAAGAACAATTTAGCCCTCAGCATCAGCTGGGGGTTTTGTTTTATATTGTCTCGATCAACCCTTTATATTGTCGTATTCACACCTGCCGGAACGTTGTTTTGTTGCAGAGATTTGTATCAGTTAAACAAATGATTATGGAAAAAAATAATCTCGATGCTGATACATCGGTATTTGGAATGCATCCAAAAGACAACATTAAAAATCTATCAGCCGGATTTGAGAATACGGTAAAAGAGCTGATTCAGGTTCTTTCATCATTTGGTCAGGAAGAAATGAATACAGTACCATTTGAAAGCAGCTGGACGGCGGGGCAGGTGGGTGAACATCTCTTAAAGTCTTACTTTGTAGTTGAAACCCTGAATGGCAAAGTACAACAAACACAGAGGGACCCGGAAGAGAAAGTGGAAAAAATTAAAGCGCTTTTCCTAAACTTTGATGTTAAATTAAATTCACCTGAATTTATTCTTCCATCGAATAACACTATAGAAAAACAAAGCTTGTTAAGTTCTCTGGAAAAAGTGCTTACTCAGATAGGGGATGTTATTAAAACAAAAGAGCCGTCAGAAACTTGTTTGGATTATGCTATTCCTCAGTTTGGCGAATTTACCCGATTGGAATGGATCAATTTTGTAATTGTACATACGCAGCGGCATATTCGTCAGTTAAAAGGGATTTATCAGAAGTTGCAAACGCGATAAAATAAAATTTAAGTATCTTTTTTATGCTGACATAGGGCTGTCACAAGTGCTTGCTTTCTTTGCTTTGTAAACAAAAAAACAAATCATGGAAAACAACGTGCAAACGAACGAACAGAGCCTGGAAGCTCCTGTAATCACTCCTGAAGCATTACTTGAACATTGGCAGGGCCACCGTAGGCTTACCCGCCGAGTGATTGAAGCTTTCCCCGAAGATCAGCTTTTCTCTTACTCAATAGGCGGAATACGTCCTTTTTCAGCATTGGCGATGGAGCTGGCAGACATAGCGGCTCCGGGTGTAAGGGGGGTAGCAACAGGAGAGTGGCAGGCACTTGGAGAAATTGCTCATCACCTGAAGGAGGGTGCTCCTAAAACAAAAAATGATCTGTTACGTCTTTGGGATGAAATAACGGATGAAATTAACAAATTCTGGCCTCAAATTTCTCCACAGCGTTTTCAGGAAGTGGAGGCAGCTTTCGGCCAGTACGAAGGCCCTATCTATTCTACCGTTCTTTACTTTATTGACAATGAAATTCATCATCGCGGGCAGGGTTATGTTTACCTTCGCTCCCTTGGAATTGAGCCGCCTCCGTTTTGGGAACGGGCATAATTCAAATTGTTACACAAGATTTAGGTGAAATCCGGTCTTGTGTAGCAATGTAAGTTATTTCTGGCATAGTAGCAGTTCTGTTTGTTTCATTGTAGGTATGTTATTATGAAAATTGCAAAAGTACTATGGCCGTCTTGGCCACTACTTCGCTAATGACTCTTTTCAGTTATCTCGTATTCAATTTCCTTTTGAGAAGTAAAAATTGCGAAAGTCGTTTATTAATTTAAATCTCCTGCTTCGCTAAAAAAGTTTAAGAATTCAAGAGAATTTGATAAAATTGAAAATGAATACTAAATACCTGATGTCCGGAAGTGCGGTAATTTTGGGAATTACAGGCATTGCCTTGTCTTTCTTTCCTCAAGAGATTGCCGAAAACTTAGGGGCTGGAGCGGCCTCCTCGATAATATTTCAGTTGTTAGGAGCAGTTTACTTCGGCTTTGCAATGCTTAATTGGATGGCAAAGGCGAATTTAATAGGCGGAATATACAGCAGGCCGGTAGCAATAGGCAATATGTCTCATTTTACAATCGGTGCACTTGCGTTAATTAAAATACCATTTAATGGTACGGGCTTGAATTATGTTTGGGTAGGAGCACTTGTTTATTCCGTTTTGGCAATACTGTTTGGTTACGTTTTATTTACAAATCCTGCTTATGAAGCGCAGAAAGAACAGGTTAGATAAATTGCTTTAACCAGTTCTTTGCTTCCTTGTCATCTGTAAAGTTTTTCATTGGAATGGGCGGCGGTTTTAATTTAAAGAGGATAGTCATGATGAATGTTGCAAGCCCGGGTTTTGAAACCATTGCCATTGCTGTATAAATGGTAGGTAACTGCTCTGTCGAAAATTTTCTGGTTTCCTTATCGGGTACAGGAGAGTTTTTCAGGTATATCAGTAAAGGAACTTTTTTATTATTTGTAATTTCCTTTACAAGGGCAACATTACCTGAAATATTGGAAACGGTCCGTTTAATGCTTTTGGAAAGTGAAACCAATATCCCATCCTCAAACCAGTAGGTGGCAATTTCACCTTCATAAGTTGGTTTGTCTGCTGGTATTATCATAAGATAGATTTAAATTAAGTGTATCCCTGATGTTAAAGTTATCATTCTTTAATAATGTGTTCAATACGTGTATCAGGAATCAGCCAGATTAAAGCTACTACCACATACAATGCCAAGCCTATCCCCGGGTTTAAAAAAGTAAAAGCTATTGCTGTACAGTAAATTAATATGGAAAGTTTTCCTTTCGTATCATTTCCAAAGGCTTTTGCAAGTTTAGAATCCTTTCCGGCTTGTTTCATCAGTATTTTCGCCAGAATACTGTATGCAATCGCATTCATCAAAAGAACAAAGCCATAAAAGGCAACAGGCCACTTTTCAAAGTGATTTTCTCCCATCCAGGCAGTACTAAAAGGAACCAATGACAGCCAGAAAAGTAAATGCAGGTTTGCCCACAACGCACTTCCGCTAATCTTTTCTGTTGCAAACAACATGTGATGATGGTTATTCCAGTAAATGCCGATATAAATAAAACTGAGCACATAACTAAGGAAAACAGGTAATAAGGGCTTCAGAGTAGCAAGATCATGACCATGGGGAGTTTTTAGTTCTAAAACCATAATGGTAATGATAATTGCAATCACTCCATCGCTAAATGCTTCTAAACGATTTTTGTGCATAATCAGATTATATGACTAATATAGTAATCACATCTGCTCATGCAAGCTTCGTCGTTACATTTCTTTTCTCCTGGTTAGTAATCCACCAATAATGATTCCCGAAAGGCCAATAAACAGAAAAGTATTTCTTGCTGCGGGTTTTTTAGCAAATTTGAAAATCCATGGTGCTAATAGTGAAAACACACCCAAGCCAATGTCGGCTGCTAAATGAGCTTTAAATGGAATAACTTTAATTACGTCCCATTCAGCTTTTGTAAATAAAGCCGAGCCAAGCATAACGCCGCTCATAATTCGGGCTAATCCCGTAGCTTTTGAATCAGCTTTAAAATGAAGTAGTTCCGGTGCAACAGCAGTCAGAGGGATGTAAGTCCAGTCGGCGATTCCATGTTCTTTTCTTGAAATGGGCTTTTTAATGCTTTTTATAAAAATAACCGCAGGTTTGAGCGACTGTTTTAAATAATATGAGTGGTCTTTATAATATTCACGAAAAACCTTTTCTCTTGAAAGAGTTGAGGTTTTTTTATTTCGGGCAGTATTCGAAATAACAGGTTTTGTACCTTTATCCCGTGGCCACCTTATCCCAGAAAGCACCTGTACCTATCAAGAGAAAAAAGACTGTAAAGAAAAAGAAGCCCGTTAAAAAGAAAAACAATAATGGCCTGTCTTTTAAATTGAAAATGATACTTGCAGGAATTGCGCTTATCCTGCTTTCGCCTTTCTATTACGGCTATGTTTTAAAAGTGTTTTCATCTGCGTTTGGCTGGATCTCAGATTTGGGTGGAAATCCGAATTATCGTACCTATAAAAGTCTCAATATTCCCATTCCTTCAAAATATAGCATTCATGGAATTGATGTTTCATCTTATCAGGGAAAAATAGACTGGAAAAAGGTGAAAGAAATGCGGGAGGATGAGCTGTATATCAAATTTGCTTTCATTAAAGCTACAGAAGGCCTTGTTCATGTAGATCCGTACTTTCAGCGAAACTGGCGGGAAGCGCCAAAAGCAGGAATTGTTTGTGGTGCATACCACTATTTTAAACCCGGAAAGAACGGGAAGTGGCAGGCAAAGTTCTTTCTTCAAAATGTAAAGCCGGAAAAAGGCGATCTGCCATTAGTAGTAGATATTGAAGAATTGAAAAGAGTTTCTCCGGAGCGTATGCGGAAAGAACTTTCATCTTTTTTGAACTATATTGAGAATAAAACAGCGATAAAACCAATTATTTATACCAACATCACTTTTTATAAAGACTACTTGCAAGGACATTTTGACGATCATATTTTATGGATTGCTCACTATTATAAGCCCGAGTTAAAAACAGATAAAAGAACAAGATGGCGGTTCTGGCAGCACTCAGATATGGCAACCATTGCAGGAATTAATCACGTAGTTGATATGAATGTTTTTAACGGTGACAGCGTGGAGTTTGAAAGGTTACTGGTACGGTAAGTAACATTGTGAACAGAAAAGGGTATCGTTGCGGTATCTTTAATTGCACATCGTATATTAGGTCATATATCTGATACTTATATGGCAAAAACCCCCTTTCTTTTAATCCTGATATTTACTGTTTGCTGCACGTCAACAAAGGCTCAGCCTAAGGCCAATATTATTCCTGTTCCAAATAAAATAGACTGGAAACAGGGTAGCTTTTATTTTACTAAATGCACACAATTGCACTTTGATAAACGTGATAAAGAACTCGGTAATGCTATTATGCCTTTAGTGGTTAAACTAAAAAGAGCTGCTGCAATTGATTTATTGTCTTCTAAAAAATGCGCTGATAGAGAAGTATATGTTGCTATAGATAAAAGTATCAGTAATGAAGAAGGCTATAAACTGAATATCTCGAAAGAAAAAGTTGAAATAAAAGCACAAAAACCTGCGGGAGTTTTTTATGCTGTTCAAAGTTTACTGCAATTATTACCCGAAAGTATCGAATCTGAGACAAGGGTCAGCAACATAAATTGGGCTGTTCCCTGTGTTCAGGTTGAAGATGCGCCCCGGTTACGTTACCGGGGAATAATGTTAGATGTTTCAAGAAATTTTATGGTGACGGACTCAATAAAACGAATGATTGATTTATTGGCTATGCAGAAAATGAATCGGTTACACTGGCATTTAACAGATAATGAAGGATGGCGTTTTGAAAGCAAAAAGTATCCTAAACTTACTTCTATAGGAGCTTTTCGTAAAGGAGATATTATTGATAATAAGTTTACGTATGATTATAAAAGTAAGCCGCATGAAAAATTGTACGGCGGATATTATACTCAGGAACAGATGAGAGATATAGTTCAGTATGCTGCCGACCGATTTATTACAATAATACCCGAAATAGAAATGCCCGCCCATGCTCAGGCAGCTGTGGCTGCATATCCGGAACTTGCCTGCTTAGACAGCAACGGCAAAGCATTTCCATATCCAAGCAATATTCAGGCGGAATTTTGCACAAGGAATGAAACAGTTAATTTTCTTAGTAATGTTTTATCAGAAGTTATGGAAATTTTTCCTTCCAAATACATTCATATAGGAGGGGATGAGGCAGAAAAGCTAAACTGGAAAACCTGTAAATATTGCCGGCAAAGAATGAAAGAGCAGGGATTAAACAGCGTTGAAGATCTGCAAAGCGATTTTATTAACCGGATAGAAAAGTTTGTAAATAGCAAAGGTCGCAGTATAATTGGATGGGATGAGATAATGCAGGGGGGATTAGCTCCCAATGCCGCAGTTATGAGCTGGACAGGGGTAAAGCCCGGTATTGAAGCTGCAAAGAATAGTCATTATGCTGCAATGACTCCTCTTCCATATTGTTACTTTGACCATGCACAGTCTGATGCACCAGGTGAACCGCCGTCTTATTATGGCTTAACAATGCTTTCTGATGTTTATAATTACGAACCTGTAAGTCAGGAGTTAAATACACAACAGGCAAAATATATAATGGGAGCTCAGGGAAATTTATGGACAACTTATGTTCCTACTGCAGCTATTGCTGAGTATATGATATTTCCAAGATCAACCGCATTGGCTGAAGTTAACTGGTCTTCACCATCAAATAAAAACTTTAGTGACTTTACAAGAAGATTGTTGTCGTACGAGAAAAGGCTCGACCAGCTTAAGGTGAACTACTCAAAACACTTGTATGATATAAGAGTGAGCAATATAAAGCAGGAGAATGGGAAATTGGTTGTTGAATTAAGCGGCTCAGAGAATGGAAATCCTATTTATTTTACATTGGATGGAACGATTCCAAATCAAAACTCGCCGGTATATAAACAGCCAGTACCAATTACGCAAAGTTGCACCATAAATGCAGCGGTTATAATAAATGGCAATGTTCGCGATCTGGCAATAAAATCTTATATATTACATAAAGCTGTTGGTAAAAAAGGGACTTTGAAAACGCTTCCCAGTTATAATAAAAGTGGACTTGACGGGTGGATTAATGGGGGGTTAGCAGATGATACGCGTTTTAACGATTACCGTAATGAGGATGAAGAACGCTACAACGATGACAAATGGCTTGGTTGGGAGAATGAGGAATTTAACGGGACTATCGACTTTGGAAAGGCGGAAGAAATTAATAAGGTTACCATGCGTTTCTTTCATAATCTTCCTTTTGGGATAATGATACCAAAATCAGTTACATTGCAAACTTCTGACGACGGCATAAATTTTAAGGATCAGGCAACTCAAACTATCAGTCTTCCTGATTCTACTGGTGCTGTGCCTTTAACTTTTTCGCTTCCTGCCCTCAAATCCCGCTTTGTAAGAGTTATAGCTCAACCTTTTGGCAAAACTCCGGCAGGTAATTATGCATCTCTGTTTATTGATGAAGTAATTGTGGAGTAACTATATTTATATCTTATCAAATTCAAATACGAAGTTTTTCAGGTACAAAATATAAATGATGAAAAATAGCAACAGCGAAAAGAAATTAAAAGTTAACGATAAGATTTTTCTCAACTATAATATCAAACCTGATTACAAGTGGATATTAGTTCAGATAGTAGTTTTTTTCTTATTTATTACTCCAATTTCAGGGTATTCTCAAAATGCCGATTCTGCTTGGATAGTGAACAACTATAATAAGAAAGAACAATACGTTCCAATGCGGGATGGCGTTAAACTATTTACTTCTATTTATATTCCTAAAGATACCGGGGAAAAACACCCGATTTTAATAACCAGAACTACGTACTCTTGTATGCCATACGGAGATAATTTTAGAAATTTCTGGAGCAATCACTACAAAGAGTATTTAAAGGAAAAATATATTATAGTTGTACAGGATGTACGTGGAAAATTTATGAGTGAGGGAATTTTTGTAGATGTACGGCCCTTTAATCCGGATAAAAAATCTCCGTTAGATATTGACGAATCAACTGATACCTATGATACCGTTGATTGGCTAATAAGAAATATTCAGGGAAATAATGGAAAAGTAGGTGTATTTGGCACATCTTATCCGGGGTTTTATTCCACGCAGGCCGCTCTAAGTAATCACCCGGCTATTGTAGCTGTAAGCCCGCAGGCCCCGGTAACAGATTGGTTTATAGGAGATGATTTTCATCATAATGGTGCCTTCTTTTTGATGGACGCTTTCGGATTTTATACAGAATGGGGATTTGGAAGCCCAAGACCAAAACCTACGAAACCTACTCCTGACCTTTTCCAAAGCGCTTACACTCCTCCAACAAAAGATTACTATGATTTTTATTTAAGAACAGGGGCGCTTCCTAATTTCACTAAACTTACAGGGGACAGCATCTCCTTCTGGAAGGAATTGATGAGCCATCCGAATTACGATTCTTTTTGGAAGGCAAGAAATGTAAGAGCGGCAATTACGAATATAAAAGCGGCAACACTGGAAGTTGGAGGCTTATTCGACGCAGAAGATTGTTTTGGTGCCTGGAATACTTATCGGGCCATTGAAAAGCAAAGTCCTTCAACTAATAATAAAATTGTAATGGGACCCTGGTCTCATGGGCAGTGGGCTACACCAGAGGGAACACACTTGGGAAATGTTCAATTTGGAAGCAATACTTCAGAATGGTATGCTGCTAATATAGAAATACCTTTCTTTAATTATTATCTGAAAGGAAAGGGAAATATTGATCAGATTAAGGAAGCAACCATTTTTTTTACCGGAGAAAATCAGTGGAAGCAATTCTCCAATTGGCCGCCCAAAGCTTCAACTGAAAAAGCGATCTTCTTACAGGAGAACGGTAAATTAAATTGGGAACAGCCGAAAACTGAAGCCAGTTTTTCTGAATACATTAGTAATCCCGCTAAACCGGTTCCATATACTGAAGGAATTCATGCCAACCGAACTGCAGAGTATATGACCGGTGACCAACGGTTTGCCTCTTCCCGTCCTGATGTGCTGGTTTTCAAATCTGAAATATTATCAGAAGATGTTACATTGGCCGGCCCCTTAACAGCAGAGCTGATGGTAAGTATTTCCACAACTGATGCGGATTTTGTTGTAAAACTGATTGATGTTTTCCCTGATGATTTTGCCTATACTAATGATAATGACTATATCATGAATGGATATCAGATGATGGTAAGGGGTGATGTTTTCAGAGGAAAATACCGCAATAGCTTTGAAAAGCCCGAGCCCTTTATTCCGGGTAAGATTACGTCAGTTAAATATACGATGCCTGATGTCGCTCACACTTTTAAAAAGGGACATCGTATTATGGTACAGGTTCAAAGCAGTTGGTTTCCCTTAGTTGACAGAAATCCTCAAAAGTTTATTGATATTTATCACGCTCGGGACACCGATTTTCAACAAGCATCCATTCGCGTTTATCATGACAAAGTGAATAATAGTAAAATTCTCCTTCCTGTTTTAAAATGATTAATACTTATTGTGCATGATATCTGCAATCAAAACCCTTATAAAAGTCTTTTATCTACTATTCCTGTTGTTTATAGGCCCAATTGCGCAGGCGCAGAAGTTACCCCCCGAATTTATTCCGCGTAAAGGTTTGCCAAACTTTTTATATAAAGTTCAAAAGAGCACAGATACGGTAACAATCGCTTATCTGGGAGGAAGCATTACCGAAGCACACAATGGCTGGAGAGATCAAACATTCAGCTGGATGCAAAAGCAATATCCCAAAGTTACATTCAAACAAGTTGATGCCGCTATTGGGGGCACGACATCCGAATTAGGAGTCTATAGGTTAGAAGAACATGTATTGAATTATAAACCCGATCTGTTATTCGTCGAGTTTGCAGTAAATGATGATGAAAATACTCGCGAAAGTGTTTTAACTGCTATGGAAGGAATTGTGCGTAAAACATGGCTGGCGCATCAGGAGACTGATATTTGTTTTATATACACTTTTGCTGACTACATGCTAAAAAACTATAATAATGAAGGACCTCCGCCTACAGTTAAAATAATGGAAGAGATAGCAGATTATTATAGTATTCCTTCTGTTAACCTTTCTCCAAAAATTGTACAATTAATCAATAACAAAAAGTTATATCCTACCGGAAAACCAGCAATTAAAAATGACTCAACTTTCTTTTCTGCAGATGGTGTTCATCCTTATCCTGAAACAGGCCATGCATTATATGCTGAATCAATTATAAATTCTATTAAACGTTTACGGGCTGCTGGTACATATGAACATCCTGTTGGCGCTGCTTACTTTAGTAAAAGGCTGGATCAGGCTACGATGGTTTCACCACCGTCGTTCCTAAATAATGGGGTTGAAAAAATTTCTGTTACTGATAATAGCGATGAACTGATAAGTCGTTACAGTCGCTATTTAACCCATGTTTATAAGCTAAAGGATACTTCAGATGTATTATCTTTTTCTTTTACAGGCGAAAGTATTGGGTTTTTAGATATAATTGGTCCTGCCTCTGCCCCGTTGAAGGTATCAATAGATAACTATCCTCCAAGGTATATAAACCGGTTCGACAAATACTGTTTTTATACGCGACTTGCGTTTTTCTTTATTGACGGTTTAGAGAATAAACAGCATAAAGCTATCATACAACTGTCCTCAAAAAAATTCGATAAATTCCAGGTGATAGAAAAGAAACCGGGAGAAGTTGAAAATCCTGAACAGTATAGTGAATTTTCCTGGATGGTCGGAAGAATCCTGGTAAACGGTGAGGTTAATAAATAGCAAATATTCGACAATAAGCTTAAAAAGCTACAAGTAGCTGTAAAGAAACTATTATGAAATACTTTGTTCCATTGATACTTATTCTGATTGGCTGTTCTTTACAAACAACTGTTACTGCGCAGTCAGTTGCCTATTATATAGCTCCAAATGGTAATGATGAAGCTTCCGGATATAGCCCCAAGGAAGCTTTTGCTACCCTGGAAAAAGCCCGGGATGTAATTCGAATGCAAAGAAAGCAAAGTGGGTCCGATACAATTTTTGTTTATCTGTTAGGAGGAGAATACCGTTTAAAACAAACGTTTCAGCTTAGCCTTGAAGATGGAGGAACACAAGAAGCACCCATAATATATAGCGCTTTAACCGGAGAAAAGGTAGTATTAAACGGCGGCGAAAGAATCACGGAATGGAAAAAATATAAAAATAATATTTGGGTAGCAAACGTGCCGCAAGTGAAAAAAGGAAATTGGTCATTTAACCAGTTATTTGTTAATGGTGAGAGTCGTAAAATAGCAAGCCTGCCAAAAAAAGGGTTTTATCGTGTTAAAGGTTTTCCTGACGGTGGATTAGATGCAGGATATCAAACTCCGGGCAAACGTTTTATTTATAATTCAGAAGATATAAAAGCCAGTTGGAAGAACTTAAAAGATATTGATGTAGTAGTATACCATTTCTGGACCGATACCCATCTTTCAATAGAATCAGTAGATGAAAAAGAACATCTTGTGAACTTTAAATATCCCTCGGGTAAAGTATTTACCGATGATTTTAATAATGAGGGTGCGAGGTATGTGGTAGAGAATGTGTGGGAGGGATTACAGGATCCGGGTGATTGGTACCTTGATAAAAAGAAAGGCAAATTATATTATATACCCTTTGCTACGGAAAATATGGAAACAATTGAAGTGTGGGCACCTGCAATTCCAGCTTTTGTTGATATAGCAGGAGATGCGGTAAACGGAAAGCCGGTTTCAGATATCCAGTTTAAAAACATCACTTTTCAATATGCAAATGTGCAGTTGCCCAAAGGAAATACAAATAATGCACAAGGGTCGTCAAGCATCGCTGCCGTAATAAAATTAAGGGGAGCCCAACGTTGTGTTTTTCATAATTGTACTATAAATAACATAGGCGGTTTTGCTTTTGATATCCAGGAAGGGTCGTCATACAATGAATTTTCTTATAACAAGCTTTTAAATATTGCTGCCGGTGGGTTCAGAATAAATGGCGGAACTTCAACCAGACATCCTTTATTGCAAACACATCATAATATTATCAGTGATAATGAAATAGGTCCTTACGGATTGAAGTTCCCTTCAGCCGTTGGTGTGCTGATAATGCATGGAAGAAACAATGAGGTTATTCATAATCATATTCATCATGGCTTTTATACCGGTGTTTCTGTTGGTTGGGAATGGGGATATCAAAGAAGTATAAGTCGGGATAATATAGTGGCAGATAATTATATTCATCATATCGGACAGGGATTATTATCAGATATGGGAGCTGTTTATACGTTAGGAGTTTCCCCGGGTACTGTCATCCGTAATAATTTAATTCACGATGTAGATGCTCATAATTATGGTGGCTGGGGTATTTATAATGACGAAGGATCAACACATATCCTGGTTGAAAACAATATCGTTTACAATACAAAATTTGCAGGATACAATATAAATTATGCAAAAGAAATTACTGTTAGAAACAACATTTTTGCTTTAGGCCGCTTACAGCAAATCAACAGGAACAGCGTAGAGCCGCATCAAAGTGTTTATTTCGAAAACAACATTATTTATTGGAAAGAAGGAGTATTATTTGATGGTAACTGGGAAGATAAGCCGTATAATTTCTATTTTGACACTGATCCTAAAAATGGCACAAGAAAAATGAGTAGTACATTTGAAACCGATTATAACATTTATTTCAACCCCTTACATGCAGCAGATAGTATTACTTTTAATAAACTGAGGTTCAATGAATGGCAACAAAAAGGCAAAGATCGTCATTCACTTTATGCCGATCCGCTTTTTACTGATCCAGAACATTTTGATTTTACCTTAAAAGCAAATTCTCCTGCCTTTAAGATGGGATTTCAACCATTTAATATGGAAAATGTTGGTCCCAGGACTAGGAATAGAGATAAATAGCTTGCTTAATGAAGGTGTCAATACACAAGAAAGAGAGCAAAAGCAGTAATAATTTTCTAATTCATGTGTTCTATTTTGCTTCTTGTTCAACAACCCGAACGAAGTATGTATTTTTATAAACTATTCCGGAATTTGAATGATGAAATGTTTACTGGCAACGCTATCAATTATTTTAATTTTTAATCTGCCTGCCTTTTCAGCCCCTGATAGTTTATTAAAGGAACTTGATAATGTGTTGTTAAAAAAGGAAGTTCTTACGAAAAAAAAGCTTAAGAGAATAGAACAGCTTAAAAGGAGTATTAATAGCTATAGACGTCCTTTAAAGGAGCGATATGGAAATTATCTGAAGATTTTTGAAGAGTATAAGACCTTTAATTTTGATTCTGCCTTAACCTACGCAGGCAAAATCCACGAAGAAGCTGTAAGATTAAATGATCCCGAAAAGATAAATTATTCAAAGATCAATCTTGCCTTTATTCTTTTGTCATCGGGCATGTTTAAAGAAACACTTGGAGTTGTTAACCATATAAATACTGCCAGCTTAAGTAATGAGCAAAAAATAGAATTTTATACTTTAAAGGCAAGATATTACTACGATCTGTGTGATTTTGTTAAAAATAGTAAATATTGTTCTGAATATATTGCTTTAGGTAATCAACAGGCTGATTCTGCAATAACCTTGTCATCTCCGGGCTCTTATTCGTATTTTTTTGTTTCGGGTTTAAAGAACCTGCGCCGCGGTAATTTAGAGGAAGCGTTGAAAGATTATTCCACCATTATTAAAAAGCCTCATTTAACTGATCATCAATATGCTATTATTGCAAGTACACTCAGTTATCTCTATTCGCAAAAAAATCAAAAAAACCAGGCATTCAATTTATTAATTAAGGCGGCAATTGCCGATATAAAATCTTCTACAAAGGAGAATGTCGCCATGTTCCGGCTGGCCGATACTTTATTTAGAGCCGGAGATAATGAAAGGGCATACAAATACATCAGGGAAGCGATGGCCGATGCAGAGTTTTATGGCGCACGGCATCGTCAGTTTGAAGTAGGCACGTTATTGCCCATTATTGAAGGAAAACAACTAAAACTGGTAGAAGAACAAAAAAATTTAATCTTTACTTATGCTGTAATAGTTACCCTGCTCATCTTAATTATAATCGCCTTTATTATAATAGTAGTCAAGCAAAATAAAAAGCTCCAGCTGGCACAGGAATCCCTGTACGAGGCAAATGCTAATTTGAAGCAAACGAACAAGGCTTTAACAGAAGTTAATTCAGCCTTACGTGAAGCAAATCGAATTAAAGATGAGTACATTGGTTATTATTTTAATATCAATTCGGATTATATTGAAAAAATTGACCGATTTAAAAAATCTGTTTCTCAAAGGCTTACTTTGGGGAGATACGAGGATATTAAACAAATTATAAATAAGATTGACCTTAAAAAGGAACGTGAAGATCTGTCTGTCAGCTTCGACCGTGTTTTTATTAAGCTGTTCCCTGATTTTGTACAGAAATTCAATTTGCTTTTTGATGAGAAAGATCGGATAGTATTGCCGAAAGATCAACTACTCAATACAGAATTAAGAATTTTCGCCCTTATCAGATTAGGTATTCATGATAATGATAAGATTGCTAAAATCATGAATTTTTCAGTTAATACTATATACTCTTATAAAACCCGGATAAAAAATAAATCCTTTATTCCCAACGAAGAGTTTGAAGAAAAAATAATGGAAATTAAGGCAGATTAAAAATTTTGATACAGGACATGTTTCTATGTATAATTTACTCTCATTATTATAAATAAAAAACAGCCATATCTTTAACTGATAGACTTGCTTCCCGGTGATTTTTACCCAAAAAACTTTTGAGTTTAAATTTTTAAAGAGATTCCTTGGTTCTTTTTTGAGCATAAAAGTTAATATTTGCTTTGGATTTGAATTGAGATAACTTATTGTGAAAGAGGTTATTACTTAGATATTCGCTTTGTGAATATCTATATTGGCCTTTCCCCAGCTTGATTACACTCCCATAAGATTTTTCCTTTGTAAGGTGTCGTTTTCAGACGCACATACTAATTAACCTTTTTATAAAACTAATTAACACGATGAAACAACTCTATTTTCTAAAGTATGGGTTTCTGCTCTGTTTAGTAGTATCATCAATTACTGTTTTTGCTCAAACAGGAAACCTGAGCGGTATAGTAAGAGATGAAGCTAACCAGCCGCTACCCGGAGCAACTGTTGCTTTGAAAGGTTCTTCAAGATCCACCAGTACGGATGCCAATGGTGCCTATAGCCTTTCAGGAATACCCGAAGGTGCCCAAACTGTTGTTGTTACTTTTATTGGCTACGAAGATGTCACCAGCGTAATTAAAGTAAGCGGGAATACAAAAGCGGATTTCAGTTTAAAGCCCTCATCCACCTCGCTTGCACAGGTTGTAGTTGTGGGATATGGAACCCAAAAAAGGAAAGATGTAACTGGATCGGTATCTACGCTTACAGCTAATGATCTCAATCCCGGGCCGGTAACCAGTCCTTTGCAACAAATAGCAGGAAGGGCCGCGGGCGTAAATGTATCTCAAACAGGCAGTGAACCTGGTTCATCACCTTCGGTTAGGATTCGAGGAATTGGTTCGCTGATTGGTGGAAATGATCCATTAGTGGTGGTAGACGGAATTCAGGGAAATATGGATCTGTTTAACCAGGTTCCTCCATCAGAAATTGAAAGTGTAGATATCCTGAAGGATGCTTCGGCTACGGCTATTTACGGATCAAGAGGAGCACCCGGAGTAATTATTGTTACTACGAAAAAAAGTAAATCCGGAACAACTACTGTTGAATATAATGCAACCTCTTCGCTGGATTTAATAGTCCGGAAGCTGGATGTGCTGGATGCAAACGAGTGGTGGACACAAGCCCAGCTTTATGGAGTTCCGGCTTCTGCAAACCATGGTTCAAATACCGACTGGTATAACATTTTAACACGAAATGGTAGTACGCAAAATCATAATTTGTCTATTGGAGGCGGAACTGATAATTTCAATTACAGAGCATCTTTAAATGCCATTACTCAGCAGGGTATCGTAATCAGATCAAATAATCAGAATTATATCGGCCGGATTCAGGCTACCCAAAAAGCTTTAAATAACAAGCTCACGGTTTCAATGAATCTGAACAGCAGCGTTATTAATAAAACGGCAAGTCCTAACAGTGTAGGTACAGTTGGTTTTACCTCAAACCTGATTAGCAATGCCTATGTTTCCCGTCCAACGGACCCGGTATTTAATACAGATGGAACTTATTTTACCGACGCAAATGTTTTTCAATACATTAATCCTTATGCTGTTTCTCAAACCGTAGTAAGTGAAGGGAATACCAACAATTTATTTGGCAGCCTTCGTGCGGATCTGGAAATAGCAAGAGGACTTACGGCCGGTGCATTTGGCAGCTGGAGAAAAGTTGATAACACATACGGATATTACCTTCCGGCAGTATCTACTGTAACTCTTGCCATAGACAATAAAGGTGTTGCCAATATAAGAAACGACCGCCAGAATGAACGGTTGATGGATTTAAGTTTGAATTACAAGAAAAGTACAGGTAAACATAGCTTTGATATTTTAGGAGTTTACGAATGGCAAAATCAATCCTACCAGGGAAATTTTGCTCAAGCCAAAGGGTTTATTAATGACATAGCGAGCTATAATGCCCTTCAGTTGGGTGATTTGAGCCGTGTTCAACCCGGCGATTTTTCTTCGTATAAAAATGACCGCACATTGGTTTCCTTCCTGGGGCGACTTAATTATTCTTTCCTGAACCGATATTTACTAACGGCAAGTTTCAGAAGGGATGGCTCTTCCGTTTTTGGTGCTAATCATAAGTGGGGAAATTTTCCTTCTGCATCATTAGCATGGAGAATTGATCAGGAGCCTTTTATGGCAAATCAAAAGCTGTTTAATAGCTTAAAGCTTCGTGGCGGTTATGGTATTACCGGTAATCAGCAGGGGCTTTTTCCGCAAAGCTCCTTACAACTAGTAGGATATGCCGGCCAGACCTATTTTGGCGGCTCGCAAATTACAAATTATGCTATCTCGCAGAATCAAAATCCTGATTTGAAATGGGAAACAAAATATCAAACTAATATCGGGATAGATTTTTCAATTTTAGAGAGTCGTTTAAGCGGAACCTTTGATGCGTATACAGCAACCACTAAAAACTTATTATTTGATTACACTGTTCCGCAGCCTCCTTATCCTTTTGGAAGTGTTAAAGCCAATGTAGGCTCAGTTTTAAACCGCGGCCTGGAAGCATCTTTAAGCTATCAGCTGATAAAAAACAAAAACACCATGCTTGTCCTTGCTGCAAATGGTTCGCTGTTGAAAAATAAAGTGTTAAACTTAAGCGGAAGCATTAACGGCGTTCCCTTAAATACCAATTATGTTGGCTGGGGGCCAAATTCCTTCCTGATTGAAGGCAAGCCAATAGGAAGCTTTAATATCCTGCAGCACTCCGGTAAAGATGAAAACAATAAAGAAACTGTTACAGACCAGAACGGAGACGGTACAATTGATCAGGGAGCAAGAAGTCCTGACAGAGTATTGGAAGGATCTGCTCTGCCTACTTACACGTACGCCTTTACACCTTCATTTACCTATAAAAATTTCGATGCTTCCATGGTTTGGAGAGGATCAGGCGGCAATAAAATTTACAACGGGATACGCCAGACTTTCAGCATGTTCGAGAACCTGGGGAAATCAAACCTTTTAAAAAGTGCAGTTCCATTAGGTATATATACTACAGAATACGGATCTGATTTATGGCTCGAAGACGGGTCATTCCTTCGCTTTGAAAATTTAACCATGGGATACCGCTTTAATGTAAGCAAGATTAAGTATGTAAGTGGCCTACGTGTTTCGCTAACTGCTAACAACCTGGCATTATTTACAAAATACTCAGGCCTTGATCCGGAATTAAATGTAAGTGGCGGAAATGGCTTTGGTGGCGATTATGGAATCTATCCACGTACTACCAGTATTGCAATAGGTCTCAATGTAAACCTTAAATAATATACAACATGAAAAAGATTTTTATAAGTGCCTGCTTTGCCGCAATTATTATGCAGGGTTGTACAAAGCTGGATGAAAATATATATGATAAATATACCTCCGAAGAATTTTATAACTCTCCCCAGGGTTCGGATGTGGCGCTGGCAGCAGTGTATGCACAAATACCCGGAAACTGGAATGGAGTGGGTTATGCCGGGGCAGATAATGGCTGGTATGATTTAAACAGCATGTCTTCCGACGAACAGGTTGTACCTCACCGTAACACGGGCGATTGGCAGTTGGACTTTGCGAGGCTGTATCTGCGTCAATGGCTGCCTTCTGATCTGATTGTAAATAACACCTGGAACTGGTTGTACAAATCCGTATTTAATGCAAACCTGGCAGTAGAGCAATTGGAAAAAGCCAATGCAGAGCCTTCAAAAATTGCCGAGGCAAAAGTATTAAGAGCTTTCTTTTATTATTTGTTAATGGATGATTATGGCGATGTGCCGTTTTTTACAGTTAACAATGTAACAGTAGATAAAATCCCCCAGGCTAAACGTAAGGATGTTTTTGATTTTATTGTAAAAGAATTAACAGATAACATAGAACTTCTTTCGCCACAAAAAGGGGGACAATACTACGGAAGGTTTAATAAGTGGGCCGGGTATGCGTTACTTGCTAAAGTATATCTGAATGCAGAAGTGTATACCGGAACTCCTATGTGGAGTGAATGCATCGAAGCATGTAATAAGATTGATGGCGGCGGATATAGCCTTCATTCAGGCGCTGCCGATGCTTCTAATCCTTTAGGATTTAAATATTACGAACTTTTTGGTGACGTTCTTCCGGATGATGAAACGATTCTTGCAATCTATACTAAGGCCGAAGTTGTAGGAAGAAATATTTTCACTGTACGCAGTTTGGGAGGATCGGACGGAGTGGCAATGCTTGGGTACAGCGCCTGGAACGGTGCAGTTGTGCCAAAAGAATATGTGGAAAAATTTGATGATAACGATGTGCGTAAACGGCAGTTCAGATATGGTTCAAATCCATACGGCCCTAAACCTGCAGGGTTTATTAACTATTCGCTCGAGGTAACTAACCTGGATAATCCCGGAGCTGAACCTAATGCCGGTGCACGGAACCAGAAATTCTTCCCGGTTGCTCCTATGTCAAGCGGCGGTGCATCGAATGATTTTCCGATTTACCGCTATGCCGATATTCTTTTAATGAAAGCAGAGTGTAACGTTCGTCTCGGAAATGCCGGTGCTGCAAAAGTATTTATTGACCAGGTAAGACAAAGGGCGGGCCTTAGTGCTTTAACTGCCGATCCTACCCTGGAAGATATTTATAATGAACGTGGTTTTGAATTAAATTGGGAAGGACACCGCCGGCAGGATATGATCCGTTTTGGAAAATTTTTACTTCCTCACGGACTAGCTCCTGCAGCTGCTGATTTTCGCCTGTTGTTCCCAATTCCAACATCCGCATTGGATGCTAACCCGCTGTTAAAACAAAATCCCGGTTATTAAAACTAAAAAACATGAAAAAATTAATTAATAAAGCAGGAGGTTTGATTGCTCTTGTGCTGTTAATGGCAGCTTGTAAAAAAGATGCTGTTCTTACCACGCTGCAGGAGGTTTCATTTCCTTCTTCTCTTACAGCTTCAAAAACCGATATAACTATTTCCGAGGCCGATACTGCCTCTTCAGTAATAGAATTTGCCTGGCCTGAAGTAACGTATCCGGTTGATGCGCCTGTAACTTACATGCTTCAAATTGATATTGCAGCTGATACCATAGGCTCCTCGGCTTGGGGAAATGCAGCTAACATAGACTTAGGCCAGGATGTAGTTTCAAAATCACTAAAAGGAGGTGAACTGAATACACTGGCTCAGCAGCTGGGCATTAAACCCAATGAGTCTGGCACGTTGGTAGCTCGTATCAAATCAACCCTCGACCGTCCGGCCTATTCAAATGCAGTGTCGTTTACCGTTACTCCTTACAAGGTTTTTACCGGTTATCCGTCTTTATGGGTTCCTGGCGATTACCAGGGCTGGGATCCTGCTTCAGCTCCTACAATTGTTTCGGTTAAATCGGATAATGTGTACGAAGGTTATGTTTATATTCCTGCAGGAGGATCGATGCAATTTAAGTTTACTGCTCAGCCTGCATGGGAACCTATGGCTTACGGAACCCTTACTAACGACGGAACTTTGGCTGAAGCCAATTTCGCTGGCGGAAACTTTACTGCTCCCTCTGACGGTTATTATGATTTAACTGCAGATTTAAACCAGATGAAATACACCATAACCAAAACAACCTGGTCTATAATTGGCGATGCAACTCCCGGCGGCTGGGATAGTGATACTCAAATGGATTACGATCCGGTAAATAAAGTCTGGAAAGTTACAGCTGATATGTCTGCAAACGGCTCGTTCAAATTCAGGGCAAATAATGCCTGGGTAATTGATTTTGGAGTAGATGGTAATGGGAAGTTAACGTATGCCGATCATCCTGTGCTGGGTTATACGCCGGATCTGAACAATTTAACCGTCCCCGAAAATGGTAATTATACAATCACACTTGATTTGCACGATCCGAATAATTACAGCTATAAATTGAAGAAGAATTAAAAAAATTACTGCGGGAGACGCCAAAAGCATCTTCTGCAGTAACTGCAGTTAATATAACAGAAAACAAATACAAAACATGAATAGAATACGGGCGTTGCTGCGAAAAATAGAGATAAAGAAAGTTTACACAAAGAAAAACAATGTTTTGCTTCTTTTATTGCTGGTTGCATTTTCTACCTATGGTTGCAAAAAGAATGAACCGGTGCCTTCAGATAATACACCAGTTGTAACTGGCAATGATCCGGATCAGTATAATATTCCTTTCAATAATGTACCTGATCCAAGAGATGTTTCTATCTATCAGGTAAATATCCGCACGTTTAGCAAAGAAGGTAATTTGAAAGGAGTGCAAGCACGTTTAGATTCAATAAAAGCACTCGGAATAAATGTAATTTACCTGATGCCGATATATCCTGTTGGGGTTCTGAAATCTGTAAACTCCCCTTATTGCGTTAAAGATTATAAATCTGTAAACAGTGAGTTTGGAACATTGAATGATTTGCGAGCTCTTATAGATGAGGCACATAAGAAAGATATGGCTGTGATACTGGATTGGGTGGCCAATCATACCTCATTTGATAATAGCTGGACAAGTAATAAAAGCTGGTATCAGCAGGATTCTCAGGGAAATATAGTAAGCCCTCCGGGTTGGAATGATGTAGCGCAGTTAAACTTTGGTAATGCTGATATGAGATTAGCAATGATAAAGGCAATGAAATACTGGGTATATGCCGCCAATATTGATGGTTTTCGTTGCGATTATGCTGATGGCCCTCCGGTTGATTTCTGGAAACAAGCGATCGATACATTAAGGAAAATATCTACTCATAAATTGCTGTTACTGGCAGAAGGAAAACGCAGCGCTAATTATACAGTTGGGTTTGATTATAATTTTGGCTTTTCCTTTTTTGAGAAATTAAAAACCATTTATAACAACAATCAATCTGTACAATTAATTGATAATTTGAATGCTTCGGGTTATACAAATGCTTCGGACAGGCAGCAAGTAGTGAGATACATAACCAATCATGATGTAAACAGTTCTGACGGTACTCCGCTGGAGTTGTTCGGCGGTAAAAGTGGGTCGATGGCCGCTTTTGTTGTAACAGCATACATGAAAAGTGTACCGATGATTTACAACGGGCAGGAAGTAGGAACTCCCTTCAGGCTAACTTTTCCTTTCACAACTACAAAAATAGACTGGTCGTTAAACCCCGGTATAACCGCAGAATATAAAAAGGTTCTGGCTGTGCGAAATAATAGTGAAGCTATCAGGAGAGGACAGTTAATTTCTTACAGTAGTGCTGATGTATGTGCTTTTTCAAAAGAAGCCGGAACAGAAAAAGTTTTTGTAGCATCTAACCTGAGAAATAAATCGATTACTTATACCGTTCCGTCAAATTTGGCAAATACAGTATGGACCGACGCTTTTAGCGGGAAGAAGGTAACATTAAAGGCAACACTCATACTGGAGCCTTACTCTTATATAGTTTTGAAAAATTGAATCAGGAATTACATGTGCTGATTTTTTTAGTTTAATTATTAGTTGGTAGCAGGTGCTGAATTTCAGCACCTGCTCTTTTTAAATTTCTCAATCACAGGATTTCTTTATATTCTGTATCATCTAATTCAGTAAGTGTTTCTTTTAAGATCTCTTTATATCTCTGCACATACTGCTTTCCACTTTAACAATAAATTCATTCGATGAAAAATCTATTTACTCTTTTGCTTTCGATATTTTATTTATCGCTATATGCCGAAGGCTCCGTTTCTTCCGCAAAAGTTAAATCCCCCGACGGCAATCTCGAAGTTGTTTTCAATCTTAAGAATGGTATTCCATATTATTCTTTAAATAGAAAGGGAATAACAGTGATAAAAGAATCACGGTTGGGATTTATTTTAAAAAATAATCCGCCACTTGATAAAAATTTTAAGATAGCCGGCATTAAACAATCTTCTTTCGATGAAACCTGGAAGCCGGTTTTAGGAGAGGTGAAAAGTATTCGGAATAATTACAAAAAACTGAAAATTGAACTGGAAGAACTGGGTGACTTGAAAAGAAAGTTAACAATCATTTTTAATGTATATAATGAAGGCATAGGTTTCAGGTATGAATTTCCGATACAGCCTAACCTTAAATATTTTGTTGTAAGTGAAGAACTTACTGAATTTAATCTTACCGGAGACCACAAGGCTTTTTGGATTCCCGGCGATTACGATTCCAATGAATATCCTTATACTACTTCCAAACTCAGCCAGGTAGATGCCTGGAAGCTCCCGCCAATATCTTATGGTAATAAAATTGATAACATACCCGATCAGTATGCAATTCAAACACCGTTAATGCTTAAAACAGCCAATGGATTATATATTAATATCCACGAAGCTGCGCTTGTAAATTATTCTTCTATGCAATTACATGTAAACCGGCAAAACTATAGCTTGTCTGCCCGTTTAGTTCCTGACGCCGTAGGAAATAAAGTATATTTACGAACTCCCGTGAAAACACCCTGGCGTACAATTATTGTCAGTGATAAAGCCACAGAAATTCTTGCTTCTAAATTAATATTAAACTTAAATGAGCCTTCGAAAATAGAAGATACTTCATGGATCAAGCCCGTTAAATTTATGGGTGTCTGGTGGGAAATGCAGACAGGTAAAAGCAGCTGGAATTATAGCAATAACATCGATTCTCTTTCTTCAAAAGGAACGCTTATACCAAATGGCCGACACGGAGCAAATACTGCAAATGTTAAACGTTATATTGATTTTGCTGATAAAAATGGTATTACAACTCTGCTGGTTGAAGGATGGAATACAGGTTGGGAAGAATGGACAGGCAACTGGAAAGAGGAAAATTTTGATTTCGTAAGTCCTTATCCTGATTTTGATGTAGAAGAGATAACCAATTACGCAAAGCAAAAAGGCATAGAAATGATAATGCACAATGAGACCGGCGGAAGTGCTTCAAACTACGAGAGGCTTATGGATACGGCATTCCGGATGATGAATAAGTATGGGTATAAATCTCTTAAAACCGGGTATGTGGGCCAGATAATTCCCCGGGGAGAACATCATGACGGGCAATGGATGATTAACCATTACAGCCGGGGAGCGGAAAAAGCTGCTCAATATAAAGTGATGATCGATATGCATGAGCCGGTACGTCCTACGGGATTAAACCGGACCTATCCAAACTGGTTAGCGAATGAAGCAGGGCGTGGAAATGAATGGAACGCTTTCAGCGAGGGCAATGCACCAGATCATGAAACTATTTTACCTTTTACCCGCTTGATTGGCGGTCCGATGGATTATACACCGGGGATATTTAAACTAAAAAATTATGCAGAGAATGCAGCAGGGAGGCAGGTACATACCACACTTGCAAAACAATTGGCATTGTATGTAACCATATACAGCCCTTTACAAATGGCAGCAGATCTTCCTGAAAATTATGAAGCGCATCCGGATGCATTTCAATTTATTAAAGATGTGGCGCTTGATTGGGACGATACGCAAATCCTGGAAGCGGAACCGGGAGATTATATTACAATTGCAAGAAAAGAAAAAGGCGCAGAAAACTGGTTTGTTGGTGCTATTACCGATGAAAATGCCCGGATAAGCAATATTCGGTTAGATTTTCTCACCAAAGGGAAAAAATACATAGCTACAATTTATAGGGATGCAGAAAGTGCCGATTGGAAAACCAATCCCGAAGCATTTAAAATTGAAACATTTCTGGTAGATGGTTCCACCAAATTGAAACTGAAGTTAGCCAGCGGAGGTGGTGCAGCAATAAGTCTTACTCCTGCAACAACTTCTGATCTAAAATCTTTAAAAAAGTATAAATAAAAAGTATTAGTGCCGGAGTATTATTATAATGACTGTTTAATTTAATATAAAAGTTATATCAAAAGGAAAGTCCTCTTAGTTAAGATTAAGAGGGCTTTTTATTTGTACCCAGGTCTCGTTACAATAGTGTTAAAACAGATATAAATAAATTATATAGGCTTATTTTTTGTACTTGTTTTTACTGTTATTTCAATTGTTTATGGATATATCATGGAAAAAGAAAAAATCGGTAATGCAGAAATCAGTGCTTTAGGAGTAACAGATCTGGGCTTACTCGTTAGTTTCAGCCGCGTTGCCAATGGGTTATTGAAACATAAAGTAATGACTAAGGGAATTATCCTTGCCAATCTGGAATCGTTAATAGACGACCCGTTGCCATATGTATCAATGAAAGGCGGTAAGTTTAAAAATATTGCTGAGCAGGTGATTAATCTGCGCAATGCAGGAAACTTTATGAAACAGCAACGAAGCAATGTACTAAGAGAAACACTTATTGATTTTCCGGTTTTCGGGAAGGAGCACATAGAAACAGGCGCTTTGGGGCAGATGAATACTGCCATGAAGCTGCCTGTTGCGGTGGCCGGAGCACTGATGCCTGATGCGCATCAGGGATATGGACTCCCTATAGGAGGTGTGCTGGCTACAACTATAGATACTATTATTCCATTTGCAGTTGGAGTAGATATTGCCTGCCGTATGTGCCTGAGTATTTTCGATCTTCCTGCTGAAACGGTAGATACAGAAAAAGAGAAGCTAAAGAAACTGTTGGCAGATCACACGGTATTCGGCATGGGGGGAGTAGCTAAAAGTTATCACGATACGTCGTTGTTCGATCATCCGGACTGGAGCGCTACTCAGCTGATTCGTTCGTTGAAGAATAAGGCTTATACACAAGTGGGTACTTCAGGAACAGGAAATCACTTTGTAGAATGGGGAGAGCTGACTATTGCCTGCAACGCTTTGAAAGATATACCTGATGGAAAATACCTTGCGCTTTTATCCCATTCAGGATCGAGAGGTTTTGGAGCAAGTATTGCCAATTACTATTCTGATATAGCGATGAAGAAGACGAAACTTCCAAAGGAAGCGAAGCATTTAGCCTGGCTGGATATGAATACAGAAGAAGGCGAGGATTATTGGATAGCTATGAACCTTGCAGGGAAGTACGCTTCTGCAAATCATCATGAAATTCATAACAAGATAGCGAAAGCGTTAAATTTGTTTCCAATAATGCGAATTGAAAACCACCACAATTTTGCCTGGAAAGAAAAACTTGCCGATGGAACAGATGTGATGGTACATCGTAAAGGCGCAACACCGGCAGGGAAAGGAGTTTTAGGAATTATCCCTGGATCGATGAGTACACCCGGGTTTGTGGTGCGGGGGAAAGGGGAACCACGCTCCATCAATTCGGCATCTCATGGTGCAGGCAGGCTGATGAGCAGGAGCGCTGCATTCAAAACGTTAAAAAAAGATTTGGTAGAGGCTGAACTGGACCATAAAAAGATTACACTTTTAGGATCGGATCTGGATGAAGCGCCTATGGTGTATAAGGATATTCATGCAGTTATGGCGGCGCAGACAGATTTGGTAGAGGTGCTCGCCGAGTTTCAACCGAGGATTGTCAGGATGGCGAACCCTAAGGAAAGGCCAGAAGATTAGAAGGTTGATAGCAAGTGTATCTCAATTTCTAAACTAAAGAATGTTTTAACCGCTACCAACACTCCTTTAATCCCGGATCCTTTCATTGTTTCTTGTTATGTACAGGCAATTTTTCAACTTCACTCCGCCAGGAAGAAATCTTTATTTAAACCCAAAGATAAACGGGAATAAAAATGTCACTATCATTATCCATAAGATGTAAACGGGAAGGTAAAAGGCGATAACTTTCTCCACTCCGCTTATGCTGATCTTTTTTGATAGTACCTTGTAGAGTTGCACAGTTACCAGCAGGAGATTTATTAAGATCAGGATATTTCCGCCCAGAACTGCCGTCCTGTTTGGCGTAAGTCCCAAGGTTGAAATGCGGAATATAATGGCCGATAGTGCAACAGCATTAATAAGTACGGTTACAGCAGCTAGCAGTAAAAGAATCCAGATTTCTGCCATGCTTTTAGTAGTCTTTGATGCTTCAGCAACCGAAAAGAAGATGATTGCCATCACACCTATTAACAAGGCATTAAAAATTAGCAGGAATTTACGGTCGTTGTAAGGGTCTTTACCTGAATAAATTATTGCTATGAGATAAACTATCAGCATTACTAATACCAGGGGACTGAATATTTTAGCAATTACAGGTGAAACTTTACCTACTAATTGCGGATTGCTTTGTGTAAGATAGGTCCCAATAATCGGAGCGGCCGGAAGTCCGAATACTACTACATAATTGAAATAAAATGTTTCAATCTTCAAGCCGATTAACGCGAAAAGACCAATTGTTATACCGGTCATAATTGCACCTGAAATCAGGATTAGGGCGCTCATAACCAAAAGATCGCCGTTATATTTTAAAAAGCCGAGCCGTTTTTTCTCATTATTTTTAAAGTCGCCAACAAAAGAAAAACCTAAAATAGACCACAGAAATAGGAGTAAATGAATACAGGATAAAATTAACGTATCGCTCTTCTCATCATCAGGCAAGGAGTTTATATAAATTAAACTCAGAAGCATTAGAACGACTATCGTTATAATTTTGCCTGTGGATAAACTGTTCTTCCACGCAAAGTAAGCTGTTAGAGCCGGAAAAATGATAAAGCCAATATTCCTGGGGTAGAAGAAGTTTTCGCTAATGGCGAAAATAGCCGGTAGCTTTGCTATCAGGCCAGCAATAACGGAAATCGAAATAACAAATAGAAGATCGTTTTTTGTGCCCCAGTGAATGTCATCTTTTGCAAAGTTTAACCGTTCATTCCAGAAGCTGCCCAAAACGGTCTCGCCTAATTCGGGATACAGAGAATTAAATGCACGCTTAAATGCTATTTTGTCAATCCTGTACAGCTTTTCGAGCTGTGCAGGATTGTTCAAATTTGAAAGTATTTGCTCTTTCATGGCTATCTTCTTAAATATATCACATAATTTTTAGTGATGACCTGTTAATCCCACATAGTGCCATCAAGTCCTAAAACCGTTCCAAGCCATAATCCAATGATGAATACGATGACGCTCAATATAATGGCCAGTGTTTTATCCAATCTCCCACGGGAACTCAGATGATCCATGAGGTAATAAAAGGCACCGCCCATAGCGCCGGCTGCCGGAGTAACAATAAGAGGTTTGATAAACCATAATTTCGGCCACTCCGGATTCGGTTCATCGACTCCGAATACAAAGAATGAGATAAGAATAAGGCCAATACCCGCACCGGCCATCATTGCTTTAGCTAATAATCCCTGGTGATTTGCTTGAGGTGTTAAATTTTTTGTCTGTGTCATGATGTTTTGTTTTGAGGTGTAAATAGTTTTTTTATTAGTAGTAAAAAAGAACTTTGTTATTCAAAGTATAATGATAAAAAAAATTTACTCAGATAATTTCATTATGAGTTAGTTAATATAATTTTTATTACTTCCATCGTTACTTACAGTGCTTTTTCGGTACGTTATTTCTGTGATTTTATCAATTTTTCCAGGGCATTAAGATGATCATCGAACGCTTTTTTACCTTCTTTGGTAATGAAATATTTGGTATTGGGTTTTTTGCCGATAAATGACTTTTCAATACCAATAAATTCTTCTTTTTCCAGCGCTTTCATGTGACTCGCAAGGTTGCCGTCCGTTACATCGAGGTACTCTTTCAGTGTATTGAAATCAAGCCTGTCATTAACCGCCAGCGCTGACATAATACCCAACCTGATCCTGCTTTCAAATGCTTTTTGTAATCCGTCAATTAATATCTTCACCGTTCGTACTTATAATACACATAAATACCATAAATAATATGAGCTATTCCAAAGCCTAATGCCCAGAATAGTAATCCATATTCAATTAGATAGGAGCTGAGCAGGCCTAATGCAATTTCAGCGAGTCCTAAAACCATAACGGCATTGTATGTAAACTTGCTTGCATTAAATAATGCTAAGCCATAAAATAACAATGAAAAAGGGGCAATTAAGCCGGATAGTCCGTTGGCTGCCAAAATTAAAATCAATATCCCTCCTGTAATAAGCGGAACTGCCATATTAAGCGCAAGCAGCTTAGAGGTTGGAGTCCACAGTTTTTCACCTCTTTTACCCGCACTTTTGTACGACAGAGAAACAGCAGTGCTGATAGCCAGTACGAATAGGATCAGGCCTAAAAAAATAATTTTCCTTAAACCTGTAGGTGAAATGCTGTATGCAACTTCATCAGGATTAAAATTAAAAATTGCATGAGCAATATAAGCTCCTGCCAGGGCATAAATTCCCACCAGTATGCCTGCCCAGCCTGAGAGTGACAGGAATTTGGAAGAGCGCTCCATCATAGAGCGTATTTCAGCTATATCCCCAATATAGTCCAGTTCTTCTTTCATTTTAAAGTACTTTGCATTTCAAAGTTAAAAATAAACATTTAAATAAGTGCAAATTTTTTTAAAAATGTTTGTTCTTTACCTGCTTCTTTTAACAAACTAATTTAATTTCCTCCCTGTTCTGATAGAAAAGCTGACTCTGAAATGAGTACTTACAACCTGCAACGTTTTCATAAAGCTCAGGAAAGCACATATCACAATGCACTACTCGAAATCAGGGGCGGGAAGAAAACCAGCCATTGGATGTGGTTTATTTTTCCGCAAATAGCGGGCTTAGGGTATAGCGAAACTGCTCGTTTTTATGCAATTCATAATCTGGAGGAAGCTGAACTCTATTTGCAGGATGAGATTCTTGCGGAAAGACTGATAACCATAAGCAAAGCTTTACTGCAATTGAAAGGGAAGACAGCCCATGATGTTTTTGGCAGTCCTGATGATTTGAAGTTGAAATCCAGCATGACCTTATTCAGTTCTGTTAAAGGTGCCGATCCTGTTTTTCATCAAGTGTTAGATTATTATTTTGGAGGTAAGAAGGATGAAAAGACGTTAAGGCTGATTGATTAACACATTGAAATCAAGATGACCTTATGAAGGGATCCATAGAATATGCATGTCAGTTTAATTGCAAATTCCTTATACAATTACGCTTATTCTTTTCCGCTCAATTTAAGAAAGCAGGCTGTTTATCGTGGGAAGGAGAGATGTGTCAATACTCCTAGTTTCTCTCTGAATGCGACTTCTTAACATATGCTTAGCATTTCCTGAGTTTCTTTACGGGTAAAAAATAGTTTTCAATACTACGCGGGGTTTGATTCTGATTAGAGTTTTAAGTGCTGCCTGCACTTGTTATGAAAGAAGTTCCTGAACCAGTGAAATTCTGTGGTATCTTAAGAACCCGGCTAAATACAGAAGATATCATCGGTTCTCCCAATGATGCTTTGGCAAATCAATTTAACATGCAAGAGGAAACCTTATTTGATGCGGATTTTGGAATTTCGTACACTTCAGAGCGATTAACAGTTCAAGCTGCTGCTTACAACATGAAAACCAATCTTCAGTCTGAACAAAACTCTATGGCCGATTATGGAATGTTTTATGGGGCGATTAGCTATAGATTGGATTACTCAGGGTATAGTGTGGAGCCGAAAGTTGTTTATCAAATGATAAAAAACTTCAAGAGTGTGCTGGACGCCGGCGCTGAACTCGTAACCTTTCAAAATCAGATTAAACTTCTTGGCATGTACCATACCAATGGCAGTACAACTACCGGTCTGGGTTACTTGTATAATTCAAAATACCAAATTTTAGGGTTATACAATACAGCCCCCGAAGGAATTAAAAATTATACTGTTGGAACTTTTGAATTAGGTTTGCAAATGCGTGTTGCCGACAGAAAACATTAAAATTACTAGTTAGTCTGGCCAATGAGCTTTAGTTTTCTAAAAATCAAACGGCCTTAACCCATAAAAAAGGAGGTTTTTCAACCTCCTTTTTTATTCTTCCTAAGAAAGCGGTCCGGACGGGACTCGAACCCGCGACCCCATGCGTGACAGGCATGTATTCTAACCAGCTGAACTACCGGACCTATCTCCCGATAGCTATCGGGTTTGGGACTGCAAATATAGCTTCTTTACTCTATTTGTCAATAAAAAATGAAAAAAGTTTTTACACTATGCTACGGCGCCTTCTTTCATTTTTTCTGCGTTCTCTGCAAATTGCAGAGCGTCAATTATTTCCTGTATATCGCCGTCCATAATTGCGGGCAAATTATATAGAGTTAAACCTATGCGATGTTCTGTTACGCGGCCCTGCGGATAGTTATAGGTGCGTATCTTAGCAGAACGGTCGCCGGTAGATACCATTGTTTTGCGTTTAGCAGCAATATCGCCGTTGTGTTTTTGAAGTTCAAGGTCGTATAATTTATTACGCAGCATTTCCATGGCACGTTCCCGGTTACCTAATTGTGACCGCTCTATCTGGCAAACTACAACAATCCCGGTAGGTTTATGCGTTAGCTGAACTTTTGTTTCCACCTTGTTCACATTCTGACCTCCCGCACCTCCTGAACGTGAAGTCTGCATCTCCACATCAGCAGGATTAAGATAAACATCCACTTCTTCCGCTTCCGGCAATACGGCTACCGAGGCTGCGGACGTGTGAACTCTTCCCTGGGTTTCTGTATCGGGTACCCGCTGTACACGGTGCACGCCCGATTCGTACTTAAGCTGCCCGTAAACATCTTCGCCGCTTACCTTCAAAATCACCTCCTTATATCCGCCCGCGGTTCCTTCCGTTACATCCACAACTTCCATTTTCCAGCCTTTCTTTTCACAAAAGCGGGTGTACATGCGGTAAAGGTCGCCGGCAAATAAAGCTGCTTCGTCGCCGCCGGTTCCGCCCCGAATTTCCAGCATCGCATTTTTTGCGTCTTCCGGATCTTTAGGAATCAGCATTAAACGGATATCCGCTTCCATCTTATCCTTTTTTTCCAGCAAGTCGTCCAGATCCATTTTAGCCATTTCCTTCAGCTCGTCGTCTTTTTCGGTAGCTAAAATCTGTCTGTTGGTTTCAATATTGCTGATTACATTTTTATAAACTTTATATTCTTCAACAATCTTTCCTAAATCTTTGTACTCCTTGTTCAGCTGAGCAAAACGTTTCATATCGCTCATCGTTGCCGGATTACTCAATTCCCTTTCAACCTCTTCCCAGCGTTCTTTTATAGCTTCTAATTTTTCTAACATATTCTATTAAAACACAGGATTTCCTGTTAATTTTTAAGATTGCAAAAATACAGCTTTTTACCGGAATCGTTTCATTACAATCCGTCCAAAATGCTACAGATAAAATATATCTTTTACTCTTGCGATAACAAAAAGATATTTCTTCATTTGAATATGGCAACAATAGCACCGCTGGCAGAACGAATGCGTCCGTCCTCGCTTGACGAGTATGTGGGACAGCAACATTTGGTTGGGAAAAACGCAATCCTGCGGAAAGCTATTGAAAGCGGAAATTTGCCCTCATTAATTTTGTGGGGGCCGCCCGGTGTTGGAAAAACTACTCTTGCTTATATTATTTCTCAACAGTTAAACCGGCCGTTCTTTAGCCTCAGTGCAATAAATTCGGGCGTTAAAGATGTTCGCGAGGTAATTGAAAAAGCTGCAAGGTTAAAGGAAGAACAGGAAAACTTACCCATTTTATTTATTGATGAGATTCATCGTTTTTCTAAATCACAGCAGGATTCTTTACTGGGAGCTGTTGAACGCGGACTGGTAACCCTGATTGGCGCTACCACAGAAAATCCTTCTTTTGAAGTTATTTCGGCTTTGCTTTCGCGATGCCAGGTTTATATTTTAAAGCACTTAACGGAAGATGACCTGATTCAGCTTATAAAAAGAGCACTGGCTGAAGATGAATATCTCAATAAAAAAGAAATAGAAATAAAAGAGTACGAAGCTTTACTACGGCTTTCGGGCGGCGATGCCAGGAAGCTCCTCAATATCTTAGAGCTGGTTATTCATGCTTCCGCGGATAAAACTGTAAGCATTGATAATGAATTTGTATTAAACAATGTTCAGCAAAACCTGGCATTGTACGACAAGGCAGGCGAGCAGCATTATGACATAATTTCGGCCTTTATAAAATCGATAAGGGGAAGCGACCCGAATGCTGCTGTTTACTGGCTGGCCCGAATGATTGCCGGGGGTGAAGATCCGCTTTTTATTGCCCGGCGGCTGTTAATACTCGCTTCTGAAGATATTGGAAATGCGAATCCCAATGCTTTGCTGCTGGCTAATAATTGCTTTCAGGCTGTGAATGTTATCGGATGGCCCGAATCGCGTATAATTTTGTCGCAAACGGTCACTTACCTGGCCTCTTCACCCAAAAGTAATGCAAGTTATCAGGCTATAAACAAAGCACAGGAACTGGTTTCACAAACCGGCGATCTTCCGGTTCCGCTTCATATTCGTAATGCTCCAACCAAGCTGATGAAGAATATCGGATACGGAAAGGATTATAAATATGCGCATTCCTACGAAGGTAACTTTACTGAACAGGAGTTCTTTCCTGATAAATTAAGCGGTACTTTATTATACGATCCTGGCAATAATGCGAGTGAGCAAAAACTCAGGGAAAGGTTAAAATCACTGTGGAAGAATAAATACGGGTATTAGAACAGCGCATTGCTTGTTACTTTTCGAAAGTACCGGTTTTGATCTCCATGGTTTAAGTTTTCTGTAGTGAATGAAAAGCAATACTTTAGAAGAACTTCAGGAATATTTTACTGTTATGATATAAAAATCAGGGATTCATATGAATATTGATTTAACAGGAAAACGGGCACTGATATGCGGCAGTTCACAGGGAATAGGGAAGGCAGCAGCTATCGAGCTGGCTTTACTCGGAGCCAGTGTAACCCTGGTAGCAAGAAATGTAGAAAAATTGCAGGATGTGATCAGCAAATTACCTGCGGATGATACCGAATCTCATCATTATTTAATCGCTGATTTTAATGATCCTGAAGATTTAAAAGCTAAAGTCAGCGAATATATACAAGAACATCCTGTTGATATTTTAATTAATAATACAGGAGGTCCGCCAGCGGGACCGGCAATAGATGCGCAACCCGAAGAATTTAGTAAGGCTTTCTCAAATCACCTGATCTGCAATCAGATTCTTACTCAATTAGTAGTTCCTAATATGAAAACTGCTGCCTGGGGACGAATTGTAAATATAATATCCACATCTGTGAAAACTCCCTTAAAAGGATTGGGAGTTTCTAATACTATACGTGCTGCTGTAGCAAGCTGGGCAAAAACTTTGGCTGCTGAATTGGGCTCTTTCGGAATAACGGTAAATAATGTGCTTCCGGGCTTTACTATGACCAGACGCCTTGAATCCCTGATTCAAAATCGTGCTGAAAAAGAAAGTTCAACCTACGAAGCGGTAGAACTGGCTATGATTAACGAAATTCCGCTGAAGCGAATTGCCGATCCCCATGAGGTTGCCGCAGCAATTGCATTTCTGGCCAGTCCGGCTGCTTCTTATATTAACGGTATTAACTTTCCCGTGGACGGGGGAAGCACGCCATCATTATAGCGAGTTAAGCCAACTCATCCAGTCAGATACTTTATATTGGTAACCCAGCAAAGCCGGTATATTTCTGCTGTTTATTTTTTTCCAGCTTAATAGCTCATCCTTAAATTCGGGAGTCGAAAAATTGCCTTTTTTGGCAGCTAACTGATAAAACGCTTCTCTTGAAGGATGGTCTGGACTGCATGCATTAAATCGAAATCCCCAACATTTTTTTTCTATTACTGATAAAATAAGGCCTATGCAATCTTCCATGTGTATGAGGTTTACCGGTGCTCTTCCATTTGAAATATCTTTTTTTCCCGAAAGGAATCTTCCCGGATCTCTCCCGGGCCCTGTGAGTCCGGCAAAACGGATCACCGTATTTTTTGAGCCGTTTAGTTTCATAAATAACTCTTCCGCATTAAGCAGTGCTTTTCCGACTTCTGAATCGGGTTGAGGAAAATTTTCTTCAGTTACTTCCTTATTTTGTTCAGAATAAACGGACGTAGAACTGACAAATAGCACATGGGATATTTCGTTTTTTTTGATTAGCTTAACAATTTCCTTTATCTGCTCTAAAAATAACTCCGGCTTCCCTTTAGGGGGTATATTTACAATCAGGATGTCTGTTTCAAAAAATTCTTCTCCACGGTTACTTGTCAGTGAAGGGTTAAACTGTACTAAAAAAGGGTCAATTTTTTCTGCCTTTAAAATAGAAAGCTTGTCAGTAGTTGTAGTGGCGCCTCTGACAAAAAAGCCCTTGTTCCTTAATTCTTTTGCCAGCGGAAAGCCCAGCCAACCGCATCCAAGTACACTGATATACTTTATCTTATCCATACGTTTAAACTTTTCAAAGTTAACGATGTCATAGAATTGAAAAACATTTTGGCACTGAGTTTGAAAATCATTTAAAGTTTAACCTTAAAAAATCATGAAAACAGTGAAAATTAAAATAGCTACATTTTTTATTGCTCTTGCAACCACCGCTATGGTAGCGCCCGGCTGCAGTAAGATGACGAAAACACAAAAAGGTGCGGTAATTGGAGCAGGTGCAGGCGGAACAATTGGAGCTTTAATTGGTAAAAAAGCAGGTAACACAGCAGTAGGTGCCATTATTGGCGGCGCAATAGGCGGTACAGCAGGTGCATTTATCGGAAGAAAAATGGATCGCCAGGCAGCAGAAATTAAGAAGACAGTTCCGGGTGCAGAAGTTATTGACGCCGGCGAGGGATTAATTGTAAAGTTCGATACCGGTATTCTGTTTGATTTTAATAAATCAGACTTAAAAGATGCTGCAAAAACCAACCTTCAAAATCTTGCAGCCACTATGAAAAATAATGCTGAAACTAATATTATGATTGTTGGCCATACTGATAATGTGGGTAGCGACTCATACAACTACAGCTTATCTGAACGCCGTGCAGAAGCTGTGAAGGCATATACCGCAGCACAGGGAATTACAAGTTCACGTTTAACCACAGTTGGAAAAGGTGAAGCTGAGCCTATAGCTGACAACGATTCTGAAGCGGGCCGCAGCAAAAACAGACGTGTGGAAATCGTCATTGTGGCAAACGATAAAATGAAAGAGGAAGCTAAAGCACAGGCACAATAATAACATCATCATATATATATTGAGCCCGCCCGTTTTAAATGGACGGGCTTTTTTATGTTTTCCTACCATCCGCTATGTTGCTTCGCCATAAGGATGTGTGCCAGGTGATGCTCGCCATGCCACACGTACATGCCGAGCACTTCTTTTAATATAAAAGTTTTATTGTGTTCCGGATGGACGTAAGTTCTTTCCAAATCTGTCGGATTGAGAGTGGAAAGAAAGGCAGTCCAACGACTATGAAGAGATTCAAGCAGATTTAATGAAATTTCGGGAGGTGCATTTTTAGCTTCGGTACATTCTGCCCATCTGTCCTCATAATAGGGCTTTATAAAAGGGTTCTCTTCCGTGATGGCAAGTTTAAAGCGGATGTAGGCATTCATATGGCTATCGGGCAGGTGATGAACTACTTGCCTTAACGTCCATCCGCCCGGCCGGTAAGGAGTGTCCAACTGCTCATCTGTTAAGCCGGAAACTGCGAGGCGGAGTTTTGCCGGTAAATTCCCAAGTGTCTCAATCCAGTTCTTTATTTGTTCCTCTGAAATATTTTCGGGGGCGACAAACTTACCGATCGGATATTTTAAACTATCTGAATTTTTTTCCATCTATAATAATTTTAGTTTTACTTTTCGATATCAGTTGTAATGGTTTTGCTGTTAATCTGGTAATTAAAATAAATCATTATTCATAAAAAAATGAAAATATATTTCAGTGCCTTAGCGGTACTTTTTTTAGTGAGTTTTACATCAGTTCATGCCCAAACTATTAAAACAGATGTGTTAGTTGCGGGCGGTGGCGCAGTTGGTGCAGGTGCCGGAATACAGGCTGCACATTCAGGTGTAAAAGCACTTCTCCTGGTAGAAAGCCCTCAGCCTGGAAACGAAATAAGCACCATAGATTCGGGAAACAATTTAGGATTAAATGCGGAGATCATTCTGCATTCCAGAAAGAATCCGGAGAAATCGATTTCAGAAATTGTAAAAAGCTGGACAGATACTGTAAAAAACCTTACGGTGATAACAGGTGCAAAAATAAAATCGGTAAAGAAAAGTGGCAATAGATGGGTAGTAAAACTTGATAATGGAAAGAAAATAAAGGCACTGTTTTTAGTTGGCAGTGATGCCTCGTTACTAACTAATGCAGGACTTTCCAATAAAGCGGACACAAGGATTTCTGCGGGAGAATTTACCAGCCGGAACCTCTATTCCAATAAACTATATCGAACTTCCGTGCCTGTGAGTGCAACAGGTAATACCTTAAATACTGCACCTTTAGGCTCTTTAATTCCTAACGGATCAGAGAACTTTATTCTTCTTCCTTCTGGCGATTCAGGAAGTTCTGCTGGGCTAATCGCTGGTCAATCTGCCGGGGCAGCGGCTGCTTACTGTGCTTTCTTTAAAACAAACACTAACAATATAAATGTAAGAGTTGTACAGGGTGAACTGCTAAATTATAAGTCCGAGTTAATACACTTGTCGGATGTAAATAGCGCAGATTCTAATTACGCAGCTATTCAGCATATTGCTGCAACGGGAATTTTAAAAGGTGTTTCAGCTAATGGCAGCCTCTCTTTTATGCCGGGAAAAACAGTTACCGTAGAGGAAGTCCGCGAACCAGTAAAAGAATATTATTCAAGGAGCCAAATTTGGTTTGCAGATCATATCACAGGCGAACTTACATTGGATGATGTGCTTAGCCTGATACGGTTTTCGGGAAACAGGGGGAATGAATTAAATCGTGAAGTTGAAAAAGCCTGGAGATCTTCTTTTATGTTTAACACTTCGTTTGATTTGAAGAGACCTGTCACGCGAAGAGAATTTGCTGTACTGATTGACACTTATTTGAAACCTTTTAGTGTTCGGGTTGATTTGACAGGACGATTGTTATATTGATTTAAATACGCTTCTTAAGTGTTAATATCACTCGTTCTCTATTTTTAGAGCCATGAGGGATTATTTCGAGTATAAAGCTTCTATCGTCTTTTGACCGGAAAAGTGCCGTAATATCTTCCATATTCATTTCGCCAACCGATTTAAAATTAATGGACAGGATTTCATCTCCTTCTTCCAGCCCCGATTCATCTGCTGCAGAGTTTTTTTCAACCCTGCCTATTATCAATCGGTTTAAGTCAGAGCCGGCAGATATAAGTTCCATACCGCTCATGTCATGCTCAAAAGGTTCTTTGTAATACATTGAAGGCCGCAGATACATCGTTTCCCTGTTGTAATCAAACACTACATCAAACCTTTTCAAAATATTATTTCCCAGATTTCCATTTCTGCCCACAGATACAACCTTGGAGCCGGCGGCAGTATAATTAGGAAAGGAAGTTACTACATCTTTTAACTGGTACTTACCGATTTTAATTTCCGGTATCCTGGCAATATACCCGCTGATTGGTCCCGCAAGGCCTACACCAAGATTTGCCGGAACATGTGCTGCAGGAACTTCAAACGGAATTCCGTTTTCGGTTTCCAGCGACAGCGGATGTCCTGCTCCGGTATCAATTATTAATTTGGCATTCACCTTTCTGCCGCCATCCAGTGTTATCTCTGCATTTAAATACGGCTTTCGTTCTTCAACAGAAATAGGCACCCGCGATCCTTTTTTAGGAATGTAAGCGGTTTCATTTTTATACAGGGTGAGCGTACGGTTTGCATAACTGATTTTAACAATGAAACTGTTAAAAAATTCATAGCCAATTAATCCATGAATATGCATACCGGTAAAGCCTGACAGGTCAAAAATATCCTCTTTAAGAAACGCGGCCGGAATATTTCCATAAATAGATGGAGTAATGTTGAACAAAACAGAAGGCGTAACAGATGCCCTTAAATCGGTACCATCACCCAAACCCATTATTTTTATATCACGTTTGTCTTTTATTGTCAGCGAATCAAGAAGCGAGGGGTCGGTTATCAAAGCCATTCCCACACCTGTATCCAGTATAAAGTTGTAGGGCCCTTTGCCGTTTAAGGTCATTTCAACTATCAGCAGATTCTTTACAATTTTAAAAGGAAGTGAAACACGTTTTCTGCGATGTTCAAACACAAAAGACTGGGCCTTTACTAAATGTGCCAAATTTAGCAGGAACAGAAGGGTAAGAAGAAATAAGGTTCCACACTTAAAATGCCTTTCAGGTTTCATACATGCCGAAGCTCAGTCTTTTAATCGAAAAGTAAATTAGGAAATATTTTATTCAGTACCTATATTGCTCTTATTTAAAATAATTCTAAATAACTATTGACATATTAATTCTCATTCTTATTTTTGCGCTAATTAAGAATTAGTCCAAATAAATAATGAAAACAACCTATACCCTTCGAAATCCTAAACTGCTCTTGATTTTTATTTTTCTGCTTTCTGTTAATTTTAAATTGAAAGCGCAGGAGAAAACAGGGCAGATAAAAGGAATTGTTACAACAAGTGACAATAAAGCAGCAGCCGACGTAAATGTTTACCTGAAAGAGCTTCAGAAAACTACTTACACGGATGCGAACGGAGGGTATTCGTTCACCGGGCTAACAGAAGGCACGTATCATATATCGGTAAGTTTTGTCGGAAGAAAAAGCGAACATAAAACTGTAAGTGTTATTCCTGGTAAGGTTAGCACGGCAGATATCATTCTTGAAGAAACTTCGGGACAATTAAAGGAAGTAGTAATTACAGGATATAAAACATCAAACGAAAAACCGGTAAGTGTTGGCAAGGTGAGCATTGCACCAATGGATTTGCCGCAAAGTATATCTGTAGTTAACAGTCAGCTGATAGCGGACCAGCAGGGGTCGAGGCTGAGTGATGTGCTTAAAAATGTAAACGGGGTAGCTTTAGGTACTACGAGAGGCAGCACTTCAGAAACTTTTTATGCGAGAGGCTACAGCCTGGGTAGCAATAACATATTTAAAAATGGCGCACGTGCAAATTCGGGTGCAATACCCGAAGCCAGTACCTTAGAAAAAATCGAGGTATTAAAAGGTAGCGCTGCTTTATTATATGGAAACGTAAGCGGGGGCGCTATAATAAACATGGTTACCAAACAGCCAAAATTTAACTATGGCGGAGAGGTTTCGTTACGTGCAGGAAGCTATAATTTATATAAACCTACCGGTGATATTTATGGGCCTGTTACAAAGGATGTAGCGTTTCGTTTAATTGGTACTTATGAAGATGCTGGCAGCTACCGTAAAAATGTGCAATCAAAAAGAACCTATATTAACCCATCCTTATTATACAATATAGGTAAAAAAACGTCCTTATTGTTGCAGGCGGATTATCTGAAGTACGACAATACTCCTGATTTTGGAATTGGTTCCTTAGGTGGAAAGATACCTACCATGATTTCTCGCTCCAGCTACTTTAATACGCCCTGGGCTTACAATAAAGTAAATCAATCCACTGTATCAGCCAACCTGGATCACCAGTTTAATAAAGCCTGGAAATTGACATTTCTGGGATCTTATCAGGCATTCAACAGGAATTATTTCTCAACAGAACGTATTCAGGCAGATACTATAGGCGACTGGAGCCGCAACTTAACACGTTCTAAAATTTCAGAAGATTATTACACAGGCCAGGTAAATTTAACCGGAGAATTTAGAACTGGAAATATTGAGCATAAAATTTTAGTTGGAACTGATGCAGAGAGATATTTAAACACTACACATGGGTTTGATTTAACCACTGCCTATGATAAAATCAATGTGCTTCATCCGACGAAATACGTTGCCCGTACTGATGAGCCAAATGCTCCTATGATTTCACAAACACAAACACCCACCTATCGCCTTGGATATTATGCGCAGGACCTGATAAGTCTTTCCGAAAAATTTAAAGTACTGGCAGGTTTACGCTGGTCGTACGAAGAAATTTCTGTTGCCAAAACACGTAATTTTGCTACCGGCGAGGTTACTAACAATCCGGCAGGAGACAAATTTGAAAAAGCATTTTCTCCAAGGTTAGGAGTGGTTTACCAGCCTACAAAAAATACATCTTTATTTGCCAGTTATTCCAACAACTTTGCTCCTAACAGAGGCTTAGATATATATGGAGCTAATTTAAAAGCTTCTATTATTGATCAATATGAAGCTGGGGTTAAAAATGATTTTCTCGAGGGTAAATTTTCCGCGAATTTTACCCTGTACAGGATAGTTAACAATGACCTGGCACAACAGGCTCAATTTGATTCGCAGGGAAATGAAAACTTCGACTCAAATGTTAAAGAATTTACCGGACAGACAACAAGCGATGGTGCAGAAATTGACCTGACAGGAACTCTTGCAAAAGGCTTAAACTTTGTAGCAGGCTACAGCTATAACTTTATGCGGTACACGAAAACGCCGGGTAGTAAAGGGAGTTACATAGAAGGAGAACGCCTTGTTAACAATACTGCCCATACTGCTAACACAACCTTGTTTTATACATTTAACACTACCAAACTAAAGGGACTTAAAGTAGGAGCATCTGCATTTTATACCGGTAAACGGAATGCAGGCTGGAACAATACAGTTGGTCAAACACAAGTAGGCTCCCGACTTATTCCTGTAAGCGGCTTTACAACAATTGACTTGTCACTAGGTTATGCATATAAAAACCTGTCTATCCTTGGTAAAGTATCAAACCTTACAGATGAGTTAAATTACTATGTACACGAAAATTACAGTGTAAACCCGATTGCTCCCCGTCAGTTTATAACCACATTGGCATATAAGTTTTAAGAAACAATTGGTTTAGTTTGAGTATATCAACCGGCCCGATTCGGGCCGGTTTTCCTATAAAATGAAATTATGAAAGTCTTTTTCCGTACCATTCACCTCTACCTTAGTCTTATAGCCGGCCTGGTTATAATGATAGCTTGTTTTACGGGCGCTATACTTGTATTTGAAAAAGAATTGCAGGAAGCATTTAATCCCGGGCGCTACCATGTAGAAAGCCTTGGTGAGCGCCTGCCCCTGGATAAATTACAGGAAATAGTAAAACAGGAAATTCCTGACGCAAAAATATCGGGTATCAAAATTTATAAAGACCCATTCCGTACGGTTGAGGTGAGCTATACAGCGAAGAAGGGTAAACAAGAAGCGAAAGAAAAGCGGGCTGTGGTTAAGCCCGAAGATAAAAAGGGCGATAAAAAGAAAGAAGGTGCTGAAAGGAGAGAGCCGCGGAAAACTGCTTATGTTAACCCCTATACAGGGCAGATTGTGGATTTATATGATTACAGGCAGACTTTTTTCTATGATGTATTTGCATTACACCGCTGGCTGTTAGGCGGAAATGATGGCATCGGAAAGTTTATTGTAGGCGTTTCTACCTTCATTTTTCTCTTCATTCTGCTGACGGGAATTATTTTATGGTGGCCAAGAACCAAAGCAATCTTGCTACAGCGACTGAAGATTAAAACGGACGGAAGCTGGAAAAGGTTGAACAATGACTTTCATATTGTTCTCGGATTTTATACTGCTATCTTCCTTTTTATATTTGCCTTTACAGGTCTTTCCTGGTCGTTTAAGTGGTTTAATAAGGGGATCGGGGTTGTTACAAATTCAAATATGGAAGCACGTGAAAACCCTCCTGCATCACAACTTATTAATGGCTCAAAAACGTCAGTTGAAGATGTTTACGAAGTAATAAATCGCTTCATTCCCGAAGCTTCCGCTTTTAATATATCCCTTCCAAAAGATTCGCTCGCCGTTTTTTCTGTAAGTGTAAATACTAAAAAGGAAACAGAATCAGATCAGTATTTTATCGATCAGTACAGCGGTAAAATAGTTGGTAAACAACTTTTCGCTGATCGCAATCTTGGTCAGAAAGTAAGAGCCAAGATTAAACCGGTACATACCGGCAGCATTTTCGGTGCCTACTCAAAAATAATTGCCTTTATTGCCTGTATAGTTGGAACTTCTCTTCCGGTTACCGGAGTAATTTTATGGATAAACAGGATCAGGAAAAGGAAGAAGATTAAAAAAGAAGATTTTGTACAAATGGAAGTTATTTAATCATTTGCAACACAGAAAAAGTCTTGAATGTTAGTTCTCTTTACTTTTCGTATAACAGAATGTCTAATTCGGTTAATTTTGATAACTCTTTATCCGCAGTTATAAATGGAAGGTTAAGATAATAGGAGGATGCAGCAATGATAGCGTCGGGAAGATTAATCTTATAGGATTTTCTAAGTCCTATTACGATTTTTTTTATTTCTGAATTGATATCAATTACAGATGAATCAGCTAAAAGACGTTCTATTTGTATTACTTCTTCAGTGCTAATATCTTTATATCCCAAAAGTTCCAGTTCTGTTATAAAAGAAATAAAGATATTTTTATTGTGTAGTAAATCTGCAACTGTTTGATCGCCTGATAATAAATAAAGAATAATATTTGTATCCAGAAAAATGTTATTGCCATTCATTCCGCATCGCTTTCTGAATCTCTAATGGGCTTTCTTTCAATCGGATAGCGCCGCAATACTTATAGGCATCAAATTTTTTGCGACCTTTTAAATTAGAAAGAGTTTTTTCTATATCTTCCTTTCTGGTTCCTTTTTTTAGTATTGTTACCATACTTCCAATATAGCAAATTCTAGGGATATTAAAACAAGCTTATTACAAAATAAAGCAGTGCAGCTAAAGTAGCAGAAACAGGGATGGTAAGGATCCAGGCCCAAATGAGGTTGAGAGTAACTCCCCAGCGAACAGCTGAAACGCTTTTTGTCAAACCCACGCCAATAATAGAACCGGTTATAGTATGCGTAGTAGAAACCGGAATTCCAAAATGCTCGGTAATTCCTAAAGTTACCGCTCCCGCCGTTTCGGCGCCTACTCCTTCCAATGGCGTTACTTTGGTTATCCTTGATCCCATTGTTTTAACAATTCGCCACCCGCCGGTCATTGTTCCCAGCGCTATAGCAGAGTAGCATACAATAGGAATCCATTCGGGCATGGGTGCATCGGACGGAATCACGTTAGAGGCTATCATAGCTACATAAATAATTCCCATAACCTTTTGCGCATCATTACCTCCGTGAGCAAAGCTGAGTGCCGCAGAGGAAAGCAATTGCAATCGTTTAAACCATTTTTCTGCCGACGAGGGCTTTGACCATCTGGATAAATTAATAATAATAAGGGTGATAATTACCGAAATTATCATACCGATAACAGGTGCCAGTACAATAAAAGAGATTATTGTAAGTATGGGACCTACATTAATTGCTTCGAATACTCCCGCACCAACAGAAAGCGCTTTTGCGATACCCGCACCGGCAAAACCTCCTATTAGTGTATGGGATGAGCTGGACGGAATTCCATAATACCAGGTTAACAGGTTCCAGGTTACAGCAGCGAGCAAACCCGCGAGTATAACTTCTAGTGTTATGTAGTTTTCTACTACGGTTTTAGCAATGGTATTGGCTACTTTATGATCGTCAAAGTAAAAGTAAGCAGCAAAATTAAAGATAGCTGCCCAAAGCACCGCGAGAAAAGGTGTTAAAACTTTTGTTGAAACAACGGTAGCAATTGAATTGGCAGCATCGTGAAAACCATTGATATAATCAAAGATAATTGCCATTGCGACAACAATTACCAGCAGGGTTGTAACCATTTTTTTGAATTAGGCGTTCTTTACAAGAATTGATTCCAACACATTAGCAACATCTTCGCATTTATCTGTTGCCGTTTCTAAAGCAGAAAGTATCTCTTTGTATTTGATAATTTCCCTTGCATCCTGTTCGTATTCAAAAAGATCAGCCACTGCACGATCGAATACATCATCTGCCTGATTTTCTATGCTATTGATGCGGACACATGAATCTGTTATAATTCGGATATTTTTAAGGTTCTTTAATTCGCAAACAGCCTTATGAACATCTATGCACGCTTTTACGATCAAATCAGCCATCTTTTTCATCGGGGCAGTCATAACCGTTATCTTGTACAGTTGCATCCTGCTGGCCGAACCGTGAATGTAATCGGCAATGTCATCCAGTGCAGAAGCCAAAGAATGGATATCTTCCCTGTCAAAGGGGGTTATGAAATTCTTGCTGAGTTCCAGGTAAATCTGGTGCGTTATTTCATCTCCCTTATGTTCTAAATCCTCAATATGACGAATTAATTCTGCTTTCTGAGCTTCATCAGAAGTATATACCGCCTGACTTAAAGCTTCGCTCAGTTTTATAAGATTACTGCTGGCCTGTTCAAATAAGGGGAAAAACTTACGATCCTTCGGTACGAAATATTGAAAGATATTGTTTAAAGACATTTTTTAAATTTTATGAGTCCGTAAAGCTACAACTCCTAATGTTAAGTTAATGTTAATTATTCTTTTCTTAACGTACTGTTAACTATGCGGTATTCTTTCCAGTGTAAATCCAAAAGTCGAACCAATTCCCTCCGTACTGCGAACGGTAATAGTTTGCTCATGTGCTTCTATAATATGCTTAACAATAGCCAGGCCTAAACCTGAACCTGCAATTTCACGCGAGCGGCTTTGCTCAGTTCTGAAAAAGCGTTCAAAAAGCCTTGGCAGGTATTGTTCTTCAATTCCTGTACCGTTATCGGTAACTTCCACTAAAATCTGGTCGTGCAGCTCGAAAGTTTTTATAGCGGTTGTGCCGTTTTCCTTTCCGTACTTAATAGAATTGTCTATTAAATTCACCAAAACTTGCCGTATCTTTTCCCTGTCGGCATTTACCCAGATTTGATTATCGTATTTCTCTTTAAATACTAAATTAATACGATGCTTCTTTGCCTGTATATCGCAGGAGTCAATTACTTCTTTAATCAGGACAGTAAGATTGAATTTCTGATAATTCACAGGCAACTCTCCGCTTTCCAGTTTTGATATTTCGTCCAGGTCTTTGATCAGATAATTTAAGCGCTCAATATTTCGAGATGCTTTATTTAAAAACATTCTTGCCATGTCAGGATCGTCCATGCCGTCATCCTGGAGTGCATCAATGTATCCCTGGATGGCAAAAAGAGGAGTTTTAAATTCGTGTGAAATATTAGCCAGAAATTCGCGGCGAAACTGTTCCTGCTTTTTCAGGTTGTCAATTTCTATCTTTTTATCCTTGGCCCATTCTTTCACCTCCTGTTCCACGTCATTTATCGGGTCGGAGCTTACGTATTCGCCCAACGCTTCTTTCAGGTCTTTCCCCAGCTTCAGGTTATGAATCAGCTTATAGATCAGTTTGATCTTATTATAAACATATCGCTGAATTAAGTAATAAAAGGTAACAAAGCTTATAACCAGCGTAACCAGGAAAGTTATAATAAGATAGAACCAGCTATGCTGGAAATAAAAATTAATTATGGCGAGCGAAATAGCAACTGCAAGCGCATTTATGAATACAAGTACCCGGAATTTCATACTGCAAAATACTATAAAAATCCGTTCCCGTGTGTTAGTCCGATAATATATTTTGAGAGCGACGGAAATTGCTTAAGTGTCTTTATTCCAAAGGATGAAAGTGCGGTACTGTAGAAAACTTTTTGTATTTTTCTTCCAATCATGAGGCGTGTTGAAAACGCCTTTTTCCAGCTGCTCTCATATGTTTTTTCCAACAATTCACGTGTTTCAGGAATAGAAAAATCAGGATGCTTTTGGATAGAATCTGATAATATTTTTGCTCCATGTATTGCCATCGCCATTCCGTTTCCGCATAAAGGGCTTATCATTCCGGCGGCATCTCCGCAATAGAGAATATGGTCTTCAACCAGTGATTTCTGTTCAAATGAAATTTCGTTTATCACTTCTGGTTTTTCAAACAGAAATTCAGCTTCAGAGAAACGTTTTTTTAAACAGGGATTTTTAAAAAGCACTTCCTTTTCAAGTGTTTCTATATTTTTAAGTTGTTTCAATTTCTCTCTGCGGGATAAATAGCACAGGCAATAGCGGTCTGCTTCTATTTTTACAGTACCGCAGTATCCTCCCTGAAAGATATCCAGCTGAATAAGATCAGGCGGAAAGTCTGTTTTAATATGATACTTTACACCGATATACGGACTTCTCTTATAAAAAAAACTGCGACTTAATTTCTGGTCCAGTTTGGATCTTTTTCCGTAAGCTCCAATTACTAAATCGGCGGCAAGAGAGCCTTCCTCTAAATAAACAGAAAAACTGTTCTCTGCAAATTGGATATCAGTCGCTCTTCGGCCGCAGAGAAAGTTTACTCCTGCAGCCGATGCTTTTTGGTAAATAAAATGATCAAGTGTATACCTGCTAACGGCAAATCCTCCAAGCCCAAGGCTTGTGCTGAACAATTCGCCACCCGCAGTACTGATGGCCAACCGGGATATTCTGGCAGGAGAAAATTCTTCCGTATCAATATCAAGTGATTTAAGGAAAGGAATAACTTCATTGGAAACATACTCGCCGCAAACCCGGTGAAAAGGATAAGATTTTTGCTCTACTACAGTAACTTCAAAGCCCTCCCGGTTTAGCAAAATAGAAGAAATCAAACCGGAAAGTCCGCCGCCAACAATAACGATTCTTCCTTTCCTGTTCATGGATTAATCTTTATAAATAATCAGCTGCCAGCGGAAAGCCCACATCCATTTTATAGCATACTTCTTTATCCCGGCTTTTACAAGCAAATCAATTAATTCCCGTTTCTTAAATCCCCGCAGCACAGATACCTTTGAATCATGCTTTACCATTGGCGATCTGGAAAATAACCGCGTAAGCACACCGATTGAATGATAAGCAAACCAATGACGGTGAAGGTCGTTTACGATAACAGCCTTTCTGGCACAATCACTCATTTTTTTAATTAGTTTTATCCAGCTTTCATTTTCAAAATGATGGGTAAATAAGCTGGAAATGATAATGTCAAACTGCCCTGATTTAAGTTGCTTACTTAAAACATCTGCCTTAATAAAGTTAATTTCCGGATAAGCAATTGCTTTTTTTTCTGCATAGCTTATGGCAGAATCAGTTGCATCAATACCAACCAATTCCAGTTCAATATCGTGTTTTCGTGCCCATTTAGCTATTTGCCGCAGTGAGTCTCCACCCCCGCAACCCCAGTCGCTGACTGACATGCCGTCTGTTAAGTTCAATTTTTTGAAAGCGTTAAAAAATACTGCATAACCGCCAAGAAGCTTATTTATAACTTCAAGTTCGTCCATAATGGGATGAATAATTTCAGGACCGAGTCCGAAATCATCCATCATTTCTATTTCCCTGCTTCTTTTTGAAAAATCAGGCATATTAAACGGTTTGAAGAATCATACTTTCAAATGTCAAGCCCGGGCCGAATGCAAAACTCATTACTTTTTCTTTTTCTTCGGTTTTAGCCAACATCTGCTGAAGAACAAATAATATAGTAGCTGAAGACATGTTGCCGAACTGCCGTAATATATCGTACGAATCTTCCAGAAGCTCTTCAGGGAGGTTTAAGGCTTCTTCGCAAACTTCAAGTATGCGCCGGCCGCCCGGATGAATGGCGAAACGAGATATATTTTGTAGAGGAATTTTTGCCATTGAAAGCAGTTTATCAGACACCTCATGAATTTTACCACGGATGTTTTTAGCAATGTGGGAGGTTAATTTCATTTGATAGCCTGTGTTCCCAATCCGCCAGCCCATTTCGTTTCGTGCATCCGTTACCAGTACATTATAGAAGGATTCCAGTAAAAATCCTTTCGGCGAACTTCTGTCAGATTCCGATTCTACCAACACGGCTGCTGCTCCGTCGGCAAATAAAGAGTTAGCAATCCAGTTATCAAGCGTATTTTGATTTTGGAAATGCAGGGTGCATAATTCAACATCGGCAATAAGAACCTTTGCCTCCGGTTGCGACCTGCAAATATAATCCGCTATTTTCAGCGCATTAAAAGCGCCATAACAACCCATAAAATTAATGCAGGTGCGCTGAGTGCTGTAGTTTAATCCTAATTTTTCAACCAGATCGATATCCAATCCGGGCGCATACATTCCGGTACAGCTAACGGTGATAAGATGGGTGATGGCCGGGAGTTTAATAGCAGGTGTCTTTTCAAACAAATTATTTACTGCTTTAATAACTACCTCACAGGCCTTATTTTCATATGCGGTACTTCTTTCCTCGGTACTTGCAAACATGCCCGCTCCGTTCTTAAAGAAAAAAGAGCTTTCTTTTTCTACACCGTCAAAATCAGGAATAACAGAATTACGATACTCAATTCCGGATACGTCATACAGCTTTTTAAGCCGCAAAGCATCACGTTCATTTAGCCGGTGTGACGAAATCATGAATTTCAGGATGTCGCTTTGCGGAAACCGGTAAGAAGGGCTTGCTGTACCTATAGCTGAAATAATGCTTCGCATCCTGAAAATTTTGTAAATTAAAAACGATTTTTAACCATTAAGGTTTTCCGGCTGTTACTCCTTTAATGTTCTACAAATGCAGATTATACCAACACGTTCCGCGTGGTTACATATAAGGCTCTTCTTTTCGGTCTTTCTGCTGCCTGTTTATGTTTTTGCGCTCAGCCAATCGCCGGCCGCAGATCCTGTTAAAGCTTTGCTTATTTTCATTATCTGGCATTTTTTCGTTTATCCTGCAAGCAACGGCTATAACAGTTATTTCGACAAAGATGAAGGAAGTATCGCCCTGCTTGAAAAACCGCCACAGGTAGATAAAAGTCTCTATAATTTTTCAATATTATTAGACATTATTGCTGTAGTTTTAAGTTTTCTGGTAGGAATTCCTTTTTTACTCGCGGTTTTAATTTACGGAACTTTATCTAAGTTATATAGTCATCCGGCTATTCGCCTAAAGAAATATCCTGTAATCAGTTTTCTCATTGTGTTTATTTTTCAGGGCGGTTTTATTTACTGGACAACTTATTACTGCGTATCTGATTTAAATTACTTAATAAACATAACCGGGAATTTTATACTGGGAGGATTAATCTGCTCCTGTCTGATAGGTGCTTCATATCCTTTAACCCAGGTTTACCAGCATGAAGAGGATGCAAAACGAGGAGATAAAACTCTGAGCCTTGTATTAGGGATCAAAGGATCTTTTGTTTTTTCGGGCCTGCTTTTTATGCTGGCAACGGTAGGGGTATATTTTTACTGGAAACAGGCGGGACAACTTTTAAATTTTTACCTTTTTCTCTTGTTCGGAATTCCGGTAGCATACACCTTCATTCGGTGGTGGCTTCAAGTAAGAGTGGATAAGAAAAGCGCTGATTTCAGGAACATGACACGAATGACGGTGATAAGCAGCATTTCTATGTTGCTTTATTTTACGCTGATCTGGATTCTGAAACTTATTTTTTAACTGCTATTTATTCTGAGACTGTTGTTCCTTGCGGTGACAAGTTTATTGTAAATTCTCGAGCAACGAACGTATAAATTTTTCAGGTATTTGAATATGAGGAATATGACCCACACCATCAAATTCCACCAGTTTTGCCCGGGGAATTTTTTTAGCAATTTCTTTTCCCAATAGCTGGTACTGTCCGTGTTTTGCTTTCTCGCTTTCAGATAAATGCCCTTTCCCAACAATGGTTCGGTCTTCTTTGCCAATAAATAATATCGTAGGAACTTTAAGTAAAGGAAATTCATATACCACGGGTTGCTCGTATATCATGGTAAAAGTCATGGCGGCAACTTTTGCATAACGCGGAAAATCGGAACTCTTTGTAACGCCCGAAGCTATTTCCACGAGATAATTATACTCGGGCTTCCATTCCGGAAAGTAAGAGTTCTGATAGTATTTCTTCACGCTTTCATATGTGGTTTTCAGCTCGGTTTTATATTGTTCTTCCGTAGAGATATACGGAACAAAGGCTCGGTAATCTTCAAAACCAATAGGGTTTTCCAGCACCAGTTTTAATGTATTCTGAGGAAACATTAATGCAAAACGGGTAGCCAGCATTCCTCCCATGGAATGTCCCAGAACAACTGTTTTCTGTATTCCAAGACTATCTAAAAGATTTTTTGTGAATGTTGCCAGCGTGTGAAAACTGTAATGAATAAACGGTTTCGAGGATTTTCCAAAGCCAATCTGGTCGGGGACAATAACCCGAAAACCTTTAGCAGATAACGCTTTTATAACGCTTGTCCAATAATAGCCTCCAAAGTTCTTCCCGTGCAGCAGCATGACAGTTTTCCCGTTTTTTGTGCCTTCCGGCTGCACATCCATATAAGCCATCCGGAAATCCTGTCCTTCAGCTTTTATATTAAAAAACTTAACAGGATATGCATAATTCACATTTTCTAATGTAATAGAAAGCGTATCGTTTTGAGAGAAAGCAGCATTGGCCGACAAAACTATTATAAGCAGAAAACAGATCTTTTTCATATCAAGGTTACAGGGTTTTCTCCTAATGGTTTTCGAAAATCAAAAACACCTTGTTTATTTCCTGTACTTTTCAATGCCTTCGGCGGGTTTCCAGCCGTAATTCGGTTCGTAATAGTTCCAAAGCAGCCGGGAGAGGTTCCGTATCAGGGTCCAGCCTTCATTGTCAGGTGTCCAGCTGGTGTCTTTCATATTTTTAATATCGATACAAAAAACATAATCGCCGTGCGGCGCATTTACCAGCACTACTTCCGACCGCGATTGATCTAATGCGCCCTGTTTAGAAGCAACCTGTACATAAGGTGGTATTTGAGATAAGGCCTCTTCATCCCAGTAAATTCGGATAAGATTCCGATACATCCGTTCGCTGGCGGCAGCATTTATTGCTTTTCCCTGTCGGATCATTGTCAGTAAAGTTGCCATTTCTTTCGGAGTCGTTTGCCCCCAGCCATATTTTTCCCTGTCGGGTTCCCGCCCCGGTACCCGTGAATTGATGCGTGTGTGTTCAAAACCGTTCTTCTCAAGCCAGTTGTTAATGTTTTCGCCGCCGGCAATCTTCTGCAGCCAGATACTTGCGGTATTATCGCTGGTAGTTATGCTTAGCATCTGAACCTTACTGAGCTTTATTTTTTCGCCATCTTTAAAAGATCCGAGAATATCTTCGCCGGGATACAGCAAGCTGTCTGAATAGGTAAGAAGCTGGTGGTAATTTAATTCTCCCTTTTCAACTTTTTCGGTTATTGCAACCATAATAGGGATTTTGATCATGCTTGCCGTAGGAAAAATGCTGTCTGCATTCAGCGATGCAGAGAAACCCGTTTTTAGATTTTTTACATAGATTCCAACATCTCCATTGAATCCTTTTGTTAACTGCCTGAGTTTCGCTGTTAGCTTTTGATCTGTCCTTTCCTGAGCTTTGGAAGTAAAAGCAGCTAAAAACAAAAGGCTTAAAAAAAATATCTTTTTCATATCTTAATCAAGATAGTAAAGCTTGTTTAAAAATAAAATAAGGAGCCGGTCTATATTCTATTAAGAGTCTTTGTGAACCAGAAGCCATTCTATTTACTGGAACTGGCTGAATAATTAACCCCATGTTGAAATCTGGCAGCGGCACGCATTTTTCGCTAATTATTTTTGAAATACCTGACGTTAAAAAGCTGTTTCAGGTTAATGGTGTCGTGCTTTACTGCAGTTGCTTCAAACTTCATTAAAGAGAATACAATCTGTATGCAAAAACCAATACCAAAAGCGGCAAGAATGGTTCCGATGCCAACAGGGCCGCCTAATATGAAACCGGTAAAAACAACGGTAACTTCAAGAATGCCACGACAAATCCCGATAGGTAATTTTGTTTTGCGTTTCATGGCAACCATCAGGCTGTCTCGCGGGCCGGCGCCGAAGGCAGAATTGATATAGAAATACGAACCAAACGCAATAGTAAACAAACCTGTTATCATTACTGCAGCACCCGTTATCAATCCTTTTGTTTGAGGGATTATATTAAGTGCCAGCAACAAATCCATAAAAATGCCTATCAGTATCATGTTTAAAAGTGTACCCAATCCCAGCTTTTCACCCAAAAGAGCTGCAAGAATACCTATAAACAAACCGGTCAGTATGGTTGCAGTGCCAACACTTATACCTATAGTATTTCCAAGGCCCCAATGAAAAACTTCCCAGGGAGCAAATCCCAGGTTTGCTTTCATGGTAATTACAATGCCAAGGCCGTATAAAAACAGGCCGAATATCAGCTTTATAAATCGTTTAAAAAAAACAGTCATTTATAACTTATCTTCTTGTTAAAATTGGCGCAAAAAGGTCCGGTTTCGAACCTTTTGCACCAATTTGCACTTCCCGATCAGTCCTGATTCATATTACTGTTTAACAGTAAATGGAATATATAGTCCAAAAGAAATGTTTCTTCCCTGGTTAAAAATATCTTCATATTTCAACCGGCTCAAATGTTCCACATACGCTTTATTAAACAGGTTATTAGCAGAAATATTGGCTCGAACACTTTGTTTGCCAAACATAAACGTTGTCCCTAATCCCAGATTTACCAATGTATAAGCCGAAGTGGGAGTTTCAAAAATATCAATCCTGGTTTGTTTAAAAACATTATCAAGCTCAATTGATAAATATGGGTTTTTTAAAGCTTGAGAAGTAAACTTCGGCTCAAATCGTAATTCATTTCTCAACCGCGCTGCCGGAATAAAAGGCAGGGGAACATTAGTTGCCCTGTTTTCGGCATGTGTAAAGGAAAAACTGTTGTCGAAATGGATCAGGTCAACAGGGTGAAGGGTAAGGCCGGCTTCTGCTCCGTACAAGTTGGCATTGTCCTGTACGTATCTGAAAACAGGGTATTCTTGCCCATCTATGTTTATAAGTTCAGCATTATTTTGACGATAATAGATATAGTTATCAATGTAATTATTGAATGTGCTGATAGCCGCATGAAGTTTATCGGTATCATATTCAAGGGAAAGATCTGCATAATAGCTTTTTTCAGGTCTCAGCGAAGCGTTCCCGATTTCATACCTGAAAGTTCCCTCGTGTACGCCTTCTGCACTGAGCTCTGCAATATTGGGTGAACGGAAAGCACTACCCAGGTTCGCTTTTAAACTCAACTGATCAGTAAATTCCTGAGTAAAGCCAATGGCGCCGCTTAGGTTTGAAAAGTTATTTGAGAATGTTGTAAACTTTGGTTCACCATCTTCTTCCATCTGTTTGCCCTCTATGTGCCGGTAATCAAATCGTAACCCATAATTCAACGTGGTATTTTTCCAGGTTTTCTTAAGAAAGGCGAATGCGCCAAAATCATTTGAATTATAATCGGGAATCAGTTTTTCTTCCGCTTTATTTTTATTATCCTGAAAAGAACCAGCTATTCCGAAAACAGGTTCCCAGCCTTTGAGAGTTGAAAAATAATATTTAAGGTCGTAGCTAAAGGTTTTTAAATTAAAGAAGAGTGATGGATCGGTGCGGCTCTCTTCTAGTTCCCGGCGTTGATTATCCTGGTAAGCAAAGGTAGAGCGAAGATGTCCGTGGCCAAATAAAATATTGCTGTTTAATGCCGCTTTATAATGCCTTACATCCTGAAAAGGGAGAAAAAGGTCGCGGCTTTTTAACTGCGATGGCGTAAAGACAATGCCTTCTTCGTCTGTAAACTGTCCGTCTTCATTTCGTTCTACTTCAGGCAGCCCCAGCTTGTTTTTAAAACTTGACAAGGTGAGATTGGTATAGCCCCAGCTTTTATTAAAGCCTATCTGTCCGCTAAGGTCTGTTTCAGTATAACCCGTATTCGGAATTCTGCCATCGGGAGTATTATAAGAAAATGCATTTTTATAAGACCCGCGTCCCCGCCATACAAAACCGTTCTGGTTTCCTTCTATCATTAACGAGTTGCCGCTCTGTCCGTTATTAGTGGCGTAGTTTGTAATTATTTCACCTTTTACCTGGCCTAACGAAGGCGGAAGCGGATCCAGAATATTAATAACTCCCCCAAGTGCATCCGATCCGTATAGCAAACTGGCAGCTCCGCGTAGCACTTCTACTCGCCCGGTATTGTACTGGTCAACTTCAATACCATGTTCATCGCCCCATTGCTGACCTTCCTGCTTCGCTCCGTCAACCAGAGTTACCACCCGGTTATAACTTAATCCGCGTATTACAGGCTTTGAAACTGCCGCTCCCGTTGTTACCTGCGAAACTCCTGCAGTTCTCGAAATAGCATCAACCAGGTTTGTCGAAGGTCGGTTTAAGAGTTCTGCCTTACTTACAGAAGTAACATTGGTACTGTTCTTCCGGTTCTCGGATGTTAAGGCGGTGCCTGTTACTACAACTTCATGCGCTTCAATTACGCTTGCCTTTAGCTGTATTTCCAGCGGAACAGTTGAAGAGAGGTCAATTACCTGTGTAAAGGTTGCATAGCCAATGTATTTTGCTTCAAGCAGGAACCTGCCTTTAACAGGAAGGTCTGTGAAAGAAAACTGACCATTTGCATCAGTTACTACCGATATGCGCAGATCGGGAAAAGAAATTGTTGCGCCGGGAAGCGGCTCTTTCGTGCTTGCATCAATCACACGTCCTTTTACTACAAAAACCGAGGAATAAGACGGAAGCCAAAAAAATAAAAATATACTGAATAGGAATATTCTGCTGAATTTCATGTTTAAAAAAAATTTATTGAATTAATAAACGGGCAGGAAATGCCCTTAGTAAAAATATAACAGGGATCAGGTTAAGGGAGGCCCTCTTAATGAACTGAAAATTAATTCAATAAAATGATTTGAAACCTCTTTTTGAATATAATGCGATACAACGGTGTGAAGTTGAGCTGAATGCTTGAAAGAGGCATTAACAAAAGTTTTATCAAAATGAACGGCACAAACCCAGCAGGAAGAAGCTTTTTCAGTAAGATGTAATTTGTGCTTGCAGGTTCCCGTTTTTAACGTGTCCTGGCAGCTTACAGGTTGAAAAGTATGGTTGTGGTAGAAATCTAAAGGTATTACACCTGCCGAAAAACAAATCAGCAGCAGCAGCGAAAAAATACTTCTTGAATATTTTTTAATTGCTTTCATAAGAGGTGCAAAGCTAAATAAAAGGATAGTTTATTCTTATTAAGTATGCTTTATCTACGTAACAATGATACTACGGCACGGTTGTTTTGTTTTCCGGTTTCAATGTTTTAAGCATTAGTTATCTTTGTGCATGACTCCTGCTGAAATAAATTCAAAGTGGAAAGCGCTGCAAAGCCGAATAGCAACTGATTTTGATACCGATACTCCTGATATAAAAGTGATGCTTTTTTTAATTGGAGTGCAGGAATTAGGTAAAGGGCCAAGAAAGTTCAGCAAACGCCAAAAAGAAGAGTTGATGCACATTGCAACTTGCCGGCTTTTAGGTGAGCTTGGTTTTTATGAACTCGAAGGGTCTGATCAGGATGGCTGGCCGCACTGGAAACGGGTGAAACCTATTCCGAATTATACATTACTGGAGCAGGAAATGCTGATGAAGTCGCTTATAGTTACTTACTTTGAAGAAAATTAATCCATTTAATATCCCTTCAGTCAAATACCTAAACAAATTTCTATTTATCAGATGAAGAAGCTACTCAGTTTTGTATTAATCCTTGTTTCTGTAAGTGCTTTTGCAAAGAAACCTAAAAACACGTACGTACGCATTAAAACATCCAAAGGGGAATGTATTGTACGTTTATACAATGAAACGCCCAAACACCGGGATAACTTTATAAAATTAGCAAAGGAAGGCTTTTTTAACGGAACCTTGTTCCATCGCGTTATAAATGGCTTTATGATACAGGGCGGAGATCCTGCTTCAAAAAATGCCGGCCCAGATCAGGTTTTGGGCGAAGGCGACCTCGGTTACAAAGTAGATGCTGAATTTCGCGATAGCCTTTTCCATAAAAAGGGAGTGTTGGCAGCAGCCCGGGATAATAATCCTGAAAAAGCGTCAAGCGCAAGCCAGTTTTACCTGGTTCAGGGCAAGAAATTTACCGATGAAGAATTGGATAAGGTAGAGCGGTTGCGGCTGCAGGGTCGTAAGATTCCTGTATGGCAAAGAGAAGTTTACAAGAAAGTGGGCGGAACTCCTCATCTTGATCAGAACTATACCGTTTTTGGTGAAACAGTAAAAGGTATTAATATGATCGATTCCATTGCTGCAGTACCAACAAACACCGCTGATCGCCCTTTGGAAGATATAAAAATGGAAGTAAGTGTTTTGAAAAAGCGGGAAGCACGTAAGCTTGAAAAGGAACTCATTAAAGCAGTTTTCCGGCAAAAATTAATCATGTCGCCTAAGCAATGAAGATTATAACGTACAATGTTAACGGGATTCGTTCAGCTTTTAGCAAAAACTGGCTTTCATGGCTTCAGGCTACCAATGCCGATATTGTTTGTCTTCAGGAAATAAAAGCATCGCCCGATCAGTTAACAGACCTTTATTTGTTAGAGCAACTCGGCTACCAGCATTACTGGAATCCTGCGCAGAAAAAGGGATACAGCGGTACCGCAATTTTTACTAAACATACACCAAAACACGTGGAATATAAATGCGGGTTTAATGAGTATGATTGTGAAGGGCGGATTCTACGGGCAGATTTCGAAGAGTTTTCTGTAATGAGTACTTATTTCCCGTCAGGCTCCAGCGGCGATATCCGTCAGGAGTTTAAAATGCGCTACCTGGATCATTTCCAGGAATACATTGATAAGTTAAGGTGGGAGTGCCCCAAACTGGTAGTTTCCGGAGATTACAATATTTGTCACCGCCCCATCGACATTCATAATCCTAAATCAAACGCAAATTCTTCCGGTTTCCTGCCGGAAGAAAGAGAATGGTTGGAAAATTACATCAATTCGGGATTTATTGATTCTTTCCGCTATTTCAACTCTGAGCCTCATAATTATACATGGTGGAGCTTCAGGGCAGGAGCAAGAGCAAAGAACCTTGGCTGGCGTATTGATTACAATATGGTAACAGCCGAAATGGAAAAGCATCTGAAAAGGGCAGCTATTTTATGCGAAGCAAAACATTCAGACCATTGCCCTGTGCTTCTTGAGCTTGATTTTTAGTTATAAAGGCAGAAATTAGATTACTGACCTTATTGAAATTTCTATTTTTTCAGTATCAGTTTATCAATCGAAAAGTTACCGCTTCCGGCTATAAAAATCACAACAGACAGGAGTAAAAACACGAAAGGAAGTTCCTTCATCATAAAAGCATCTTTTGTATGCGCCATCAAAAACGCTACTGCCATGGTAATAAAAATAGGAATTACAGCAAGCCGTGTTAAAAAGCCGATTGTTACCAGAAACCCACAGACCAATTCAGCAAAAATCACCAGTATAAAAGACGTTTTTGCTCCGATGCCGATAAGATCAGGAAACATACCAAGAATCTGATCAAACGCAATCAATTTGGTGTATCCATGATAAACGAATAAGCCTCCGAAAATTAATCGGAGCAGAAGTGTGGCAATCTCTGTATTTAACGATTGACAGGTAAGTAATTTGGTTTTCATTGTACACGAAAAGTTTAAATTTTCGCGAAAATAGCAGAAAGATTTCTATCTTTTTCTCAATTAAGATCGGTCAATTGTCAAATGTTAGTTTGCTTTCTCATCGTAATTTACCATCCATTGAATCCCAAACTTATCTGTAAACATACCAAAGTATCCCCAGAACATTTTCTCAATGGGTACGTGCACAATGCCACCTTCCGACAGCTCATTGAATAGTCGTATCGCTTCTTCTTTACTTTCCGGACTGATGGAAATATGATAATTATTCCCGGAATTTATAGTATGGCCCATAGATTCCAGTGCATCTGTAGCCATCAGGATGTTATTGCCAATGGGCAAGGCGATGTGCATAATTTTGTTCTTTTCATCTTCAGGTACCCGGGCAGCTTCGGGTGTGTCTTTAAAACGTATTACAGCCAGAAATTCCCCTCCAAATACTGATTTGTAAAAGTTGAATGCTTTTTCGGTATTACCCGGAAAATTTACATACGGATTGATAGTTGTCATTGTTGTTATTTTTAGAATGTATAATTCAAATTTATTCAAGTACTTCACACATAAATCCACTTTCCTTTACCAGTACCTCTACTTTTTCAGTCAGGAAATTTCCTCCTTCAATGCGTAATATTTTGTCGCAATCATCCAGGTCGAAATTGATGCTGCTTTCCGGAAAGTGTTGCAGGAGTAAAGCCTCCAGTGCTTTTGCATGGGAAGCTTTCCGAACATTGGTTATAAAAACTTCTACCATATTAAAAATATCAAAATGATTTATACAAACCTACTGTCTTTACCTGTGCATAATAAGGTGTAAATACGGCAAAGAATGGGGTTGATTGCGACATATCTTCTTAATAGATTTGAAGTATGAAACACATCTCTATCCTCGTTCCTAAAGGCGCTATCTTAGGCAGCATTGAAGGCCCGCGTCAGGTATTTACAGAAGTAAATAAATTTCTTAAAAGCATTGGAAGGCCTGCTTTGTTTAAGATTCAGCTGATAAGCCTTTCAAAAGAAGTAACGGCAGCTGGTGGAATATATACTGTTTATTCAGATGTTTTAATGCAGGATATTGCAAAAACAGATCTTATCATTATTCCGGCCCTGGACGGAGATATGCTTCAGAACCTGGAAAACAACCGCGATTTTATCCCCTGGATAATAAAACAATATAAAGCAGGAGCAGAAGTAGCCAGTCTTTGTGTCGGCGCTTTTTTGCTGGCATCTACCGGTTTACTAACCGGGCGAAAATGTGCTACCCACTGGATGGCCGCCGGCGATTTCAGAAGGATGTTTCCGGATGTGCAGTTAGTGGAAGATAAAATCATTACCGATGAGAACGGAATCTACTCCAGTGGAGGTGCGTTCTCATACTTAAACCTTATTTTATACCTGATTGAAAAATATGTAGGCCGCGATATTGCTGTTTTCATGTCAAAGGCTTTCCAGATAGATATTGAACGCCGCAGTCAATCGCCATTTGTTATTTTCCAGGGGCAAAAAACACACGAGGATGAACAGGTAAAAAAAGCGCAGAACTTTATTGAGAATAATTATAGGGATAAAATTACAGTAGATCAGCTGACCTCCATGCTGGCTCTGAGTCGCAGAAACTTTGAACGCAGGTTTAAAAAAGCTACTTCGAATACTGTAGTTGAATATATACAACGGGTTAAGATAGAAGCGGCTAAAATGAGCCTGGAAACTTCACGTGAAAATGTAAACGAAGTTATGTACAATGTAGGCTATACAGATACAAAGGCATTTCGCACTACCTTTAAACGGATCACCGGATTATCCCCTGTTGAATACCGGAATAAGTATAACCGTGAAATTCCTGCAGCATAGATTTATTAATAGGCTGGGTTTTCTGATAACAGTCTCTTAAAACTGTGATTTGCCTCATTTCCTGGGCGGTATAATCACTGCAATTTTGTAGTGTTAAAATAATCGACATGGCAACTCATAAAATTCATTCTTCAACCGTAGTTCCTTCGGTGGATACTACAATAAATCTTAATCTTGTAAAACGGTTTAACGCTTTTGCAGATAGTCAGGAAAATTGGACAATGGCCTGGTGGATAAGCTCATTAATTATAATCGGAGGCTTTTTTCTACCGGTAACATTTTTACTTGTATATTCCTTCGGTGGTCCTGTAGTTCCATTTCTCGCAATAAGTTTGGTTTCATTTTTTGCGTCCATTATAACCAACATGGGCAGCATGGGTATTCGGGCGAACGTATTTACTTCCTGTTTATGTGTAGCGTTGCACCTGTCCATGATCCTGATAACTTTAATTGTATATTAAATTTTAATAAAAATCAGTGTAGTAGGGTTGGTAAGTTTGCTTAAAAAGGAGCCGAAAGTAGGCTCCTTTTTTGTTTTTGTTGAAATTTCGGATTAAGCAGGAACTAAAAAGTTACATTCATTGCCTGTGCTATATTTTATAACAAGGTAAAAAGTATATAATTTTAGCTTTGCCCGCTGTTCCTTTTTAACCACGACCTGCAACAGCAGACAGATACCAATTAGTAACTATATATTTTAAAACAATGCCTGATAAGAATAATCCCTCACGAAGAAAGTTTTTGCAGTTTCTTGCCGGTTCCACAGTAATTCTGGCCGCAGATCCTGTTACTAAACTTGTAGCTGCTGAAAGAACAGAGCAACGGATATTACGCTACAGCAAGAAGATTTCGGCCAATGACAAAATACGCATAGCCGCTATTGGTTTGGGTATTATGGGCTATAATAATATTCAAACTGCATTACAGGTTCCAGGTGTTGAACTGGTTGCAGGCTGCGACCTTTATACCGGCAGGCTTGAGCATCTGAAAGAACTGTTTGGAAACAATATTTTTACTACCCGTGATTACCGCGAAATCCTGGAACTGCAGGATGTAGATGCCGTTATCATTTCTACCTCAGATAACTGGCATGCAAGAATTGCTACAGAAGCGCTTCGTAAAGGAAAAGCTGTATATGGCGAAAAACCGATGGTTCATCGCATCAGCGAAGGTTTGCCGCTAATAGCGGCGTATAAGTCAAGCAAGAAGGTAATGCAGATAGGAAGTCAGCGGGTGAGCAGCATTCTTACTGCTAAAGCGGCGGAATTGTATAAAGCAGGAGAGATTGGCAAGTTGAATATGATTGAAGCTTCATTTGACAGGCAAAGTGCCCTCGGCGCATGGGAATATACCATGCCTACCGATGCGTCACCCGAAACAGTAGATTGGGACCGGTATATTGCAGGAGCGCCAAAACAGCCTTTTGATAAAAAGAAATTTTTCTGGTGGAGAAACTACCGTGATTTTGGAACCGGAGTAGCCGGTGATTTGTTTGTACACCTGGTTTCTGGTATCCATGTTATAACAGGAGCGAAAGGACCGAATAAAATATTTTCTTCAGGCCAGTTGTCGCATTGGAAAGATGGACGCGATGTTCCGGATGTGATGACAGCCATTATGGAATATCCTGAAACACCAGAGCACGCAGCTTTCCAGGTAATGCTTCGTGTGAATTTTATAAGCGGCCAGGGGGATACGAGTTCCGTTAAAATGGTCGGTGAAGAAGGTGTAATGGATATGCGGGGCGATAGTTTTACCGTTCAACATAGTTTGATGCCGAAAGCTCCCGGAATTGGGGGGTGGGATGCGCTTCAAACCTATCCGAAAGCGATGCAGGAAAGCATCCTCCAGCAGTATAACCAACAGTACAGCAAGGATGACAGAAAAGCACCTCAAAAACTGGATGTCAGTTTTAAAGTACCAGAAGGATATAATGAACACCTTGATCATCACATTAATTTTTTTGATGCAATACGCGACAATAAGCCGGTGGTAGAAGATCCCGTTTTTGGATTCAGAGCAGCTGCGCCTTGCCTCGCCTGCAACGATAGTTATTTTCAAAAGAAGATCGTTTACTGGGATCCCGAAAATATGAAAGTAAGACAGTCCGCCGACTCAAAAAAAGGATAATTATTTAACCGAACAATTATCCGTAAATGAACGCACTGTTCGAATTCGGATAGTTATTTTTAAAATTTGTTTTATAAATCTCTGTTTTACTGATAGTTAACTTTGGCATCTGAATGGTATTGGAGTTTGAAATTTTAAACTCATGAAAAAAATAATCATTCTGATGCTTGGACTTATAGTAAGTACATCATCATTTGCCACACCCGATTTAGGCAAATCAAAAAAATCTGCAATTGAATCTAAATTGTTTGCTGAAGGACAAAGCAAAGTACGTCTGGTGGTTGAGAAACAGAATATGCGGGTATGGATTTCCCTTGAAGATTCAAAAGGTAATGTGATTTATAAGAACAATGTGTATTTGGAAAAGCCAATTATTCAATCGTTTGATGTTTCAGCTTTAGAGCCTGGAAAATATGAATTTACAATAAGCGCTGGAAAGGAAAAAATATCAAAATCGTTTGTCTTACAATCAAAGCATGTTACCAATATAGAGATTGAGGATTGAATAATACAGTTTGGATAGAATTACTTAGATTTAGTTAAATTGATTAATAAAACTATAAAAGCCGGCTTGCCGGCTTTTATAGTTTTTAGTCTTATTTCTTTTTCAGAGATGAAAGATAGGCTAACAAGTCTGCTAATTCCTGTTTGCTCATCGTTTGATCAAGTCCGTCAGGCATCATCGATTCTTTCAGTTCTTTCATGGATTTTACATCGGCAGTTTTTAAATGCTGTTTTGCTCCACCCGGAAATTTCAGGTCAATGTCTGTTTCTGTTTTGCTGGCAATAATTCCGGTTTGAGCCGACCCGTCTTTCATATTTATCTGCCATCCTTCGTACCCGAAACTGATTCCTGAAGACGGGTGGACAATTGCTTCCAGCAAACCTTCCTTCGGTAGTTTGGAGCCTATTTCAGTCAGCTTGGGACCAAAATCGTTTCCTTGCCCCGCTACCTGATGGCATACAGAGCACGCTTTTTTAAATACCGCCTGTCCGTTTGCTGCATTTGCTTTTAATGCTGCCAGTTCTTTCATCGTCGGAGCTTTTCTATTTGCTGAAGCTTGTTTAGAATTCGGAAGATAACTTGCTGCTTCATCGCGTACAGATTTACGCCATGCACCCGAAACTCCTGCAACTACCGGAGGAATAAGCGAGGCAGGAACTTTTTTATTTTTTAAAAGTGTAAGAACTCTTTCTTCACCTGCCCAGCTTTTCCCGATCATCTCTGCAGAAAGATTTCGCAGCGAAACAGGATAAGAATTTGAAAGTGCGACATTTTGAAGAAGGTTAATAGATTCTTCGCTGCCTACTCCAGCCATCGCTTTTAATAGATTGGTGCTTCTTTCAAGGTCTTTGCCTTTTATTATACTTTGTGCAAGATTCTCTCCTCCTAATTTTAATAATAAACCCGCTGCATCACGGCCCACATTATCATCGTGCTTTGAAATTGCCAGCTCTAAAAGAGCGGGTTTCTCTGTTTTTATTTCATATTTTGAAACCAGTTCAATGTATTCCGGTGAACCCTGGATTGATTTAAGGGTAGCTTTCATAGCCTTTTGAGCCGCGGGTGAGCTTGCTACTGTTTTAGGATCAAGGTGTCTTAAGACCAGCTTATTAAATTCAACATTATTGCTGGCATTGTTTTCCAGCATAGCAAGCAGGTATTTTGATTTTGCAGGACCGGTATTGAAATCAAAAGCCCTGAAATACCGCAGCCGCGATTTTAAATCTGCCGTTTGATTACCTGCTAATTGTGCAAGATATGGAACCGCAAGTTCGGTCCGGGCTCTCCATACAATGTCTTTTTGTGCAGAGCTCTGAAAATCATTATTGTTCTTTTTAGCATAGGCAGCAAAGAATTTGTCCCACTGCTTGTCTGCTCCTATTCCCAGTGCTTCCAGGTACCAGCGGTCTTTGCCATCGTGCTTGTTTGCCAGGGTTGCCCACAGCTCTGCTGCTTCCGGTGAGTTGTTATGCCTTAATGCGATGGCACATTCTCTTCGTACCTGCGGATCTTTATCGTTTATCAGTTGCTGAACAATACCAATCACATTCGATTTCAGTTCTCTGGCAGCGCGTAAACCGGTTATCCGGAGATCCGGGTTAGCATCTTTTACGGCTTGCTGAATGTATGCTGCAGCATTATTTCCCGGTATTTTAACCAGTGCCCAGAAAGCTCTTGCCCGCATTCGTGGGTTTGAAGAAGATTGCCACAGTTTTTCAAGCTCCGGAATGGCCTGTTTATTCATTTGCTGTAAAACGTTCCATGCATGATGGCGGACAGCAAGATTGGGATTTTGCAGTGCTTTTACCGCTTCTGCAGGTTTAGAATAATCATACTGAGGCATTTTGTATGCTGCGTCTGCCGGTGCTACCCGGTAGATCCGTCCCCGCTGTTGGTCGCCTGCCTGATGCCCTCCAACTCCCGGGTCGTACCAGTCGGCTACAATCAGCGAGCCGTCAGGAGCTACACATACGTCTGCAGGCCTGAACCATTGATCCTTTTCTCCTTTTAATATGTTTACAATTTTAGCCGAGTAACCTGCACCATTTTTTTCTACCGGATATGACCGCACTACATTGGGGCCTGCATCGGTATGTATCATCTGCCCCTGAAATTCTTTCGGAAGTAAATTTCCTTCATAAATTACCATCCCGGTAGGCGATCCTGCTCCTGTCTGTAAAAGATTCGGAATTACGCCGGGATCGTTCAGATGCCAGTGCTGCAATGGAATAGAATCTTCCATATTCGTACGGTTAGCTTGCCATCCTGCACCCGTCATTTCATCGGTATAGCCGTAATTTCCGTACTCCATTACGTAGTTAATCCTAACCCCCCTGTTCCCATCATCATCGTTATCGCTCTGCCACATTGTTCCGTAGCTGTCTACAGCAACTTCATAATTATTACGGAAATTTTGTCCCAGGCACTCTACATTTGTTCCGTCCGGATCGCAACGAAAAACCATTCCCTGCCTGTACTTTTTCTGATCAATGGGATCTCCATCCTGATCTAGAACAACCTTATTATTTTTATCTCTTAGCGTTTCTCCGGCGTTACCGAAATTAAAATATAATTTTCCGTCAGGACCGAAAGTAAACGTGTGCATGCCATGATCGTGCTGCTCTCCTTTAATACCCTGGAAGATTATTTCTTTACGGTCAGCTTTATCATCGCCGTTATCATCATAAAAAGCCCATACATACGGACTTTGTGATATCAAAACCCGTTTTCCTAAAACAGCCACACCCAAAGGAGCGTTTATTTCCGGACCCTGATAAAATACCTTGCTTGTTTCGGCCTTCCCATCGCCATTGGCATCTTCTAGAATTATTATGCGATCTCCCTTTGGGTTTGTTGGATTACCATTGATTTCCGGCCTGTAGTTGTAGGCTTCGGTTACCCAAACACGTCCTTTTTCGTCCACATCGATATTCGTGGGATTTTTAAGCATGGGTTCAGTCGCAAAAGTACGTACTTCAAGTCCTTCAGCTACTTCCAGCCCTTTCAATGCATTCTCAGGTAATCGTTGTGTTGAATCCAATTTTGTGCTGTCTGCACCTGTAGTTTCCTGTTTACCTGAATTGCAGGAGTAATTAACGGATGATGAGATGAGGAGGGCGGCCAGACCAGGAAGCAGGTGCGCCTTTAAGTAACTATAATTTCTTTGCATACGGTTATTGGTTAGTAAATTAAAGTACTGGTGATTTATAATGGAGGGTAATAATAAAGATATTTAGATTCTTATCAAAAGAATAATTGTATAAAATACGTTATTAAAATTTATAAGATTGGAGGGTAAAAAATAAGGCCTGTTGTTCCGCAACAACAGGCCTTGATGATTAAAACAAATTTCCGCATTTGGTTTATTGCAATAGCAGTGCCAGAATCAGTTTTCTATTTAAATATGCATTCCATTATTTATAGAAAGCGTTTTTTAATGAAATATTTATATTTAATTGGGGAAGATAGGGGAGATGGGGATTTCAATCGTAGAAAAAACTCCACAGCGGGTGTATAAAAAAGAAAGCGTTTGTATTTAAATTAAGGCATTTAGTAATGATTTTACTTCTTATCTGAATGGCCCAGGGTTTTCTCCGGATTCACGCGGTCTCTCACTAATTGTTTAAGCTCTTTGATCTCCGGAAAACGATTTTCCTTTCTCCGGTCAAAAATCAGCTCTCCTTTTAGTGTTATGGTGTAAGTGCCGCTTGTGTCGCTCGGTTTTAGCAGGACTCCTTCAATATCGTCTGTAAAGGTTGTGAGAAGCTCCTGCGCCATATACGCCGCTCGTAACATCCAGCCGCATTTAGGGCAATATTCAATGGTAATAACAGCTTTCATTTTATCAAATATAGAAAATTAAGGCTTTTAAAACGAGCTGCAGCGGTGTGTTTCAGATATTGATTGAGGGTGATTTTTTTCTGTCTAATTTATCATTTATAAACTGACAAATAACTTCCATTGCTTCGGAAGATAGTGCCGTATTATAGGTAAGGTGGAATTTGCCTGTTTTCAGGCTTTTAACTATATAATCCAGATGTTTCCCGTTTTGGTGGATATCAAATACCAGATAGCCCTGCCAGTCAACGCCTTTTGCCAGAAATACTGTAAAGCACCTTCTATCGGTAGTAGCTTTAGAATGAAAATTAAACATAGGTTAAAAGATGTGTGCAATTAACAGCTTTAATTAGCTATTGTTTTAACTTTTATTCCCCAGCTTAATCTGCATCTCTTAGATAAATAGAGTTTATATTTGGTTTTTCTATATTATACATATAGTGTTATATCTGCTTTTATTATGGAAAAGATTTAAGATTTAGGCCTTCAATACATAGTAAAATCTTTTGAGGGAGAACTCATTACGCTTTTTAAAAGATATCACACTGACATGGTACGGTATAACTCACAGTATGAAAAGAGACCTGACGGCGAGAATGCAGGCTGAAGTTCGGAAACAAGGTCTTATACACGAACCCGCTGGATAGTTTCTTTAAAGATGCAACAGGCAAATCGTATTAATAACAACCTTTTGCAGGTAAAAAACAGTTTTGACACTTGCTTGTTGTGCTTGGTATGGAACAAAATATTTATACAACCTATATTTTTAAAGACAGAAATAACAGCCAGCTCATACAACAACTAACAGTTCGTAATACTGTTGACCACAACGACCGGATAAAGAAAATGATCCAGGAACTGAAAGAGAAGTATTGTTTATCAGAGAATGATATCCTTATAGAATAAAGGATAATAAGTATTTCAATTTTCCTATGTTCATTTTGTTCCTCCTCCGCATCTGTAAATCTTTATATCTCTCATAATATCAGTAAGCAGATTTGTTTAATAGTGTTAATTAAATGTAAATTAGCATTGGTATTTTTACTTAAGCCTTGTATATTGCCCCACTGTAAAAATCCGTTTACAAATAGTAAATAACCTCTGTGTAATTAAAAAGAGGCTTTGTTTAAAGCAAGGAATAACTAATTTTAGCGTACCGATTAACCTAAATAGTATAAAGATTTAATATGGCTAATAATGTTTACGATGCAATCGTCATTGGTTCAGGGATATCTGGAGGATGGGCTGCAAAAGAATTGACCGAAAAGGGACTAAAAACCCTTATGCTTGAAAGAGGCAGAAACATTGAACACGTAAAGGATTATGTAAATGCGAATAAAGGCCCCTGGGAGTTCCCTCACCGTGGCGGAAGAACGCAACAGATGATAAAAGATTATCCTGTTTTAAAGCGGGATTATCCCTTGAACGAAACAAACCTCGATTATTGGGCAAGTGATAAAGATAGTCCATATACAGAAATAAAACGATTTGACTGGTTTCGTGGCTACCATGTAGGAGGCCGTTCGTTGATGTGGGGACGTCAGAGTTACCGCTGGAGTGATTTTGATTTTGAAGCCAATGCCAAGGATGGCATAGCGGTAGACTGGCCCATTCGGTATAAAGATATTGCTCCCTGGTACAGTTATGCAGAACGTTTTGCCGGCATTAGCGGATCGAAAGACAATATACCTTATCTACCCGATGGAGAGTTTATGCCTCCTATGGAAATGAATTGCGTGGAGAAGGATGTAGCGGCAAGGCTTAAGCAGCATTATAAAGGAAACCGTCACGTGATAATTGGCCGTACAGCAAATATAACAGAACCTTTACCAGGAAGAACTAATTGTCAGTATCGTAATAAATGCTGGCTGGGATGTCCTTTTGGAGCCTATTTCAGTACACAGTCTTCTACTTTGCCGGCTGCAATGAAAACAGGTAACCTTACACTCCGCCCCTGGTCTATTGTTACTAAAATATTGTACGATAAAGACACTAAGAAAGCAACAGGAGTGGAAGTGCTGGATGCTCAAACAAATCAGACTTATGAGTATAAGGCTAAAATTATTTTTGTAAACGCGTCAACCATTAATACCGCGTGGATATTGATGAATTCTGCTACCGATATCTGGCCTGAAGGTTTGGGAAGCAGCAGCGGAGAGCTTGGCCACAACCTGATGGATCATCACTTAGGTGTTGGTGCTTCCGGTTTGGTAGAAGGGTATGAGGACAAATATTATTACGGACGGAGAGCCAATGGTATTTATATACCGCGTTATCGTAATTACAACGGGGAGAAAAGAGATTACTTGCGTGGATTTGGATACCAGGGTGGAGCAAGCAGGGAAGGCTGGTCGAGAGATATAGCTGAAATGAGTATAGGTGGCGATTTTAAAGATGCGTTGTCAGAACCAGGTCCATGGAGAATGGGTATAGGAGGCTTTGGCGAAATACTTCCGTATCATGAAAATAAAGTAACTATCGATAAAAATAAGAAGGATAAGTGGGGATTAAATGTAGTAGCGATCGATGCAGAGTGGAAAGATAACGAGCGTAAAATGCGGCTTGATATGAAAAATGATGCTATTGAAATGCTGGAAGCTGCAGGAGTAAAAGACGTACAGGGTTACGAAGGTGATGGTACAATGGGAAGAGGTATTCATGAAATGGGATTAGCTCGTATGGGAAGAGATCCTAAAACCTCTGTGCTAAACGGAAACAACCAGGTATGGGACGCTTTAAACGTGTATGTAACAGACGGAGCTTGTATGACCTCTGCGGCTAATCAGAATCCTTCTCTTACTTATATGGCCTTAACTGCCCGGGCGGTAGATCATGCAGTTAAAGAGCTTAAAAAAATGAATATCTAATCTATTGATAAACTTAAATTAAAAAAGATGTCAGATCAGCAAAAATCGAAAACAACGCTCCAAACCTCACGCAGAGATTTTATAAAATCAGCTGCCGTTGCTGCAGCCGGTTTTATGATCGTTCCGCGGCACGTGCTCGGAGGCAAGGGCTTTATTGCCCCAAGCGACCGTTTAATTGTAGCCGGAGTGGGCGTAGGTGGGAAAGGTGAAAGTGATATCGCTAATTTCTATAAAAGCGGAAAAGCGGATATTGCCTTCCTTTGCGATGTTGACGACCGGAGGGCCGCTAGTTCAATAAAAAGATTTCCTAAAGCCAAATATTATAAAGACTGGCGGGAAATGTTTGATAAAGAATCCAAGCACTTCGATGCAGTATCTGTTTCAACACCAGATCATAATCATGCAATCGTTGCATTAGCTGCTATGGAGCGGGGCAAACACGTTTATGTTCAAAAGCCGCTTACTCATGATATCTATGAAGCAAGAGTGCTGACAAACGCTGCAAAAAAACATAAAGTAGTAACGCAGATGGGAAATCAGGGAGCTTCGAATGAAGGTACCCGCCTGATGACCGAATGGTTTGATGCCGGCCTTATCGGCGATGTGCATACTGTGTATTGCTGGACAGACCGTCCCGTTTGGCCTCAGGGAATTCCATGGCCGGCTCAATCATCCGAAATACCTAAAGAGTTAAATTGGGACCTTTGGCTGGGAACAGCTCCTTACAAAGAATATGTAGATAAACTTGTACCATTTAACTGGCGGGGCTGGTGGGATTACGGAACCGGTGCCTTGGGCGATATGGGTTGCCATCTTGTTGAAGTACCTTTTAGGGTATTGGGCCTAACTTCTCCTAAAGATGTTCAGGCAAGCGTGGGCAGTGTTTATGTAGATGAGTTTAAGAGAGGATATTTTCCTGAAAGCTGTCCGCCGTCAAGCCATGCAATTCTTACTTTTCCTAAAACAGCCAAAACAAAGGGCGATATCACGCTGCATTGGATGGATGGAGGTATTCAGCCAGAAAGGCCGGAAGAACTCGGCGCTAATGAAACTTTTGGTGACGGGGGAAATGGCGTTTTAATAATCGGAACAAAAGGTAAAATGATGTGTGGAACTTATAGCGAGAATCCACAGTTGTTACCAACTTCAAAAACCAAAGAAACCAAAGTTAAGCAGGAGTTTGAACGCGTTCCGGGAGGCGCAGACGGACACTACGCACAATGGGTAGAAGCAGCAATAGCCGGTTACGGTAAAAAAGAGGTGAGTTCGCCTTTTGAAGTTGCCGGTCCGCTTACAGAAACCTTGCTTATGGCTAATTTAGCTATTCGCGGATATGACATCCGTGTGCCAAGATCATCAGGAAACGGCTTTAATTATCCTGGCCGTTACGTAAAACTTTTATGGGATAACGAAAATATGAAAGTGACCAACCTCGATGCGGTAAATCAGTTTGTAAAACGTGAATATCGCAAAGGCTGGAAACTGGGAGCGTAATTAAAGAAATAACAATCAATAAAATAAAATAATAAAATGAATCGAAGAGAAGCGGTATCAACAGTAGCGTGGTTACTTGGAGGAACAGTTTTGGGCGCCGAACTATTCGTGGAACTCGCCTGTAACACGAAGAAATCAGCCGACGTGAGCCAGCTGTTTGAAGCAGACCACGTATCTTTCTTAAATGAGGTTGCTGAAACTATTCTTCCCGAAACATCCACTCCGGGTGCTAAAGCAGCCAAGGTAGGAGAGTTTATGGGTGTAATGGTTCGCGATTGCTATACTCCTGAAGATCAGAAAGTCTTTATGGAAGGTGTTTCTAAACTGGATGAAGGAAGCCAGAAGAAGTACAGCAAGAAATTTATGGAATTGGATCCGAAACAACGTACAGCTTATCTTACAGACCTGGATAATGAGCAGAAGCAATATATGAAAGATAAAAAGGAAGAGGATCCTAACCATTATTTCCGGATGATGAAAGAATTAACGCTGCTGGGCTATTTTACTTCTGAAGTAGGAGCAACCAAAGCCTTGCGTTATGTACCTGTTCCGGGAAAATACGACGGCTGTATTCCCTATAAAAAGGGTGACAGAGCCTGGGCACTTTAATATTTTATCAATCTTTAACCTATATTATTTCAATGAACCGAAAATTACGAATGGGAATGATCGGTGGAGGCAAAGATGCCTTCATCGGCGCTATACATCGCATTGCCGCCAATATGGATGGCCTTGTTGAATTAGTTTGCGGCGCTTTAAGTATCAATCCCGAAATTGCAAAGGAAAGTGGTAAAATGCTTTTCTTACCAGAAGAAAGGGTTTACCAGAACTTTGAAGAAATGATTGAGAAGGAAAGCCAGCTTCCTGCAGATCAGCGAATGGATTTCGTTACAATCGTAACTCCGAATTTTGCCCATTTTGCTCCTGCAATGCTTGCCCTGGAAAAAGGCTTTCATGTGGTAATAGAAAAACCAATTACTCTTTCATTAGAAGAAGCAAAACAGTTAAAACAGAAAGTAGAAGAAACCGGATTATTACTTTTACTAACCCATACTTACACCGGTTATCCTATGGTAAAAGAGGCTAAACAGCTTATAGCTGCCGGTAAACTGGGTAAAGTTCGTAAAGTAATTGTTGAATATCCACAGGGATGGTTAAGCCGTCTTTCTGAAAGGGAAGGAAATGCACAGGCAGCCTGGAGAACCGATCCGAAGCGTTCTGGTAAAAGCGGCGCAATGGGCGATATAGGTACCCATGCTGCAAATCTTGCTGAATATGTAACTGGTTCTAATATCACTAAACTTTGCGCTGATCTAAATATTGTAGTAGAAGGCCGGGCATTGGATGATGATGGAAACGTACTGTTACATTTCGATAATGGAGCAAATGGAGTATTGGTTGCTTCACAGGTGGCAGCCGGTGAAGAAAATGCACTGAAAATTCGGGTGTATGGCGAGAACGGCGGATTGGAATGGGCGCAGCACGAGCCGAATACCTTGCTGGTAAAATGGTTTGATCAACCTGCTCAAATCCTTCGTGCTGGTTCAGGATACGCACATTTATCAAGCTATGCAAGACATAATTGCCGTACTCCGGGCGGTCACCCCGAAGGTTATTTAGAAGCTTTCGGTAATTTGTACCGCAATTTTGCTTTGACACTTTCAGCCCGTATAGACGGTACAGAACCTCCGAAAGAGGCAGCCGATTTTCCGTCTGTAGAAGAAGGTGTTCGCGGAATGGCATTCATTGAAAACGTAGTTAAAAGCAGTCAGAGTACTGAGAAGTGGACTACTTTTGAGGTTTAATTAAAAAGAACTATGAAAACAATTAAGGGGCCTGGTATTTTCCTGGCCCAATTTTATGGTGATAACGCTCCGTTTAACAGTCTTCAGTCTATCTGTGAATGGGCTAAAAGTTTAGGATTCGAGGGAGTACAGATCCCTACCTGGGATACGAAATATTTCGATTTGCAAAAAGCGGCAGAAAGTAAAACCTATGCCGACGAGATCAAAGGACTTATAAATAGCTGTGGGTTACAGATAACAGAGCTATCGACACACCTTCAGGGACAATTGGTAGCAGTTAATCCTGCTTACGACCAGTTATTTGACGCTTTTGCGCCTGATTCAGTAAAAAATAATCCCAAAGCACGTACTGAATGGGCGGTTCAGCAATTAAGGTATGCAGCAAAAGCTTCAAACAACCTGGGGCTGAATGCGCATGCAACTTTTAGCGGTGCGCTGATGTGGCACATGGTATATCCCTGGCCTCAACGCCCTGCCGGATTAGTTGAAAGCGGTTTTACAGAACTTGCAAAACGCTGGCTTCCCATCCTGAATGAATTCGATCAGTTTGGAGTAGATCTTTGCTATGAGATTCATCCCGGCGAAGACCTTCATGACGGAATTTCCTATGAAATGTTTTTAGAAAAAGTAAACAATCATGCCCGTGCTTGTTTATTATATGATCCTTCACATTTTGTTTTGCAAAGTTTAGATTATCTGACTTACATCGACTATTACCATGAGCGTATTAAAATGTTTCATGTTAAAGATGCAGAGTTTAATCCAACCGGAAAACAAGGTGTGTACGGGGGGTACCAGAACTGGGTTGACAGGGCAGGACGATTCCGTTCATTAGGCGACGGGCAGGTTGATTTTAAAGCTGTATTCAGTAAACTTACAGCTTACGACTTTCCAGGGTGGGCCGTGATGGAATGGGAGTGTGCGCTTAAACATCCGGAAGATGGTGCACGTGAAGGTGCTCAGTTTATCAAAGAAAATATAATCAGAGTAACAGAAAAGGCTTTTGATGACTTTGCGGCTTCAGGGATAGATGAATCGTTCAATAAAACAATTTTAGGTATAAAACAATAATTACAAAACAACAATGAAAAAAACACTTATAGTTTTAGCTTTATCAGCAGTAATCGCTGCGTGTGGAAATAACAGCAATTCAGATTCAAGTACTGCTGATGCAGATAGCGCAGCAGGGTCAGAGCAAACTGCAGAATCAAGAAATCCTGAAGTTGATACAAGTGTCAATAATATTGGTACTGAAACTCCTGCTACAGCACCTGCGGAATCTTCTTCTTCGACTGGAGATGTATCAAAAGGAAAAGAACTTATTGCAAAGTCTGACTGCCTGAGCTGCCATAAAGAACACGAAAAATTAGTTGGCCCTGCTTATGCGGATGTAGCTAAAAAATACGAAGCTACCGACGCAAATATCAAACACCTGGTAGAGAAGGTGATTAAAGGTGGTGCCGGCGTATGGGGCGATGTTCCGATGTCTCCGCACCCTTCTTTAAGCGAAGGCGATGTAACCGAAATGGTTAAATATGTTCTATCTGTAAAATAAGCGATATGGTTTCTTACTTTTTATCTGCTTTGATCGTAGCGGCTTCTTTAATTGGTAAAAATGATCAACAGGATTCAGCTACTGCAGCAAAACATAACCCGGCTCCTCAAAAGGGCTGGGTTGCTTTATTTGATGGTAAAACTACCAAGGGCTGGCATACTTACGGAAAAAATTCGGTTAGTGACAGCTGGAAGGTAGATGATGGCACATTGCATCTGACAGTTTCCGACAAGGAAGGATCACATGGCGGGGGCGATATTGTTACCAATGAAGAATTCAGCAACTACCATCTTAAGCTGGACTGGAAAATAGCTCCGGGTGGAAATAGTGGAATTATTTTTTTTGTAAAGGAGGATCCTGCCAAATTTCCTAATACTTACAATTCAGGAATGGAAATGCAGGTATTGGATAACGAAGGACACCCTGACGCGAAAATACACAAGCATCGTGCAGGAGATTTATACGACCTGATAGCCTCCAGTAAAGAAACAGTTAAACCTGCGGGAGAATGGAACCATGCTGAAATTGTAAGCAACAATGGCAAATTGGATTTTTTTCTCAACGGAACAAAAGTAGTTTCTACTACTATGTGGGACGATAACTGGAAGAAAATGATTGCCGGAAGTAAGTTTGCTAAAATGCCCGGTTTCGGAACTTTTACTTCCGGTAAGATCGCTTTACAGGATCACGGGAATGAAGTTTGGTACAAAAATATAATGATTAAACGATTATAAATTTTATATTTATTCTAATAAACTAAACCTTATAAACCACAAATTAACATGATGCAACAATCCATCCAAAAAAATAAGCTTTTTTGGGCTAGTTGTATGGCCCTCTTGGTTACTTCTCTCTCGTTTGGTATACGTGCAGGGATTCTTAATAAGCTTGGAATTGATTTTCAGCTTACTGCTTCCGAATTAGGTTCTATTACCGCCACCGCTTTCTGGGGCTTCCCGCTTGCTATCGTTGTGGGTGGATTTATAGTAGATATAATCGGTATGAAACGCTTACTGGTTCTTGCGTTTTTCTTTCATCTTGCAGGAATACTTTTAACAATCTTTGCTCAGGGATACTGGACTTTATTCCTTTCAACATTATTAATCGGTATCGCAAACGGTACTGTTGAAGCAGCTTGTAACCCGTTGGTTGCATCGTTGTATACTGATAATAAGACTACAAAACTGAACCATTTTCACTTATGGTTTCCGGGTGGAATTGTGATTGGTACTTTACTGGTTCTGCTTTTCAATAATATCGGTCTGGGATGGAAAGTTCAGGTTGGAATGATGATTATTCCTACCTTGTTTTACGGGTACCTGTTCTCTAAACTTGATTTCCCTGTAACAGAGCGTGTAGCATCGGGATATTCTACAGCTGATATGTATAAAGCAGTAGTTTCTCCTTTATTTATCTTCATGTTTATATGTATGTTCGGTACTGCTATTACCGAGCTGTTTACCGGACAATGGATTGACGTGCTATTGCGAAATGTTACAAGTAATGCCTTGTTAATTTTAACCCTGACTACAGGAGTAATGGTAATAGGACGAGGATTTGCTGAACCTGTTGTTCATCGTTTAAGTCCTTCGGGGGTACTTCTTATATCTGCTACGCTTGCCTCTATAGGTATTTATCTTTTAAGTACCGTTACCGGAAATACGATATTCCTTGCAGCTATAATTTTTGGTATGGGAGTTTGCTACTTCTGGCCTACAATGATCGGCTTTGTCGCAGAGAATATTCCGAAGTCAGGTGCTTTAGGCTTAAATTTGATGGGCGGAGCAGGTATGTTTGCCGTATCGGTTTATACCTTTTTTATGGGCCGTTTCTACGACGAACTGCTGGTTAAACATTTGCCGGACGGAGCAAGCCTGGAAGAGCATCTTGCTGCTGCCCCCGATTCACCGTTGGGAACAGCTTTAAATCAGGCAAAGAGTTTAGCCGGACCAGAAATTCTTCAAGCTACTTTAACCATACCTATTATTCTTATAGTGGCTTTTGGTGGTTTATTCATTTTTATGAGAAATCGTAAGAAGAAGATGCAGGCTTCTGTAGCTTAAACTGATTTGGCCTGAAATGCAATTGTTGAACAGGTAAGCAATCATTTAAAAAGCAATTGTTAATACTAACAATTGCTTTTTCTTTTTAAATTGATTTAGCATTAGGAATATGAACTCTATAATTCGTATTAAATTATCCGCAATGATGTTCCTGCAGTTTTTTATCTGGGGAGCGTGGTATACCACTATTGCAGTTTATATGTCTTCAAATGGCATGGAAAGTTTAACGCACTGGCCATTTACGGTTAATCCTATTGCGGCAATTATTGCGCCCTTTTTTGTCGGGCTCATAGCTGACAGGTATTTTGCTACTGAAAGAGTGTTGGGTGTATTGCATATTCTGGGTGCGGTTTTTATGTTTTTAACTCCTTTTGCCTCCGGAAATCCGATTCTTTTTGTTTTGCTTCTGCTAGGGTATAATATATGCTATATGCCTACTATGAGCCTGGCTAATACATTAGCTTTTCATAATATGGATAACCAGGAAAAGGAGTTTCCGCTGATACGTGTATTTGGTACAATAGGCTGGATTGTAGCTGGTCTTGTAATTAGTTTTGTGTTAAGTAGTTTCGTATCAGGTAATTTAAGACCTGAACAAACAGCTATGCCTTTATATTTAACTGCTGCAGCAAGTTTATTATTAGGTCTTTATAGTTTTACATTGCCTCATACTCCGCCACCAGCAGCAGGAAAAAAAGTTTCTTTTAAAAGTATTATAGGTGTAGATGCATTTAAACAGTTAAAAGGATATCCGTTTTATATTTTTCTGTTGTGCTCATTTCTAATTTGTATTCCACTGGCAGCCTATTATAATTTTACCCAGATTTATTTGGAAGGGGCAGGTTTTAAAAATATCGCGGCAACGCAAACTATTGGTCAGATGTCGGAGGTTCTGTTTATGGTATTAATGCCCTTTTTCTTTGTTCGACTGGGTATCAAATGGATGCTAGCACTCGGAATGATTGCCTGGGTAATTCGCTACAGTCTGTTTTCTTTAGGAGCACCAGATGTTGTTAGCTGGATGATTTTAACAGGAATTGCCTTACATGGCATTTGCTATGATTTCTTCTTTGTAACCGGGCAGATATATGTTGATACAAAAGCAAGTCCTGAAATACGCGGGCAAGCGCAGGGATTGATAATACTGGTAACTTACGGAGTTGGAATGCTGGTAGGTGCACAAATTGCCGGGGAAGTATATAACAGCTTTTTAGGGTCAGCTCAATCTCTTACGTTAAATCAGTGGTATAACTTCTGGTGGATACCGGCAGGTTTTGCAGGTATTGTTCTGGTTTTATTTATAATCCTGTTCAGGGATAAAAAAGCAGAACTACAACAAAAGGTTATTTCCTGATCTGTTAAACCCTTTGTAAGATTGTTATTCTAACTAAAATAATTAATTAACTAAACTTAAATTAAAATGTCAAGCAGACGTGTTTTTTTGCAGCAGGCAGGGTTATTAGCCGCAGGCTTGCTTATTAAACCAGATTTTTCATTCGGCAAATCACTTCCAAAAAAGGTTGGCCTTCAGCTGTACACCTTAAGAAGCGAACTTGCAAAAGATGTTAAAGGAACAATTGCCAAAGTTGCCCAGATAGGTTTTGGCGAAGTAGAAACTTTTGGATATTCAAAAGAGAACGGATTCTGGGGTTTGGATCCGGCAGCATTTAAGAAATTGATGAAGGATAATAACTTAGTAAGTCCAAGCGGCCATTATTCCTTTAATCAATTAATTAATGAAGGAAAAGAAGATGAGTTAAAAAATAATATTGAGGCTGCTAAGGGGATCGGCCAGAAATATTTAACAGTACCTTATTTAGATGCTTCACAACGCGGCGGACAGGATGTATATAAAAAACTGGCAGAAAAGTTAAATAGGGCTGGAGAGCTTGCAAAAAAATCGGGCCTGCAGCTTACTTATCATAATCATGATTTTGAATTCCAGGAACATGATGGTGTCACAGGATACGATATTTTGCTAAAGGAGACAGATCCTTCTTTGCTAAAGTTTGAACTGGATCTTTTCTGGGCTGTAAAGGCAGGTAAAGATCCGGTGAAGATGTTTGAAAAACATCCGGGCAGATTTGTAATGTGGCATGTAAAAGATATGGAAAAAGATGAACCTAAAATGTTTACTGAGGTAGGCTCGGGAGTAATCAATTTCAAAGAAATTTTTGCAAAAGCAGATGTTGCTGGTGTAAAGCATGTATTTGTAGAGCAGGATCAGATTAAAAATAAAGAACCTTTCGAAAGTATTCGCCAAAGCTGCGAGTACGTAAAGAAAAATTTATTATAACATAAAAGAGCCGAATAGAAATAAGATTAGCCATCTTATTTCTATTCTTTTTGGTCGTTTGCTATATTCTTTTAAACTTAGCGGGTACGGATACCTATAAATTATCCAACTTAAATCGTTAAGATGAATAGTATTGAAGATCAAATAAGCTCTATATTCATAGAGGAAAGCCAGATTCCTGCGGAATATAAGCTGGAAAAGGAGATAAACCAGCGTGAGTATTTAACCAACGGCGAAATGAAGCAATGGAACGGCAATGTCCATTCGGTTTATTCCCCCGTTTGTATCAAAACAGCCGAAGGCTACCAACGTAAATTAATAGGAACTTATCCGGTATGCACCGAAGCAGAAGCTATGGAAGCACTGGATGCCGCGGTATCAGCCTATGACAATGGTCGGGGGCAATGGCCTACTATGAGTGTTCAGGACAGGATTAAATGTGTTGAACAGTTTACCCATAAAATGCTTGAACAAAAAGAAATTGTCGTCAAGCTGATTATGTGGGAAATTGGCAAATCTTATGCTGATTCAGTAAAGGAATTTGATCGTACTGTTGAATATATTTATGCAACAATAGATGCATTAAAAGATATTGACAGGCAGTCTTCCCGTTTTGAGATTGAACAGGGGATCGTAGCGCAAATTCGCCGCTCACCTTTGGGTGTGGTTTTATGTATGGGGCCGTTTAATTATCCGTTAAACGAAACCTTTACTACGCTGATTCCGGCTCTGATAATGGGCAATACCTTGCTTTTTAAGCCACCTAAACATGGTACATTATTGCATTACCCTTTATTAAACGCTTTTAAAGAAAGCTTTCCTAAAGGTGTTGTCAATACTATTTATGGCCGTGGCCAAACTATTGTTCCTGCTTTAATGAAATCAGGTAAGATCAATGTGCTTACGTTAATTGGTTCAAGTAAAGTGGCTGATGAACTTAAAAAGTTGCATCCGAAAGTGAACCGCTTGCGGGCTATATTAGGATTGGACGCAAAAAATGCAGCCATAGTAACAGAACATGCCGATTTGAAGCTGGCTGTCGATGAAACGGTTTTAGGCTCTTTATCATTTAATGGACAAAGATGCACGGCGTTGAAAATTATATTTGTTCATAGCTCAAAAGTAGATCAGTTCCTTGAACAATTATCAGAAGCTGTTGGGAAATTAAAATTCGGAATGCCATGGGAAAAAGGTGTTTCTTTAACTCCTCTTCCCGAACCTAATAAACCCACCTATCTCAAAGAGCTTATTGAGGATGCTGCCAGTCAGGGTGCAAAAGTTATAAATCCGGGTGGAGGTACCAGTTTTGAATCATTTGTTTACCCGGCAATATTATACCCTGTTAATAAGAATATGAAAGTTTACAGGGAAGAGCAGTTTGGGCCATTGATCCCGGTGGTTCCCTTCGATGATCTTGAAACTCCTATCGAATATCTTATCGAATCTACACATGGTCAGCAAGTGAGCATATTCAGTAACGATGCTGACGAAATCGCTTCACTGATAGATCCGCTTGTTAATCAGGTAAGCAGAGTTAATATAAATTGCCAGTGTCAGCGCGGACCGGATGTATTTCCTTTTACCGGCCGAAAAGACAGTGCAGAGGGGACGCTTTCTGTGGTTGATGCCTTGCGCTCATTTTCAATCCGTTCTTTAGTTGCAACTAAACTAAATGATAACAATAAGCAGCTCATCAATGAAATCGTCAGTGATAATTCTTCTAATTTCTTAAGCACTAAGTATATTTTTTAATTAACGTAATAGAGGAAAACAAAAAAGGAGCATTTTGCTCCTTTTTTGTTTATAAATTAATTTCTGGCATTGATTCAAAGTCTTGTGTAAAATATTTCTCACACTGAGAAATAGTGTAACCTTTTTTCCTCATCCCGTATAAATGGGGATGACAAAACGGAATGCACCGCAACTTCTGAAACTGCACTTTGCAGTTAGGCTATTTATTAGCCTGGTTGTTCTGCAATTCATAAGTTTGTCTGTTTTTGCTCAGCAAAAAGCAATGTTTACGCAGTATATGTTTAATGGTTTAGCCATTAACCCTGCTTATTCAGCTGTTGACGAAGCCTTTAGCGTTACCGCATTAACGAGGCATCAATGGGTGGGATTTAAAGGTGCTCCTAACACACAAAATCTGTCTATCCATTCTCCTATTAAAGAATCAAATACTTCTGTCGGGTTTATGGTTATGCGGGATCAGATAGGTGAAGTGATCAAAGAAAATTCAGCGTTTATAACATTGGCCCAACGGGTAGAAATAAGCGAAGATACTTATCTGGCGGTAGGTCTTGATGCCGGCATCAGTAAATACGTTGCTGCTTATAGTGAGGTTTCAGGTTCAAATTCTGCCGAAGATCCTGTTTTTGAAGATGAGAATGATTTAAGAAGCAACTTCGGTTTCGGGGTAATGCTTTTTTCGGATAAATTCTACGCAGGGTTTTCTTCTCCGTATTTTTATTATCGAGACCTGGGAGACTTTTCTAATAACAGCAGTACAGCTTATCGTCCGCACTATATTTTACAAGGTGGTTATCTCATGAATTTAGGAGAGGACTTTAAATTGAAGCCAAATGTACTGGTTAAATATGTGAATGGTTCGCCCATGCAAATAGATTTGAATGCCAATTTGCTCATCAAAGAGACAATTTGGCTGGGTGCTTCCTGGCGATCTTTTGATTCTATGGATTTTTTAGCTCAAATCCAGCTTACACCTAAGTTACAGTTAGGTTATTCTTATGATTTTACTACTTCCGCTTTGTCGCAGGTGCAAAAAGGATCGCATGAAGTAATGCTGAATCTGCGTTTGCCGATTAAGGGAAGAAACTTCCCAAGATGTTATTTCTAACATTTTTCCTACTAAATCTAATTTAGAATTTTAGTAAGATGTACAATTCAGCCTCAATGAGGACAGGTAGAAATTCTAATATATAAAAGCAGTTTATACCTCTATGCTGAAATATAAACTGCTGATTTTTTACAAAGTATTGAGTTTTCGGATATTAAAACATTCCTTCCTCAGGCTGGTCAGGTTGTTGTTGTTCTCCTTCCCGGTTATTATTCCGTTTGGTTCGCTGAAAATCCTGTTTACCAAAACGATAAGAAAAAGTAAGGTTGAAAATTCTTTTTTGCCATTGGCGTTCAAATTCTTGTATAAAGAAATTTGTTTCTGTTGTTCCGCCCCATTTACGGCTGTTTAAAAGATTGCGCACATTTAATGAAATACTGGCTTTTCTGTTTAAAAAGTCTTTACGTAAAGCAGCATCCATTCCGTACATTTCCTTGCTTCTTCCCTGTGCTCTTACTTGTGGAGCCCGGTAATCCATGCGAAGTTGGCCAGAAAAGGTGTTTGAAAATTTAAAGTTCGAGGTAAGGTTTGTATTCCAGTTAAATCCGTCGGTTGAAGCTATATTATTTTCCGGGCTTCCTGAAAATTTATTGTAATACAAATTCACGTTGGCAGTTAAATCAACGGCGTTTGATAATTCATTTCTGTAAATAAATTCAACACCCGTTGCCTGGTTGCGGCTTAAATTGTAAAACCGGGTAAGTGTAGCAACTCCGGCAGTAGTATCAATCAGAGGTTCAATAACATCATTTACATTCCGGTAATAAACAGACGAGGTAAGCGTATTGCGTTTCCAGTTTTTCATGTAGCTTAATTCGAAAGAATTAATATCTTCCGGTTTAAGATTCGGGTTTCCCTGACGGTAATTATTTGGATCAGAAATATCTAAAAACGGATTAACCTGCCAGCCACGGGGACGGTTCACTCTTCTTGAATAACTTAATTGAAGCTGGTTATCACCTAACTTTTGTGTTAAATAAACACTTGGATAAATTCTGAAATAATTTAAACGGCCGGTTTGTGTATAAGAATTAAAAGCAGTGTCAACCCCTGTAAAATCGGTATTAAGATAAGCCTTCTCTGCACGGGCACCTAACTGGAAACCAAAGTTTTTTGTTATCTGCTGCTGATAATTCAGGTAAAGAGCATGTACAATATCTTCTAAATGAAAATCATTTGTAAGCCGCAGATCACGATGAAACTGTGACGTAAGTACATCCAGTGTGTCTGAAATCTGAGATTCGTCATTATTGCGTATGGTCGTCCTGTATCCGGTTTCAAACTTCACATTCTTGTTTACAGGAAGGGTGTAATCCAACTGGATATTTATATTCTTTCCTTTTTCATACGTATCGTTAATACGGCCGTTATTGGGGTCGGGGTTTAAATTATTATACGAGAAAAAGTTCTGGTTTAAGTTCTGTATTCCATCCTCCTTGCTTTGCCCAAAAGAAAGATTTCCCGAAAGTTCTTCACCTTTCCTTTTTAGTTTTTGATTGTAATACAGGTTCAAATCGTACCCGTTATCAGTTTCATCCTGCTGAGAAGTTCTTAAACTTCCTCCCGTAGGGTTTATAAGCTTAAAATATTCATAGTTTAATGTTTCGTTTCTGTCGTTATCCCTAACGCTTATATTGCCGGATAAGCCGATTGTTGTATTTTCATTAGGAAAGAATTCTACACCCGCTTTTGCAGTATTACTGATATCTTTCCGCTGGCTTTCTGAATTGTTGTTTATGCTGCTGTCGCGGGTAAAATAACGGGTGTTATTAAAACCTCCTCCAAGCCGATTACCGTTTCGGAAACTGTAACTTCCAAAGATATTCCATTTGTTATTGCGATAACTTAAATTGGTACTTGCATTGTAATTATCCTGCGACCCAAGGGTAGCTGAAACAGCGCCGTTTAATCCGATTTTCTGATTCTTTTTCAGCACAATATTTATTATCCCCGATTGTCCCTCAGGATCGTATTTTGACGAAGGATTGGTAATAAGCTCGATGTTTTGAATTGAACTGGCTGGGATAGATTGTAATACCTGCGCAATATTGCTGCCAGCCATAGCAGAAGGCTTTCCGTCAATAAGAATACGCACATTATTGGTACCTCTCAAACCCACATTTCCATCAGGGTCAACAGATACAGAAGGGATATTAGATAGTAAATCTGTAGCAGAACCTCCCTCACTTACCAGGCTTTGTTCAACATTGAATATTTTTCTGTCAATTCCAAGCTCAATTGCCGGCCTTTTTCCTTCTACAACCACGGCCTTTAACACATTTGCTCCCGAGGTTGAAAGTTTAATGGTTCCAAGGGCAAAGCTCTTGCCTGTTGTTGTATTAATTGCTTTTGTGTATGGATTATATCCTACAAAGCTTATACGCAAGGTGTAGCTTCCGGCAGAAATATTCTCCAAATTGAAATTTCCATTCAAATCAGTTTGTGCACCCTTTACAGTTTTTTTGGTTGCATTGTTTATTAAAGCTACACTGGCAAACTCAATGCCCTTTGCTGTTGATGCATCAACAACTTTTCCGCTGACAGTGCCCTGGGATGCTTTACCGGTATTTTTTACAACCGGAGCAGTTGGAGCATTTGTCCTTTGCGGATTGTTTAATTCAGGTTTAATTGTAATAGAATCTTTTACAGGAGAAGTGTTTGAACCATTTAATGAATTATGGTTTAAGGTGTCGGAGATTTCATTTGTTATATCAGTTTTTGAAGCGGCAGAATCGGTAACTTGCGCTACTAAAATTCCGGGAATCAATACTCCCGTGATCGAAAATAGCAGAAGTACCGGTTTAAAATACCTGTTTAAAGATTTCATTACAATAGGGTTAAATAAGTTCAACAGGGTAGACGCATTAATATTGCCAGCGTTTAATTTAATGGCGTAACTATTTCATTACAAAAAAATGAGTGTAAAAACGATAGAAGAGTGATTAGTCAATACTTACAGTAAGGCCTTCCTGTTGGAGTATTTTGCGGTACACTTCAAGCTCGGTGTACGATCCTTCCAGTATGGCGCACTTTCCCTGGGTGTGAACGGTCCAGGCAATTTTTTCTGCCTGAGGATCAGAATAGTCCAGGTATTTTACCAGGCAATAAATAACATGATCAAATGTATTTACTTCGTCATTCCACAAAATCAGCCGTTTATTAGTTTTTAAGCCGGCCAAGACCTCTTCAAGTGTTAATGTTTCCTCCTGAGTCTCAGTATCAGCAAAACGAATATTCATCCTGCAAAAATAAATAAAAATACCCGATTGTTTTTACAGGCGTTGCTACTGGTTAAAAATTCAGATCAGGATATTCTAAAGTTTTATTTGTCATTTCACCTCGAAATAATGTACCTGTCTTCCAAGCTTGCCATCCACGTTTAATCCTTCAATTACTGTTCGGAAGCGGCCACTGGCGCTGGAAGTGTAAAACTCTACTGTCGCTTTTCCCGATTCGTCGGTTATGATATTAGGAGTCCAGAAAATGGTGGATCGCAGATCAGGCTTTTTATTATCCGCTTTTGGATCAGAATAAACAGGAGAATAAAATTCTTTGCTGATAAAATATCCCTGGGGAGAAATGCTGGCAACTCCCCTTGCATATGAATTTGGATTCATGTTTCGTTCGCCGTGTTTGGTGTTAACTATAATTATTCCGTTTCCTCCCTGCAAGCCATAGGTAGCTAAAAAATTTGCATTCCTTAAAACTTCAATGCTTTCTACATCATTAGGATGTAATATACTTAAATAATCAGGGGAGGTAAAAACTCCATCCAGCATTACACGCATAGGGCGGAAACCCCGTGTAGAATATGGAATGCCGTTTCTGAAGTATACTCCTAATAATCGGCCTTCCAGGCAATTTACAAGGGAAATACAGTTTTTAAGATTATCGGCTGTTACTATCTGATCAGCATTACCTGCACCGTTGAGGTTGCTTGAATGCGGCACCTTGGGTTTTTTATCTATTACTTTTACCTCCTGCAGCACAATACTCTTTCCTGAAAATACCTTTTGTCTGAGATTATCGTAATAGGCCTTGTTGTTTTTAAGATATGGCAATATGCTTTGATTTACATTTATTTCTATATCAGGAGTGTTTTTATTTCGGGTAACCAGGGGTGCGGGAATTTGATTTATATCGATGTACACATTCTTCTTGTTTTGTGCCGAGCGTGCTTCTATAACAAACTTGGTATTATCAGTAAACATAAGATTGGGGAAAGAAAAGCGTCCTTCGGCATCGGTTATCGTATCAAGGGCTATACGGTCTCCGCTGGTAGAAAGCACTTTTACTTTTCCGCCTACTACCGGTTTGTCTCTGGCTGTTGTCACTCTTCCGCTTATTTCTAAACTTTGCTGCGGAAAATAACTCAGGGGCGGAAAAGATTCCTGCATGATATTTTTCCACGAAAATCTGCGCCAGCCCTGCGTAAGCATTAAATTATCCAGGTGCTTTTCTTTTTCAGCAGTTGTGGCGGTAAAGTAATAATTGGGTTTTTCAATATATCCTTTCAGGTCAGACGTCAGCAAGAGATCAGAAAAAATAGTGTTTTCAGAATCTTCGTCCACAGGTACTTTGGTATTATCGGTAACAGCTATAGAAAAAGTTCCTCTAACCGGTTTCCCATCCGGGCCTTCTGCCTGTACTACCATTTTAACTTTCTCTTTTTGAGTATAGCTCTCTTTATCACTAACTGCTTTGAGTTTTAATTCGTCATTATTTTGAATAAATACCAGTCTTTCTGCTACGGGCTGGAAAGAAGGTGAAAAAAGAGTTAGCTGAAGAATTCCAGTATTAAAGCGTTTTTTAGGTAAAGTAGCTGCAACAACTGTCTTTTCAAGCTTACTTCTGGAAGCATATTGAACAATACCGTTGCTTTGGCCAACAACAGCAATTTCTCCTTTGTTAAGTAATGAGGGACTTGTTGTTACCTTAATATAGAGATTGTCGGGATCCTGGGTGCTTACTGATAACACATATCCTTCTTTTGCTGCTTTTGGTAATGCAATCTTTTTTTCAGACCCGTCCGGAAGTTTTATGGATGCAGAATAAGTGGCTCCATCGGCGGGTGTAAGGCGAAAACTTCCCATCCCTGCATGTTCAGAGTTAAAATCTGTAATTTTAGTATTGTTTGCATCGATAATTTCACCCGATATATCCACTCCCAACCCGTCTGCTCCAACAGCTTTAAAGCCTACTTTAGATGGGATGTTGTTTACCAGTTGCCCGCCTTCCGGGAAAAACTGAATATCTACATTATCAGATGTTGATTTAATTGCAAAGCTTTTGCTTACAGATTGTTTATCAGAAAGTTTTAACGAGGTATTTAGTTTTCCTGACTTTAAAAGAAAGGGCTGGGTATTCGTAAAATCTATTACAATCTTTCCCTGCTTATTTGTTACTCCTTTCCCTTTTGCGATATTTCTAAACTGGAGAAGTACTTCGTAATTAACCTCTTTGCCGGCAAGAGGATTCCCGGTTAAATCGGTATAATTAATTTCTGCCCGCACTTTTTCAGTATTTCCAACTTTTGAAAAATGGTAGGTTACGTTGGTAAGAATATTATTGGAAAATGAATTACCGATTTTTATAGTTTTATCAAAGAAAAATTCTTCACCGAAATTTCGCATCCAGTTGGTATAGGCTCTTATACGGTAATTTCCTTCATCTAATGAATCTGTTAAAGGAATATCTCCCCAGCTAAGCCCCGATGCCACAGGTAGCAGCAATGATTTCTTTATTGAATCTCTTTCATTTATCAATTCTACATATAGTATTTTGCTAAGAGCTGATAGCTGATTTTTTTCAGCATTAGCAAGATAGGCTTTAAACCAAATGGTATCGCCTATACAGTAATAGGGCTTGTCAAAATGAAGGTGTATTTTTTCCTGCGGATACCGGTCTGTGAAAAGAGTAAGCTTGCCGAGAAGATTCTTTAAAGGATCTTCATCCTTTATAAACCCAAAAGTAAAAACAGCTAAAAAGCAAATAGCTGCAAAATATGGGAGGCGGGTTTTCATACGAAAAAAATTAAGCCTCAATTTACTAAAATTGAGGCTATTATTCTTAACAAATGAAGTACTTAAAAAGTGTTACGCCACATCATACTTTCTACCGGCCGCGTAGTTTTATTGTTGTATTTCGCGTTCCCCTTAGTGTTATACATAATTTCTATTTCGCCGGCCACCTCAAAATAAATTAACTGACCTATAGGCATGCCGGCGTAAATTCGTACGGGTTGCGCTACAGAAATTTCAAGTGTCCAGGTGTTGCAAAAACCAACATCGCCTTTTCCGGCAGTAGCATGAATATCAATTCCCAACCGTCCGGTACTTGATTTTCCTTCCAGAAATGGTACATGGCTGTGCGTTTCCGTATATTCCATTGTTACACCCAGGTACAAGGTATTAGGCTGTAAAACAAAACCGTCTTTCGGTATTTCAAAATGATCAATTTCATTATGCTGTTTGGCGTCGAGTACACGGTTTCGGTAAGTTGCCAGGTATTTCCCAAGATGCACATCGTAGGAGTTTGTTCCCAGGCATTCTCGTTTAAAGGGTTCAATGATAATGCTCCCTTTATCGATTTCTTCTAAAATTCTTTTATCAGAAAGGATCATAAATAAGGTGAAGGTTCGGCCTAAAATTATAATTATTTTAAGATAATTTTACACCTAAATTTATTTTAACTGATGAGTCTGGTATATCGCAAAGAGCTGGATAAGACAACTGCTTTTGGCTTGTGGAAAATTGAGGAAACAGAAGAAGAACTTTTAAGTCAGCTGCAGCTTAAGGAGCACGAAACCGATTATCTTGAAACTTTGAATGGTGGTAAACGTCACCTGCACTGGCTAAGTACCCGGGTTTTATTAAGAAAAATGCTGGGAGATCCGGCCTATATTGATTGTCGTATAGACGAGCATGGTAAACCTTTTCTTACCAACTTCCCTTATCATATTTCACTTAGCCACTCGTTTGAGTATGCTGCGGTAATGATAAGTGAAGATAAAGAGGTTGGAATTGATATTGAACAGATCAGAAATAAAATTGAAAAAATTGCAAACAAGTTTATGACAGATGCTGAACTTGAATTTATTTGTGAAGAACAGCGTACGCATCATTTATACATCTGCTGGTGTGCAAAGGAAGCAGTTTACAAGCTGCAGGGAAAAAGGAACGTTTCTTTCAAAGATCACATCCATTTAAAGCCCTTCCCATATACTGAAAAAGGTAAATTTGAAGCCCGCTTAGAATCTACGGAAGATAACAGAACTTTCGATGTTTATTTTGAAAGATTTGAGGATTACATGATCGGTTATTGCGCTGCAGAAAAAGTATGAAAAATAAGGATGTTTTTTTTGAAGACTGGGGTTTGATGGATTATCGGCAGGCCTGGGATAAACAGGAAGCAATTTTCTCTAAGATAGTACAGGTAAAAACTGAAAACAGGATAAATGATACAAACCTTTTAACACCTAATTACCTTGTTTTTGTAGAACATCCGCATGTTTATACTTTAGGTAAAAGCGGCAAGCCGGAAAATCTGTTGCTGGATGAAAACGGCCTAAAAGAGAAGAACGCGTCATTCTATAAAATTAATCGCGGAGGGGATATAACTTACCACGGTCCCGGCCAGATTGTTGGGTATCCCATTCTCGATCTGGATAATTTTTTTACAGATATTCATTTATACCTCCGTACGTTAGAAGAAGCCGTCATATTAACCCTGGCAGAATATGGAATACAAGCAGGGCGTTATCCGGGATATACTGGTGTATGGCTGGATGCAGATAATGAAAAAGCAAGAAAAATTTGTGCAATGGGAGTACGCTGCAGCAGGTGGGTAACAATGCACGGCTTTGCATTTAATGTAAATGCCGATCTGGATTATTTTAACAATATAGTCCCATGCGGAATTGACGATAAGGATGTTACCTCTATGGAAAGGGAACTTGGGAAAAAAGTGCCTCTTGAAGAAGTAAAGCAAAAACTTTCAGCAAATATAGCCGCATCATTCGGCATGAACCTGATACATGCTCAGGATGCTAATTCTTAAAAACCATGACTTATATACAAGGTTGAATTATAAAAATCAACCTTCATGGAAAAGCAGACAAAAAATTTATTTGAAAGAGTAGCAAATAAAATTACCTGGTGGGCCGGCAGTTCATTCGCATTTTTATTTGCAATAGGAATAGTAGTTATATGGATTGTTACGGGTTCTGTTTTTCACTATTCTGACAGCTGGCAGCTTGTTATTAATACCGGAACTTCTATTATTACATTTCTGATGGTATTTCTTATTCAGAAAGCCCAGAATAAAGATTCGAAAGCAATACAGCTAAAGCTTAATGAACTTATTGCTGCAAGCAGACATACCAGTAATCGGATGGTTGATATTGAAGACCTGGGGGAAAAAGAGTTAGATGAATTAAGGCGTTTTTATAAAAAACTTTCAGATTTAGCTGAGCAGGATGACGATATTCATCGTTCTCATTCTATTGATAAAGCTGAAAAACTGCAGGATGAGAAGCGAAATTTAGAAAATCGAAATAATGATGCAGGATTGAGTTGAAATCAAAACTGTTTTTTGCAATGTCTTAATTCTCAGCAAAGTTTACAGCTAGGTTAACATATAAGTACCTATTTGGAAACATTTTTGTCCCTGTATCTTTTTTTTCTTCTTTATTTTAGCGATTACCAATTGAATAAGTAATTAACTAACCTTTTCGCTAAAACTTCATTTATGAAAGAACCCTTAATCAGGAAAACTCTATCCGGGTTTTTAATTTTTTTCGCATGTTCTGCATATTACCCCTCTTTTGCTCAAAGTAAAAATCCATCCGACCATTTGACCCTAAACGAGCAGGAGTATTTAGAAATGACGGGATTGAATGTAATGCTTGCACATGATTTCTATCCTGAAAGCCATCAGGGTGGAGTAGGTATAATACAAAACGGGTTGCGGGTAGCTACCAACGGGGATATTCGTTTAGAACCAACTCCCGGGCAATGGCAACCCGTTCCGAAAGTGGGTAAACGGATGGTTGATCGTTCTACCGGTGAAATAAGCGTAAGAATGCAATATCCTGATCCGGATAAAAACCGGAAGGGATTTAACCCGATTATTTATCCGAATTTAAATTTTAGTTATAACCTCCGTGTAGTGCCCGAGGGCAGATCTTTCAGAATAATTGTTGATCTGGACAAAGCCCTTCCCGATGAATGGATTGGAAAAGTAGGATTTAACTTCGAATTGTTCCCGGGTATTCTTTTCGGTAAAAGTTTTTACATGGATAAAGAATTTGGAATATTTCCGCGGCAGTTGAATGGTCCCGGCTTTTACGATAAAGATAAAGAATACCAGACAAAGCCGATGGCAACAGGCCATAAGCTTGTTATTGCTCCCGAAACTCCGCGGCAGACAATGACGATCCAAAATTTAAAAGATAATGAACTGCAGCTAATTGACGGACGGGCAAAGCACAATAACGGCTGGTTTGTAGTTCGCTCTCTGGTTCCTAAAGGCGCTACAAAAAATGCCATTGAATGGCTTGTTACTCCCAATGCAATTCCCGGCTGGAAATACGATCCTGTAGTGCAGGTATCTCAGGTAGGATATCACCCGAAACAGCAAAAAGTTGCTGTTATAGAAACAGACAAAACTGATACGAAACGTTATCCGGTAACTCTTTTCAGGATTAAGGAAAATGGCGGACTGGAGAAAGTGATAGAAACCGCTCCGAAAGAATGGGGAGATTTCCTGCGCTACCATTACCTGCAGTTTGATTTTACAAAGGTTGAAAAACCTGGAATGTATCAGGTTAAATACGGCGACTATGAAACAAGTCCTTTCCAGATCAGCGAGCAGGTTTTTGAACGCAATGTATGGCAGCCTGTTCTCGAATATTTCCTGCCTGTTCAAATGTGTCACATGCGTATTAACGATCGTTATAAGGTTTGGCATGACGTATGTCACCTTGACGACGCCCGCATGGCTCCGGTAAATCATAATCATTTTGATGGCTACCTGCAGGGTTCAAGTACCCTGACAAAATATAAATCAGGTGAGCATGTTCCCGGTCTGGATGTGGGAGGATGGCACGACGCAGGCGATTATGATATGCGTGTGGAATCGCAGGCAGACGAAATACGGATACTTTCTCTGGCGTTTGAAGAATTTGGAGTGAAATATGATAACACTACCATCGATCAGAAAATTAAAGTGGCAGAGCTTCAGCAGCCCGATGGTAAAAACGATATACTTCAACAGATTGAACACGGAGCGTTAACCATTGTCGGCGGGTACCGATCGCTGGGGAGGCTTTACCGGGGAATTATTGAACCTGACCTGCGTCAGTATGTATTGTTAGGAGATGCAAGTTCACAAACTGATAATAAGGTTTTTACTGCTTCAACAGCTCCTGACCCTGTTCCGGCTATCGGATTGCCTGGGTCGCCGGACGACCGTTGGGTATTTACGGAAGAGAATCCCGGAAGGGAACTTTTAGTGGCTACCGGACTTGCTGTAGCTTCAAGAGCCTTGAAAGGGTATAATGGCGAACTTTCAAAAGAATGTCTTGCAATAGCTGAAGAACTTTGGACTCGTACTAAAGAGAATAATAAAATGCAACGGGTTAATGCAGCAGTAGAATTATTCCTTAGTACAAAAAATAAAAAGTATGCAGATTTTTTAGTGGGGATGACCGCTGACATTAGCAAAAATATTGAACGTACCGGTTGGGTTGTGGGCCGCACCGTACCTTTAATAAAAGATAAAAACTATAAGAATACTATAATTGAAGCAGTTAAAAGGCTGAAAGCAAAAGTAGATGCACAGGAAAAAGAAACTCCTTACGGAATGCCTTACCGGCCGGATATTTGGGGTGCGGGCTGGGGAATCCAGGAGTTTGGGGTGGAACAATATTTCCTTCACACGGCTTATCCCGATATCTTCCCGGCAAATTATATGCTTCATGCCATGAACTTTATTTTAGGAGTTCATCCCGGTACAAATGTTTCCTCTTTTGCTTCGGGTGTAGGAGCAAAATCATTAACAGTTGCTTATGGTAATAATCGCGATGAGTGGTCCTATATTCCGGGTGGAGTAGGTTCGGGTACAGCACTGATCCGGCCAGATTATCCCGAATTATTGACCTGGCCGTATTTGTGGCAGCAAACAGAATATGTTTTAGGAGGAGGTTCGTCTAATTTCATGTTCCTGGTACTCGCTGCTGATAAGATGCTGAAATAGATAAAAAATAAAGCCGGGAGGATCTAAAACTGTCGGTCTTATTTTTAAAATTTCGCTCTTTGGCCTTTGGGATATCCATCGCTTAGAGGGAGAGAGTAGCATGAACTTTAAATTTCTACCCGTTAATTTTTAGGGCCGCTTAACTAAAGTTAAAGGAAGTACACACTAATTTCTTTTCGGGATTGCAAGATCCTGATCTCCGAAATTTCTGAAAGTGTGAGTTCATCGTAAATGAAGGTTTCTTTGCTTTTTCTATTTTTTGTTGAACAAGATAATCTTGTCTTATCACAAATATCCTTATAGAAAGTTTAAAAATTTTCAATAAGCTGTCGTTAAAGGTTCGGCAATTAGGATATCCGTTAAAAGATCAATAATTTTAGCTGTCTGCGTTAAAAATCACTTCAATCATGCAATATAAATTATTAGGAAGATCAGGCTTAAAAGTGTCTGAAATCTGTCTCGGAACAATGGGATTTGGCACTGAAAACGGCTGGGGAACTGATGAAGCCCAGAGCCGGGAAATATTTAATGTATTTACCGAAGCAGGAGGCAACTTTTTAGATACTGCCAATTATTACACGAAAGGCACCAGCGAAAAGTTTCTGGGTAAATTTATAGCTCGCGAGCGTGATAAGTACGTAGTTGCAACCAAATACAGTCTGTTTGAAAACAAGGAAAGCGTAAATGCCAGTGGCAATAGCCGTAAAACCATGATGCAAACAGCAGAAGCGAGCCTGAAGAGATTAAATACTGATTATATCGATGTTTTATACCTGCACATCTGGGATAATTTAACACCTATTGATGAAGTGATGCGTGGGCTTGATGATTTGGTGCGTCAGGGTAAAGTGCTTTACATTGCAATTTCTGATACGCCTGCCTGGGTTGTTTCAAAGGCAAATACACTGGCGGAATTGATGGGTTGGTCGCGGTTTATAGGTTTACAAATAGAGTACAGTTTGATTCAGCGCACTCCCGAGCGGGATCTCATTCCGATGGCCAATTATTTTAATATGACGGTTTTACCATGGGCACCGCTTGCCGGCGGAGCTTTAACAGGCAAATATTTAAAAGGCGATAGGGGAAGGATCAAAGAAGGAAGCCTGCGTTTAAATGAAAGGAGTAAAAGGATTGCTTCGGAAGTAGTAGCAATAGCTGAAGAGCTTGGAGTGAAAGCATCAAATGTGGCATTAAAATGGACCATGCAACAAGGATTTTCATGTATTCCAATTGTTGGTGCTACAAAGCCAGAACAATTACAGGAAAACTTTAAATCGCTTGATCTGGTACTTAGCCAGGATCATTTAAAACGTTTAGATGAAGTAAGCAAGATTGAAATAGGTTTTCCTCATTCTATGTTTCAGGAAGAAGCTGTTAAAACAAACTTGTTTGGAGGCTTTTATGATAAAGTCGAACACCGGCCTTTTTTAAAATAAAATTGTGCTGCAATAACCTACAATACGGAAAATAAATAAAATACTATTTTAGGCTTGTTTAACAGAACTTAAACTAATATGAAACTTAAATCGCTTTTATTAATTTTTTCTTTATTTCTTTCTGCCGCCCAGGCGCAATCCGTTAATACATTAACGTCTGCAGAGAAAAATTCCGGATGGAAATTACTCTTTAATGGCAAGAATTTTAATGGCTGGCATAATTATAACAAAAAAACAGTAGGGCAAAGATGGGTTATAGATAAGGGAGCTATAAAACTGAATACGGGTGCTGAAGAAGGCGGTGATATTGTAACCGATCAGGTAGTTGCCGGTGATTTTGAATTCAAAATTGATTGGAAAATTGCGCCTTACGCTAATAATGGGGTTTTCTTTTTTGTTTCTGAATCACCCGCTTTTAAATCCATGTATGATACAGGGCTTGAATTGCAGGTAATTGATAATGCGGTGTATAAAGATGAAAAAAAAGATAATAAACATCTGGCGGCAGACTTTTTTGGTATCATGAAAGCGAATAACACGACTTTAAAACCGGTAGGCAAGTGGAACCAGTTTCATGTTATTCATCAAAAAAATAAGCTCATGGTATTTTTAAACGGGAAAAAAGTACAGGATATAAATTTGAAAAGCCCGGTTTGGCAGCAAGCAGTTTCAAAGAGCTTTTTAAAATCTGCGCCATTTGCAAAAGGGAAATTCCAGGGAAATATAGGCATACAGGACTGGCACAGCGAAGTATGGTATCGTAATATAAAGATCAGGCAGCTTTAATCTTTACAGTATTATTAAAACAAAGTGCCGCTTCCGCCGTGTTTTAAGCGTCCTAAATGTTTATAGGCTGCTTCAGTGCATTCGCGGCCACGGGATGTCCTCATAATATACCCTTCCTGGATAAGGAAGGGTTCATAAACCTCCTCAATTGTACCTTCATCTTCGCCAACCGCTGTAGCAATGGTTTTTAATCCAACCGGGCCTCCTTTAAATTTATCAATAATGGTAAGCAGGATTTTGTTATCCATTTCGTCCAGGCCGTGTTCATCTACATTTAAGGCATTAAGTGCATATTTAGCAATTTCGGTATCAATTTTTCCGTTTCCTTTTATTTGTGCAAAGTCCCGTGTCCTGCGAAGCAGGGCATTTGCAATACGGGGTGTTCCGCGACTGCGACGGGCAATTTCAAAAGCACCTTCTTCGGTAATGGGAGTTTTTAAAATGGATGCTGACCTCAAAACAATCGTGGTTAATAGTTTTGCATCGTAATATTCTAAACGCGAATTAATTCCAAACCTTGCCCTTAAAGGAGCTGTAAGCAAACCTGAACGGGTTGTTGCGCCAATCAGGGTGAACGGGTTTAAAGAGATTTGCACTGAGCGTGCATTAGGTCCGGATTCCAGCATAATATCAATGCGGAAATCTTCCATGGCAGAGTACAGGTATTCTTCAACCAGCGGACTAAGGCGGTGAATTTCATCTATAAAAAGAATATCGCCATTTTCCAGATTGGTTAAAAGTCCGGCAAGATCGCCCGGTTTATCTAAAACAGGCCCGGATGTGATTTTTATATTCACACCCATTTCATTTGCAATAATGTTTGAAAGGGTAGTTTTACCTAATCCCGGAGGACCATGGAGCAAAACATGATCCAATGCCTCACCCCGAAGTTTGGCTGCTTTAACAAAGATCCGTAAGTTTTCCAGCACTTTATACTGACCTGTAAAATCTTCAAATGCCTGAGGGCGAAGTACTTTTTCTATTTCGCGTTCAGCAGAAGATAAACGTTCAGCAGCAGGATCAAGATTCTCGTTTAGCATAAGGCTAAAATACAAACATTAATTAAATGCTATTTTCTTTTTTGGGGCAATGGCTCTCCCGTGAATGAAGAATTTCACCCATATTTTCTGTTGCCCACTTTGATAGGGAAACTAATTGCTGCAGTAAGCCCCTCCCCAATTCTGTCAACTCATATTCAACCCGTGGAGGGATTTCAGGATAAATGGTTCTTGAAATTAAGCCGTCTTCTTCGAGGTGACGAAGCGTTACTGTCAGCATCCGCTGGGAAATTCCGCTGATCGCTTTCTTTAATTCGTTAAATCGCATTTTGCCATTGCACCCCAATTTTGTTATGGCATAAATGGACCATTTATCGGCGACACGATCAAGGACATCTTTAATCGGGCAAAAAACATTTGTTAATTGTTTGTCAGAAAAAGAATGTTCTGAATTTTCTTTTGCGTGTTCTTTCGCTGCTTTCTCAAGAGTTACTTCCATGATACTGAGTAATAAAATAATGCCTTCTTGTTTGCTGCTAAGTTACTAAATAGTTTTGAGTTACTAAAAGTAACTTATATAAATACTTGTATTATGAGCATTATCAATCAATTAAACTGGCGCTACGCTACAAAACGTTACAACGGAAAAAAAGTGCCGACTGAGAAACTTGACAATATCTTAGAAGCCATTCGTTTGTCAGCATCATCCATCGGCTTACAGCCTTACTCCATATTAGTGATTGAAGATCCGGAGTTAAGGAAACAACTTGCACCTGCAGCCAACAACCAGCCACAAATTACAGAGGCTTCTCATCTTTTAGTATTTGCAGCCTGGGAAAATATTACATTGGATGATGTGGACGAATACCTTCAGCAGACAGCAGAAATAAGGAAAGTAAGTTTAGAGTCACTCAGTACCTTAAAAGCATACTTGTTAAATATTGTAAATAATCCTGCTGAGCAAAATTTTAACTGGGCGGCAAGACAGGCTTACATTGCCCTGGGAACTGCATTAGTTGCAGCTGCAGACGAACAGATTGATGCAACGCCGATGGAAGGATTTAATTCAGCGGAATTTGACAGATTATTAGGGCTGGGTGAGAAACGTTTAAAAAGCGTGGCTTTACTTTCAATAGGTTACCGCGATGCGGAAAATGACTGGAACGCGAATCTTCCGAAAGTAAGAAGAGATAAAGAAAAACTTTTTATACAGATGGAAAGCCTTAAAGAGGAAGCAGCATAACCTCAGAATCAGAGCTTTAAAGTGTTGGCATGTAATGTCAGCACTTTAACTTTTGGATAATCTTAAGTACCAATAAACAGGTATTTGATCTTGGGGGCAGGAACAAGGATGATACCTGCAACACAACAATCTAAAGCTATTCTACATTGAAAACAAGCGTTAACAAAGAAGTATATTGAATAACCCGCTTCCTCATCTCTTAATTCTTCACTTTGACTAAAAAAAATCCAATAAAAACTGTTTATTTGCAGCTCGACAAATTATTAACAAATGACTGATACATTGGATATTAAAATTAACAGAACCAATGCATCGCGTTTGCAGGAAACAGACTTTAATGATATAGGATTTGGGAAGATATTTTCCGATCACATGTTTGTAGCAGACTATGCAGATGGGCAGTGGAAGAATTTTGAAATAATTCCTTATGGAAATTTATCGCTCAGTCCGGCAATTTCAGTCCTCCATTACGGACAGGCTTTTTTTGAAGGGCTGAAGGCATATAAGCATGCAGATGGGAAAGTGGCTTTATTTAGACCGTATAAAAATGCCGAACGCTTTAACCGTTCTGCGGAAAGGCTCAGTATGCCTGCGCTTCCGGAAGATATTTTTGTTCAGAGCATTGCATCATTGGTTGATACAGACCGCGTTTGGATTCCAACCGAACTGGGCACTTCGCTCTATATTCGCCCGTTTATGTTTGCTACCGATCCGTATCTTGGAGTTCGTCCGTCTTTAACCTATAAATACATCGTTTTAACAGGCCCTGCCGGCGCATACTATTCTGCAAACTTAAAAGTCAAAATAGAAACAAACTATTCCAGGGCGAGTGAGGGAGGCTTTGGTTTTGCGAAAGCTGCAGGAAATTATGCCGGATCTTTGCTTCCTGCAAGCGAAGCGGTAAAAGAAGGCTTTGATCAGTTAATCTGGACCGACTCGAAGGAGCATGCTTATATTGAAGAGCTTGGCACCGCAAATATAATGTTTATGCTGGATGGTAAACTTGTAACTCCATCTACCCGCGACACTATTTTAAAAGGCGTTACCCGGGATACGATTACAATTTTAGCCCGAAGCTGGGATATTGAAGTAGAAGAACGCAGGGTGAGTGTCGCTGAAATTATTGAAGGTCTTAAAACAGGAAAAGTAACCGAGGCTTTTGGTGTGGGCACCGCTGCTACCATAACTAAAATCGCTTCAATCAGTTACGAAGGAACTCAGTATAATTTGCCTGACCCGGATAATGCAGAATTTTCAAACAAAGCGTTGGCAGCTTTAAATGACATTCGATACGGGTTAAAACCCGATCCGTTTGGATGGAATTATGCTGTATAAAAATAGAAAAAGGGCTTCTTAAGCCCTTTTTTGTTAAAGCCCTATTATGATCCTGTAACCATGCTGAAAAAATATGAAAGTTCGGATTTTAAATTACTGGAAAACTGGATAGTTGATGAAGATCTTTTATTTCAATTCGATTTTAAACTGTCCTGTTCCTCTGTTTCCTGCTCTTTTTTCTTTTCTTCTTTTTCTGCCTTTTTTTCTTCCCTTTCTTTACGTCTTTCCGCTCTTCTTTCTTCTCTTTCTGCTTTATTTTCTTCGTGTTTTTCCTTTAGTTTTTGCAAAAACCCGCCAATTTTGGAAGCTGTATTTTTAATTTTTCTTTCTTTTTTACTGCTTACTCCAACACTTTCTTTAATTCCGGTAAACAGACTCTTCCATAAAAAACTAAAGAACGAGGCATAATAAGGTCGTTTATAATAAATTGTGCCAGGTGTAAAATCTCCCCGGAAGTTTGGGTTGTTTTCGTGGACAACAAAAATATTAGCAATCTGTGAGAGGAACCCTTTCGTTTCCAGTTTTCCGGTTTCTTCATCGCGTTTCAATACCTGCACATTCAAATTGCTGTAATAAAATTGCATAGTACCGGTAGCAAGTGTGTTATTGGCTTTTAAATGAAAGGTGAGTTTTTTTACATCAGCTCTTTTAATTTCTATCAAGCCGAGGGGCTTTGTAATATTATTTAAAACGGTGCCATCAATTTTATATAGTGTTCCCGTGCAACTAAAAGCGCCCTTAGTGTCAGTCAGATTAAAGTTAAAGCTGGTTTCAAATCTGCCTGCATCCATAAAGCGGCTTGTTAAGGATGCTTTCATAAAATGATTCTTTTTCAGAGAGGCCGAATCATTTGTCAGATTGGAAAATTTGGCACTGGTGTTATTGAAAGTAATGGTACCCGTCCTTTTCGAATCGGGATTATACTCAGAATAACTGATAAGGGCGTTTCTGATATTCAATACATCGATCCTGACATTTAAGGCAAGCTTTTGTAATTGCTGGTGAGGAAAACGACCCGTTTTGTTTTCCATATTTCTTTTATAAGCCATGTTATTGTACACTTCAACACGTGCCTTTTTAACGATCATGTTGCCTGCATATAAGGTTTGATCCCGTAAGAAACGGTTTAAATTGATTTTATTGATTGAAATCCCCGTGAAACCGATATCGTACCTGTCTTTAGCAAATCCTGCTTTTTCATAATGTTTCAGTTTGGAGTACCGTGGAATCACGGAAACCTTATCAAGCAGCAATTGCTTGTCTGACGATGAGAATGACAGGTTATTGAAATCAATGAAGTACAGCCCATCACTTGTTGCTATACGGTAACTCTTCAGCTTGACAGCTATATTTTTTGAATGATAGAACCTGGAACGATCGTTTTCCGATAAAGAATCAATCAGCAGATCTGTAGCGTTGATATTGAGGTTTTTAATAGCCGTTTTCTTTTTCCTGGAGTTACCCGTATTAATTAAAGTGAAATCAATATCCTGTAATAAAATTTTATCTATCCGTATTTCAGTAAAGACTTTGGAAATAACCTGATAAAGCGATTTTGGCTTTGTATTATCTTCATCGTTATTATAAGGCAGCGGATGATTGGTAATAGTAAGCGTTGGATTATCAATAATAATTGTATTTATATTAAGTTTTTTGTCGGAATAAAGCCTTTTTGGATGAAATTGTCTGATCACTACATTTTCGACACTTAAATCAAACAGGTTGTCAGGTGCCTTTTTTTGAGCCAAGAGTTTTTTATAAACCGACTGGTTCGGAATCAGTTTCAGGTCTTTAACGGTAGCATTGCCTGTAACCGGATTCAGGTTCAGATAAGAATATTGTATACTGTAAAGGCTGTCAGTAGATGCAATTACCAACTCTTTAAGCTGAGTCTCCAGAGCAGGTTTTAACTTGTTGCTATATTGTTTATATATTCCCCAAAGGCACAATGCAGCTACAACAGTTATTGCAACTACCCAGGCCCAGATTCTTGGAGAGGAAAACTTCTTTCTTCGCATTTAACTATGAACCAACATATAAGTCTGCTTGTTTGTACCAAGAATGCTGAAATGAATACAAAAAGAGTTTTTATGAATATCAGAGCTAAGAACTTAATTTTTAATACAATTGTTGGCGGATGAATTATAGATTATGTAATAATAAAAACTTCCACTATACAGTTCTCTTTTTACAAATCCCTTGCTGTCAGAATGTCATTTTATATAAAAAAAGAGTATTTTTGCGCTCCAATAGTTAGAATATGTTCAATCCGCAAATCAGCTCAAAAGATACGATACGCCTTTCTGCAGGCGAGCATGACGAAGCAAGGCAGGGAGAGGCTTTAGTGCTTGAAAAGGGTTCAAAAAATAATGACCGTAAGCTTTACATCGAAAGCTATGGCTGCGCTATGAATTTCTCCGACAGTGAAATAGTAGCCTCGATAATGATGGATATGGGTTTTCAAACTACAGGCGACTATAAGGAAGCCGATGTGGTTTTTATAAATACCTGCTCTATTCGCGAAAACGCCGAGCAACGTGTAAGAAACAGGCTTAAAGAGTTTGGAAGTGCCAAAGTGCGCAAGCCTGGAATGGTAGTGGGGGTTTTGGGCTGTATGGCAGAACGTTTGAAATCCAAGTTCCTGGAAGAGGAAAAACTGGTAGACGTGGTTATTGGTCCCGATTCATACCGTGATCTTCCAAATTTAATCGAACAGGTAGACGAAGGAAACCGGGCGGTAAACGTATTATTGTCACGGGAAGAAACATACGCAGATATAAGTCCCGTAAGATTAAATTCAAACGGAATAACAGCGTTTATTTCTATAATGAGGGGATGCGATAATATGTGCTCTTTCTGCGTGGTTCCATTTACCCGTGGAAGGGAACGCAGCCGCGATCCGTATTCTGTTGTAAATGAGGCAGAAGAACTTTTTAATCAGGGGTACCGTGAAGTAACCTTACTCGGACAAAATGTAGATTCATACAAATGGACACCCGAAGGAGCGGAACCGGTAAATTTCGCCCGTCTGCTGGAGCTCGTTGCACAGGTGAATCCACTTTTACGTGTCAGGTTTTCAACTTCTCATCCCAAGGATATTACCGATGAGGTTTTATATACCATTGCTCGTTACGACAATATATGCAACTATATTCACTTGCCCGTTCAGTCTGGTAATTCTAGAGTATTGGAATTAATGAACCGTACTTACGATCGTGCATGGTATATGGAAAGGGTGGATGCAATTCGTCGTATTATTCCTGAATGTGGAATTTCTACTGATATGATTGCCGGCTTTTGTACAGAAACAGAAGAAGAACACCAGGAGTCGCTCAGTATGATGGATTACGTGCAATACGATTTTGCGTATATGTTTACTTACTCTGAACGCCCGGGCACTTTAGCAGCTAAACGATACAAAGATGACATTGCCGAAGATGTGAAAAAAAGAAGGTTAAACGAAATTGTTGCAAAGCAGCAGTTTTACTCACATCAACGTCTTACAGAACAAATTGGCAAGGTTCATAAAGTGTTAATTGAAGGCTTTTCTAAGAAATCCGATAAAGATTATTCAGGACGGAATGATCGGAATTCAACCATTGTTTTTCCGGTTGATGAACGATTTAAACCAGGCGATTATGTAGATGTTATTGCCGAAAAATGTACCCCGGCAACGCTGATAGGAAGAATAGTAAACTGAAGTAAAAGCAAAGTTGAAGGTATAAGCAGGATTTACAACATAGAGTAACAGCGAGTTTTTGACCTGTAACTTACAACTAAAAACTTACAACTTATTAAATGGACGCTCAGGATATAAAAAACCGTTTTGGGATAATTGGAAACTCCCCATTACTTAACCGGGCAATTGATATTGCACGGCAGGTAGCACCGACCGATATATCTGTGCTTATTACCGGTGAAAGCGGCAGCGGAAAGGAAGTTTTTTCACATATAATTCATCAGTTAAGCGCACGTAAGCACGGGCCTTTTATTGCCGTGAACTGTGGCGCAATTCCTGAGGGAACAATAGATTCTGAATTATTCGGCCACGAAAAAGGATCTTTTACCGGAGCTCACGAAGCTCGTAAGGGATACTTTGAAGTAGTTAACGGCGGAACAATATTTCTGGATGAAGTTGCAGAATTGCCGCTGGGCACCCAGGCACGCCTTTTACGGGTGCTGGAAACAGGCGAATATTTGAGGGTGGGTTCTTCTAAAGTTCAGAAAACAAATGTGCGTGTTATAGCTGCTACTAATGTGGATGTGTTTGACGCAGTAAAAAATGGCAAATTCAGAGAAGATTTGTATTACCGGTTAAATACGGTGCCGCTTAAAATACCTGCTTTACGGGAGCGAAAAGAGGATATTTATTTATTGTTCAGAAAATTTATTGCAGATTTTACCGATAAATACCGCAGTCCGAACGTTCAGCTTGATGAAGGAGCAAAGCAGGTTTTGATAAATTACAGCTGGCCAGGAAATGTACGGCAGCTGAAAAATATTGCAGAACAAATCGCTGTTCTTGAAAAAGACCGTAATCTTACTGCAGAATCAATTACTAATTACATCCCCGTCGAATCTTCCAGCTCTTTGCCTGTACGTGTTGCCAGGGATAATAAAGAAGATTTTTCTGAACGCGATATTTTGTACAAGGTTTTATTCGATATGAAAAGGGATATGATGGAGCTGAAAAAACTGGTAGCAGAAATTATTCAGCATGGAGGAAGTGCGCCTGTAATATCTCAAAATCCGCATCTTATAAGCCAGCTTTACCGGGATATTGAATTGTCATCACAGCCCGAACCTGATCATCAGCCTTTAACAATTCATCAGCCTGATAAGAATAATCAGGGAGCACATAATTTTGACTTTGCTCACCATGCCGAAGAGGTAGAAGAATCCTTATCTTTAGTTGAAAAGGAATCAGACCTTATAAAAAAAGCGTTAAAAAAACACAAGGGAAAACGTAAACTTGCAGCTCAGGAGTTGGGTATTTCAGAGCGTACATTATACAGAAAAATAAAAGAGTTAAATCTTTAACATAACCAATGAGTTTATCATTTAAAAGAATTTGCCTGTTTATGCTTCCGCTGATGTGTATCGTCCAGTCTTGCGGAATTTATTCATTTTCGGGTGCATCAATACCGGCAGAAATGAAAACCGTTTCTGTGCAGTTCTTTGAGAATAATGCACCGTTGGTTGTTCCGTATTTAAGTCAGCAATTTACCGAAGCACTGAAAGACAGGATTAGAACCCAAACCCGCTTAAGCATGGTAAGAACCACCGGAGATGCTAATTTTGAAGGAAGAATTACCGATTACAGTATAAGGCCCGTTGCTGTGGAAGCCAATGAAGTACAAAGAGCCAGTATGAACCGCCTTTCTATTACTATAAGTGTAAAATATACTAATTCATTAAAACCAGAGTTAAGTTTTGAGCAGTCTTTTTCGCGGTCAGTAGATTTTCCGGGTTCAATACAGTCGGAAGAATCGAAGCGGATTACAGAAGTAAATAAAATGCTTACTGAAGATATTTTTAACAGAGCTTTTGCTAACTGGTAAAAACAGAACTTGAGAAATATAAACTAAAGGTGGAACAAAGTTTTCAGGAACATCAGGAACAATTTTCTTCTCTTTTAAAGAGTTATGGCAGCATTGGATACGAAAAACGGCGGCTGCTTGAAAGTTTATTGGAAAAATATCCATACTGCCAGCCTTTACATGTTCTGTATGCTTTAGCACTTAAAAATGAAGGGGAGAAGTTTAATGACTATTTGCCTGTAGCCGCAGTTGTAATTCCAAAACGGGAAGTTTTATTCAGGGTAGTGAATAACCTTGAAAACCCGGGGGAAGAGAACTACGACTTAAATTATATTGATAATAATAGAACAGAAAGCAATGTTCAGAGTGAAACTGAAGAATTAGTTATTGATGATGTCAATGAAATTGTAGTATCAGAAGATGAAGTTGATGAAATTGCACAAAGTAACGCTGGTATAACTGAGAGTGCTGAAGAAACCCAATTTCTGGCTGAAGAAATTCTTGAGGATGAAGAAGAAGATCATCCCTCACAAATTTTAACTGATGTTGCTGAGCAGGAAATTCCTGGAGAAAGGCAGGAAGAGACTGCTGAAGAAGAGGCTGAAAGTATTTCAGAAATTTCAGTGTTTGAAGCCACAACTGAAGCATCAACTCACGGCGACCCGCGGAATGAAGTAGAAACAATCATTCCGGAAGCAGAATTTCCATTTCTTTTTGAAAAGGAATCAGAGAATCAGAACGTTCATTTAACTGAAGATTCAGGTACTGAAAAAGCAGAAAATCAGGCAAAGACAGAACCGATTTTTGACAGCATTGCTGCTGCTGATTATTTTGTTTTTGACCAATCTGCGGCGGATCCCTTGAAGCAAAAAACAGAAAGTGCCTTTCCTGAAGCTGTTGAAGAAGAAGTTGCGGTTTCGGCAGGTAAAGAAAGCCCGGAACATAAAACGGAAAGTAAAGACCTATCAAAATATAATGATGATAAAATGCCTTTTACTTTTCTGTGGTGGCTTCATAAAACAAGAAAAGAGTATTCTGATACATATCAGCCTTATGTAAGCTTTCATCCTGTTCCGCTAAAGCCTGGTAAAACGCAGGGGCAGGAGGAACTCAACCACCAGATTATTGAGAATATTTTCCACTTACAGGTTCCGCTCCCTCCGGATGCGATTGATGAATCTTCATATTCTGCCGATAACCCTGTTGTCAATAAGAAAGAAGAGGACCTGATAGAAAGGTTTATAAAAGAAGAACCGCAAATTCGCCCTCCTAAATCTGAAAAATTAGATACAGAGAACAAAGCCCGTAAAAGTTCTGAAGATAATTTTGATCTTGTATCCGAAACTTTGGCTCAAATCTATATTGAACAAATGCTATATCATAAAGCAATAGATACTTATAAAAAATTAAGTTTGAAATTTCCGGAAAAAAGCACTTACTTTGCCGGTCAAATTATTGAGTTAGAAAAGAAAATAAGCTAATTATATATGTATTACGCACTAGTTATTCTGGCAATTATTGTCTGTGTTTTGTTGGGATTGATCATTCTGGTCCAGAATCCAAAGGGAGGCGGTTTGGCTTCAGGCTTTACCGGCTCGAATGTTATGGGAGTTCAGCGTACAGGAGATTTCCTTGAAAAAGGAACCTGGACCTTAACTATTATTTTAATGGTTCTGGCATTGCTGATAAATGTTACGATGCCTAAAGCCGGAAGCACCAACAGCCAGGGGGATGAATTACAAAAGCAAATTAATAAACCAGCGGTAGCTGCTCCTGTAAGTCCTTCACTTCCCGGAATAAAAGATACCACAAAGAAATAAATTTGAAAATATAGCTGAAGGCTCCTTAAAGGAGCCTTTTTTGTTTTCCATTTGTTCTGACATTTGGCTGACAGCATGACATTTTGTATCATCAATCAGAAACAGATTTTTTCTTTAAAATGAAATTTTGACAAGAAGTATTCTTTCCGGACGGTTTAAATCCGTTTGGCATAAAAAGTGAGAATCAAGGCTCAGAAAACTTAAATAATAAACAATACACTTATGGCATTGAATATTAAACCGATTGCAGACCGAGTAGTAGTTGAAGCTGCTCCTGCAGAAGAGAAAACAGCTTCGGGTATTTACATCCCTGACACAGCTAAAGAAAAACCTCAGAGAGGAACTGTAGTTGCCGTTGGAGAAGGCAAAAAAGATGAGCCATTAACAGTTAAGGTAGGAGATCAGGTTTTATATGGTAAATATGCTGGTACCGAAATTACGTATGATGGTAAAGAGTATCTGATTATGCGTGAGTCTGATATTTACGCAGTTCTGTAAAGAGGTATTAGTGCCGATAGCTATCGGATAAGAATATCCGTATCAGAAATAATATCAGCAAAATAATTAAACTAATGACACAAGAGATTTGGCTGTTTGACTTAAGTCTCACATCTAAAATCTCACATCTAAAATCTTAAAAAATGGCAAAGCAAGTAAAATACAATGTTGAAGCTCGTGACGCTCTGAAAAGAGGCGTTGATATCTTAGCCAACGCGGTTAAGGTAACTCTTGGACCAAAAGGTCGTAATGTTATTATTGATAAGAAATTCGGCTCTCCGTCTATCACAAAAGACGGTGTAACTGTTGCTAAAGAAATCGAATTAAAAGATTCTTTAGAGAATATGGGAGCTCAGATGGTTAAAGAAGTAGCATCAAAAACTGCTGATATAGCAGGTGATGGTACTACTACCGCAACAGTTTTAGCTCAGGCAATTGTAACTGCAGGTATTAAAAACGTAGCTGCAGGTGCTAATCCAATGGATTTAAAACGTGGTATCGACAAGGCAGTTGCTGCTGTTGTTGAAAATCTAAGAAGCCAGTCGCAAACTGTAGGTGAAGACAATAATAAAATCAAACAAGTAGCTTCTATTTCTGCAAACAACGACGAAGTTATCGGATCGTTAATTGCTGAAGCAATGGGTAAAGTTGGTAAAGACGGTGTTATAACTGTTGAAGAGGCAAAAGGTACAGAAACTGAAGTTAAAACTGTAGAAGGTATGCAGTTTGATCGCGGTTACCTTTCTCCTTATTTTGTTACCAATGCTGACAAGATGGAGGCAGAATTAGACAATCCTTACATCCTGATCTATGACAAAAAGATCAGCAGCATGAAAGAATTGCTTCCGGTATTAGAAAAACAAGTGCAAACTGGTAAACCTCTATTAATTATTTCTGAAGATCTTGACGGCGAAGCGTTAGCAACTCTTGTAGTTAACAAAATTCGCGGATCTTTAAAAGTAGTTGCTGTTAAAGCTCCTGGCTTCGGCGATCGTCGTAAAGCAATGCTTGAAGATATCGCTATCTTAACAGGTGGTACAGTTATCTCTGAAGAAAGAGGTTATAAATTAGAAAACGCTGATCTTTCTTACCTGGGTCAGGCTGAAAAAGTTGTTGTTGATAAAGATAACACAACTGTTATTAACGGCGCAGGTCAATCTGATGATATTAAAGCCCGCGTTAACCAGATCAAAGCTCAGATAGAAACTACAACTTCTGATTACGATCGTGAAAAATTACAAGAGCGGTTGGCAAAATTAGCTGGTGGTGTTGCAGTTCTTTATGTTGGTGCTGCTACCGAGGTTGAAATGAAAGAAAAGAAAGACCGTGTTGATGATGCTTTACATGCAACCCGTGCTGCGGTAGAAGAAGGTATTGTTGCCGGTGGTGGTGTTGCTTTCATACGTGCTGTTGAAGCTTTAGCTAACCTAAAAGGCGCTAATGAAGATGAAAACACAGGTATCCAAATCATTCGCCGGGCAATTGAAGAGCCTTTACGTCAGATCTGTGAAAACGCAGGTATTGAAGGATCTATTGTTGTTCAGAAAGTAAAAGAAGGAACTGCAGATTATGGATATAACGCCCGTACAGATGCTTACGAAAACTTAATCGGAGCTGGTGTTATCGATCCAACTAAAGTTTCACGTGTAGCATTAGAAAATGCAGCATCTATTGCAGCTATGCTGTTAACTACAGAGTGTGTATTAGCAGATGAAGCGGAAGATGAAAAAGCCGGTGCCGGTATGCCTCCAATGGGTGGCGGAATGGGTGGAATGATGTAATTTCATAAACCTTAATACTATCTTTATGAATCCCGGGTCGCAAAAATCCGGGATTTGTTTTTAGCAAGTGTATAGTATTTTAAACAAATCTATCTTTAAATACTTCCTAGGAGGCATTTTAATACATTGGCATAATTTTTAAAGAACTGGTATAGATGAATAAATATATTCCTTCTCGTACCAGAGTGTTTGAATGGATAGTTTTAGAAGCTCCTAAAATATTATCCGCTCTTATCGTTTAGTTTTAATGAATCCTGAAAAATTGTATGATAAAGGATATACCTGGATCATTAATCACGGTCCAAGTTTTATTCTTGCTGTTATTGTTTTATTTCTCGGCTTGTGGTTTATTAAGCTGATTCGTAAATGGCTTGTGGCAGGAATGCACCGCAGGGAACTGGATCCCTCACTCCGTCCTTTTTTGCAAAGCCTGATCATTATAAGCCTGCAGGTGCTGCTGATAATCGGCATTATGCAGATTGCCGGTGTTGAACTTACCATTTTTACTACTATCATTGGTGCCGTATCGGTAGCAGCCGGTTTAGCTTTATCCGGAACCTTACAGAATTTTGCCAGTGGAGTAATTATCCTTCTATTGAAACCCTTCAAGGTAGGAGACAATATTCTGGCTCAGGGTCAGGAAGGGACGGTTTCCTCTATACAGATATTTTATACAGTAGTTACAACATACGATAATAAAACAGTTATTATCCCCAACAGCAAGCTTTCCAATGAAGTAATCATCAATATCAGCAGGCAGGGTAAACGTCGTTTGGATATTGAAATGAAGTTCGGTTTTGGCACTGATATCGGTGCGACAAAAGATATAATTTATCAGTTTATTAATACTACTAAAAATATTCTTAAGAATCCCGCTCCAAGAATAGGGGTTTCGGTAATTGATACCGATGGGTATAAACTAATGATTAATATCTGGGTAAATGCGCACGGATTTCAGGATGTAAAACTGCAATTGCAGGAAAAGCTGGTAAATGACCTGAAAAATGCCGGAGTTAAACTGCCTGGTATGTAGGTTTAAAAGTCCTGTTTTAAAAGCGCTTCTTTTAGCTTTTCTACCCACATTGCATACATTTTTGCAGAAGGATGCAGCCCGTCGCGGGCGAGAAGAGATGAATCATTTTTTGCCAAACGTGATATAGAAGTTATATCGACATAATTAATGCCGGCGGTTTCTGTTATATTTTTATTTGCAGTGTTAAAGGCATCTATTTCTTTACTTATCTCCGGGTCGTTCCCACCGAAAGGGGTTACTCCATAATCAGGAATAGATAATACGAAGACATGGCTTTTTACACCTCCGGAATATTTCAATGCCCTATCAAGCAGCTCTTTAAACTCCTTTTCATAACGTTCAATTGAGCCTCTCTGAAATTGATTATTAACACCTATTAAAAGTGTAACTATGTCGAATTTACCTTCAGGTTGTTCTTTTTCAAGGGCTTGTATTAAATCAGCAGTAGTCCAGCCATTTTGCGCAATTATTTTTACTTTTTTTAAGGTTATGCTATCAGTTTTCACTGAATCTGATAGTTGATAGGGATAAGATTCAGCAGGACTGACAGAAGTACCAATGGTATAGGAATCCCCTAAGGCAAGGAAGTTGAGGCTTTTTTCGTTCGTAAGCTGTAATGAAGGAGTCAGGACTTCTTTCTCCTCATTACTGCAACCTAAACATATCACTAAAATAACGGCAAAAAGTAACTTCATACAGGTACATACGAACTTTCCTGTTTTGCAGTTTTTTATGAGTAATTTAACTAATTAATAAAGTACCCGGAATTTAATGGTGTTTTCTATCTGCTTTAATTCTTTTAAAACTTTATTATCATATTGCGACGTTACATCTGTAATTACATAACCAATTTGAGGGTTTGTCATTAAAAACTGTCCTACTATATTCATTCCGTTTTTAGCAAATATCTGGTTGATCTGTGCCATTACTCCGGGAACGTTTTTATGGATGTGCAATAAACGGGTTCCTTTATCCACTTTGGGAAGAAGCAGATTTGGAAAGTTACAGCTTAAATAAGTGTCGCCTTTATTAATAAAATCAGCTATTCTTCTTGGAATAAACTGGGCGTTTCGAGGGTTATTTTTCGGATCATCGAAAACGACAATTCCCATTTCGGTAGCCAGTTCCAAAGAAATTTTGTTGCGGATATTTCCCAGGTAACCGATTGTTTTAAGCTTTACCGCTCTTGCAAGTTTTTCTTCTTCCAGTTTCTCGCCATCTCCGAGCAGCAGCATGCCGATATCGGCAATGTATTTATCTTCAACAGCAGTTTTATGTCTGATAGAGAATCCGTCTTTTTTTAAAATAGTTATAGCCTGTTCGGGAACATTGCCTACTATCAGACACAAAATCCGGTTCTTTGGATACGATATAGCACGTGGCAGATTATTTACATAAAGAAATTCGTCAAAGCTGGGTGTAACATGATCTGCTTTTTCCAAAACATTTTTACGTGCGATGTTTTCGGTAAAAGCGTAAAATTTCTGAATTAAGCCCGATTCTTTTAATTGAAAATCAGAATGGCCATCTCCTATGCCGAAAATATTACCCTCTAAATTTAAATGACGCAGCAGTTTTACCTTTCCTCCTTCTTCAGAAAGCGGGTTTCCAGTATCATAGCCAATAATATTTCCTTCATCGTCAAATACGAAAGTATTGGCATAAATATTTTCCTTTTTGATTCCATAAGGCAGCACTACCGGTGTTATAAACTCTTTAAATCCTCCCGAAACGATCATCACGTCATCTGCATGCTTATGAAAAAACGTTTTATTTCTTGAGAAGGATGCAGAAACCTTTTTCTTCAGCCGGGATACCAGTTGTTTTAGGTGCTGCTGGTTTGCATGCAGTAACTGAACCCTTTTTGTTAAACTTTCCCTGAAAGAAAGCCTTCCCTCCATTGCTGCATTGGTGAAATCTTCAATCTGTTTATAAATTAATTCCCTGTCCGGATGGTCTTTCAGTGAAATTGTTGCTAATTCGTCTAATGCTTCAACCTGGGTAAAGGTGCTGTCAAAATCAATAATGTAAAAGTTTTTATTCACGTGTATGTTCTTTCAGAGATTCACAAATTTCTTTAATAGTTTGCTTTATAGGTTTGAATGTAAAATTAAGGGTACTTTTTATCTTTTCGTTAGAATATTCATGGATTTTACTGGCGCTTCTTGCAGTACCTTTTGTTATTCCAAATTTCTTTCCTGTTATAAGTGAGACAATTTTTGCGCTTCTCCAGGCCAGTCCCAGCATCCAGGGTTTTGCTTCTGCAGAAGGAGCCTTAATGCCTAAACTACTTGCAATTTCATTAAAAAGGCTTTTATAGTTCCAGTTTTCAGCATTTACCAGGAATCGTTCGCCCGAAATATCACTTTCCATCAATACAATCATAATTTTTGCAACGTCTTCCACATCCACTAATCCACAACTGCCGCTGGGGTAAAATTTCATCCCTTTTTTTACAGTTTCAAACAGTTGCCCGCTTCCCTTTTTACCGGCATTTTTACCTATTATTAATGAGGGATTCACGATTGCTGCATTTAATCCTTCTGCAATAGCCCTCCATACTTCCATTTCGGCCTGGTATTTAGAAATAGAATAAGCATGCTGCCTGCCATCGAATTCCCAGTGGTCGTTTTCTGTTATTAACCGGTCTTTTTTTGCTTCGCCGATTGCAGCTACCGAACTTACATGAATCAGTTTCTCAATATTATTCTGGAAACAAAGATTCACTACATTCGCCGTCCCTTCGGCATTCTGTTTAATCAGTTGATTTTTATCGTCGGGATCAAAGGAAATAAGGGCGGCGCAATGATAAACTTTGGTAATACCTTCAAAAGCATCTTCTAACGAATAATAATCCAATATATCGGCTGTTGCCCATTCTATCTGATCTTTTCCCCTCAGAATTTCGGGTATTACCGAACCTGCTCTTTTAACTGCCCGGATACGCTCTCCTTTGGTAAGTAATTGCAGAACAAGCTCAGAACCTAAAAATCCTGTAGCACCTGTTACAAGAATCATTCTAACAGATTTTTTTAAAATGCTTTCAAAAGTAAGTTAATAAAGTGGATATTTGAACGGTTTGTAAGCATATTCGATGTCATTAGCAGATTTTTTTTCTCCGGTAGACTTAAAAAAATATACCCCTTCGGCTGGTTTTTACGCCAGTCAGTTAGGAACTCTGTTAGATATACACGTTTCGGATTTCCCCGTTTTAGAGGAAAAGGTAACAGATATAGCAATTTTCGGTGTTCAGGACGATAGAAATTCTGTAGATAACCAGGGCTGTGCGTTAGGGCCGGATTATATTCGTGAAAAGCTTTACCGGCTTCACCAGGGAAGCTTTAACATGAAAGTCGCCGATTTAGGAAATATAAAGGCAGGCGAAAAAGTTTCAGACACGTACATAGCGGTAAAAACAGTAGTTTCTGAACTGATAAAAAAGAATATTTTACCTGTTATTTTAGGCGGAGGGCAGGATATTACTTACGCCCAATACATGGCTTATGAGGATCTGGAACAAAAAGCAGACCTGGTAGTAATAGATTCCGAGTTCGACCTGGACGATTCTTCAGGCAGTACTATAGAAACAACTTCTAAATCTTACCTGAATAAAATATTTCTTCACGAGCCAAATTATCTTTTCAATTTCAGTAACATCGGGTACCAAACCTATTTTATAAACCAGGACAGCCTTCGGGTGATGGAGAAACTGCTGTTCGATGTTCACCGCTTAGGCGACTTTAATGATAAAATAAGTACTACCGAGCCTATCATAAGGAATGCCAACCTTATAAGCTTTGATATATCTGCAATTCGTTCGTCTGATGCGGGTGCTAACGGCAATGCCGGCCCGAATGGATTTTACGGAGAGGAGGCATGTCAGATAACCCGATACGCAGGAATGAGTGATAAATTAACTTCCATTGGATTTTACGAGTTTAACCCTGCTTATGATAGGAATGGCCAAACTGCGATGTTAATGGCGCAAATGATATGGTATTTTGTAGATGGTTTTTATCACCGGAAGAAGGATTTTCCGCTACAGCCAAAATCGCAGTATCTTATTTACCGTGCTTCTTTAAAAGATGATACTCATGAGCTTGTTTTTGTAAAAAGTAAGAAATCCGATCGGTGGTGGATGCAGGTACCTTATCCAAGTGGTACATCTAAAAATGAGCGTTATCATTTAGTTCCATGCCGCTATGATGATTACCAGACCGCAGTAAATGGAGAAATGCCTGACCTTTGGTGGCGTACTTATCAAAAGTTAGTATAATATTTTAGCTTTTAGATTGTTATATTTAAAAATAATATGAGGAATTATACAGTAGTTTTATTGCTTTTAGCAAGTTTGGGTGCAACCGCACAATCGGGCCCGTTTACAATTAACGGGAAAGTAGGAAAGTATAACCCTCCTGCTAAAGTATATTTTGTGTACAAAAATAACAGCCAGAATACGGCAGATTCTTCGCTTGTAAAAAATGGTGTGTTTCAGTTTAAGGGTACTATTAAAGAGCCTTTCCCTGCTACTTTAATACTGGATAGTAAGGGTTCGGGTTTTAAAAACATCAGTCCCGCAAGTAATGCCGATGTATTAAATATGTATATAGAGAAAGGCACAATAACTCTTGAAAGTCCTGATTCTATTTCCAAAGCAAAGATTTCAGGTTCTCCGCTAAACAAAGACGGGCAAGAGCTTAAAGCGATGCTGGCTCCTGTTCAGCAGAAAATGCTGTCGCTTAACCAGGAATGGCAATCTGCATCAGAAGAAAAGCAGAAATCAACTGAGTTTAACGACGAAATTTCTAAACGCTATGAAGCAATCCAGCAACAGCAGAAAGACTTACTAAAATCCTTTATTAAATCACACCCCGGCAGTTATGTAAGCCTGGAAGCTCTGAGCGCTTTTGCCGGTCCCGAACCTGAATATGCTGAAGTATCTCCGCTTTTTAATTCATTGTCTGCAAATTTAAGAGAAACTACTGTTGGTAAAGCAATTGGGGAAGCACTTGAAGGAGGTAAGAAAACCGCTGTAGGTGCAATGGCAATAGATTTTACCCAAAATGATGTAAACGGAAAACCGGTAAAACTTTCAGATTTTAGGGGAAAATACCTTTTGTTGGACTTTTGGGCTTCCTGGTGCGGTCCCTGCCGTCATGAAAATCCTAATGTAGTACGGGTTTATAATAAATACAAGGATAAAAACTTCACTGTTCTCGGAGTTTCCCTGGATCGGCAGAATGGAAAAGATGCATGGCTGAAAGCAATAAAAGACGATCAGTTAGAGTGGACTCAGGTATCAGATCTGAAGTTCTGGAATAATAAGGTGGCTGTTCTTTATGGTATCAGGGCGATTCCGCAAAACTTTTTAATAGACCCATCGGGGAAAATAATAGCAAAAAATCTGCGGGGCGAAGACCTTGAAAGGAAACTGGCTGAACTGATTAAATAGTTGCTGGAGTTTATCTTATAATGAAGCCGATCAAGATAAACAAAACCCCGGCAACAGAGATCATCAGCGATACATTTCCAAACATTAATGCAAATACTACGCCTGCAAGCAGAAGAACTAATCCGATAGTCAAATAACTTCCTTTGGCTGTTTGTGTTGTTTGGTGTTGTTCTGCAGGCATTGCATATTCATTTGCCAGCAGCATGGAATCAACAGACATTAAGGCGCTGTCTGCTGGTACGGCAGTGGCAAGGCTATCTGCATCTGCTGTGTTTTCATAGCTGGGAATAGAAGCAGTGTCACTGTAAAAGGTTTCTGTTGCTGCATCAGAATTTGAACCGGAAAATGTTATTGAATTTGAGGATGGGTATGTGGCAGTGTTTGAAACAGGTTCCACAGGAGTCGGGCGGGCAATAGCGAGACGGGTAGCCTGAAAAATGCTATCGTAATTAATAACTTTCTTATTTTTTTCTTTTAAAAAAACGGTAACGTTAACTCTTTTTATAGAATCTATGCTTATCGGTTTTTCAGAAGATTCTTTAAAAGCAAAAGCTGTTAATAGTGCTCCGCTAATAAAAATACCTTTTAAAGTAATATTCATCTTGAGAATTTCTTACTAATACCGAACTATTACGGAAAAAACCGAATAAGGTTCAATTATTAGCGTGAAGGAAAGATGAGCAGGTTTAGTGCATTTAAAACAGGTCAAACCCAATATCGGTACGGAAGTACTTGCCATCATAATAAATCCTTCCTGCATCAGTAACTGCCTGCTGCACCGCATCAAATAAGTTGTTTTGCAAGGATGTTACTGCCAGCACTCTTCCTCCATTGGTTTTAACTTCTCCATTATCCAGCTCTGTTCCCGCGTGAAAAACGAAGGAGCCTCGTACGTTGGTAATTCCTGAAATTACTTTTCCTTTCATATAATTTCCCGGGTAACCGCTCGATACCAGCATGACTGTGGCAGCTGTTTGAGAGGATATTTTTAATTCCTTTTCCGACAGATTCTCATATGCTACACCAAGTAAAAGGTCAACAAAATCACTTTCAATCCGAGGAAGCACGCTTTCTGTTTCCGGATCGCCCATCCGTACATTATATTCAATAACATACGGATCGTCGTTAACGTTCATTAGTCCGATAAAAATGAAGCCTTTATATGGGATTAGATCTATTTTAAGGCCTTTTACAGTGGGAACGATAACACGTTCTTCCACTTTACGTATAAATTCTGCATCGGCAAAAGGCACAGGAGAAACCGAACCCATACCACCTGTATTTAGTCCTGTATCGCCTTCGCCAATCCGTTTGTAGTCTTTCGCTTCTGGAAGGATTTTGTAAGAATGACCATCCGTTAACACGAATACAGAGAGCTCAATTCCGGATAGAAATTCTTCAATAACTACGGTGCTGCTTGCTTCACCAAATTTTGCATCCTGCAGCATTGCTTTCAGTTCTGCCTGAGCTTCTTCCAATGTCTGGCAAATCAGTACTCCTTTTCCTGCCGCAAGGCCATCCGCTTTCAGAACAACCGGGAAACGATGTGTTTCCAGATAAGATAGTCCTTCGCTTAATGAATTAACAGTAAACGAGTGTGAAGCTGCCGTTGGAATATTATGCCTCCGCATAAATGCTTTTGAGAAAGTTTTGCTTCCTTCTAACTGCGCTCCCTGCTGTTGTGGCCCGATAACCGGAATATGCTTTATGTCATCATCCTGAAGAAAATAATCATGAATACCTTTTACAAGGGGTTCTTCAGGCCCTACTACTACTAAAGCAACTTCATTTTTAAGCACAAAATGTTTAACTGCATCAAAATTAGTTGGATTAAGAGCTACATTTTTACCATAAGTTCCTGTTCCGGCATTGCCTGGTGCAATGTAAAGCTGTTTGCAAAGGCTGCTCTGAGAAATTTTCCAGGCAAAAGCACTTTCTCTTCCGCCCGAGCCAAGTAATAGGATATTCATCTGGCAAAGATATTTTTTAGATGCGATAAGTACGATACTGATATAATATTTGTTTGGAGTTTTCGATTTTCCTTTATCCAATCTTCATTAAAAAAATAGTAATTTTGACTTCTTTCTATGCCATATTGACTTTATTTATCAGCTGGCGTAGTTGTTGTGAATTAGAGATTTTTATTATTAAAAGATGTTAGCATTCCTTAGTAAAATTTTCGGGAGTAAATCCGAACGAGATATAAAAGTAATACAGCCGCTTGTTGAGAAGATTAAACAGGAGTATGAGAAGTTATCTGCTATAAGCAATGATGAACTCCGTCAGAAAACGCTGGATTTTAAGCAGAAGATCAAAGAATATTTAGCTGATATTGATCAGAAAATAAGTGCGCTCAAGTCTAAAGCAGAAAATCCGGAGCTTCCAATTCATGAAAAGACAGAAATTTATGATGAAGTAGATAGTCTTGGGAAAGAAAGGGATAAGGAACTGGAAAAGGTTTTAATGGAAATCCTTCCTGAAGCCTTTGCAGTTGTGAAAGAAACTGCCCGTCGTTTTACTGAAAATAAAACGATTGAAGTTACCGCTACTGGCTTTGACCGTGATCTGGCTGCGAAGAAAACAAATGTAGTAATCCAGGGTGATAAAGCAATTCACCACAATACATGGCTTGCTGCCGGTACCGAAGTTACCTGGAACATGGTTCATTACGATGTTCAGCTAATAGGTGGTATTGTGCTGCACCAGGGGAAAATTGCTGAAATGGCTACAGGTGAAGGTAAAACACTTGTTGGAACGTTGCCGGCATATCTCAATGCACTTGCCGGTCAGGGCGTTCATATCGTTACAGTAAACGATTATCTTGCCCGTCGTGACTCTGAATGGAATGGTCCTCTTTTTGAATTTCACGGGCTTTCTGTTGATTGTATTGATAAGCATCAGCCAAATTCAGAAAACCGCCGTAAAGCATACCTGGCCGATATTACTTTCGGGACCAATAACGAGTTTGGCTTTGATTATCTGAGAGATAACATGACCTTAACTCCGGATAGTCTTGTTCAGCGCAAACTTCATTTTGCTATGGTGGATGAGGTGGACTCTGTTTTAATTGATGACGCCAGAACTCCGCTAATCATTTCCGGTCCTATTCCGAAGGGTGACGAGCACGAGTTTTACGATCTTAAACCTCGCATAGAGCGCCTGGTTAATGCACAACGAAATTTTATAACCGGCGTTTTAAATGAAGCAAAGAAGCAGATAAACGAAGGGAAAAGCGGTGTAAACGAAGGAGGCCTGGCTTTACTGCGTGCACATCGCGGTTTGCCAAAAAATAAAGCGCTTATTAAATTTTTGAGCGAAACAGGCATTAAGCAGATTCTTACAAAGACCGAAAATCATTACATGCAGGATCAGGGTAAGGATATGCCGAAAGTGGATGAAGAATTATATTTTGTTATCGATGAAAAAAATAACCAGGTAGAACTTAGTGAAAAGGGTATTGAACTGATCACGGCTTCAGGCGAAGATCCTCAATTCTTTGTAATGCCCGATGTGGGTACTGAAATTGCAGAGATTGAAAAATCCAGCCTATCCAACGAAGAAAAGATTGCCAAAAAGGATGAGCTGATGCGTGATTTTTCAATTAAATCGGAACGTATTCACTCTGTTAACCAGTTACTGAAAGCCTATACTTTATTCGAAAAAGACGTAGAGTATATCATCGACGAAGGAAAGGTAAAGATAGTTGACGAGCAGACCGGCCGTATAATGGAAGGTCGTCGTTATTCGGATGGCTTGCATCAGGCAATTGAAGCAAAGGAAAATGTAAAGGTTGAAGATGCTACGCAAACCTACGCTACTATTACCTTGCAGAATTACTTCCGGATGTATCATAAACTTGCAGGTATGACCGGTACTGCTACAACCGAAGCAGGAGAGTTATGGGAAATATATAAACTGGATGTGGTAGAAATTCCTACCAATGTGCCTACCCAGCGTAAGGACATGGAGGATAAAGTTTATCGCACTGTTCGCGAGAAATATAATGCTGTTGCTGACGAGATCACGGCCCTTACTCAGGCTGGCCGCCCGGTGTTGGTCGGTACAACTTCGGTTGAAATTTCAGAGTTGCTGAGCCGTATGCTTAAATTGCGAGGGATTAGGCACAATGTGTTAAATGCTAAGCTGCATCAGCGGGAGGCTGATATCGTTGCTGAAGCAGGTCAGGCAGGTACGGTTACAATTGCAACTAATATGGCCGGTCGTGGTACCGATATTAAATTAGGGCCAGGGGTTAAAGAAGCGGGAGGTTTAGCCATTGTTGGTACAGAGAGGCATGAATCCCGTCGTGTTGACCGCCAGTTGAGAGGTCGTGCCGGACGTCAGGGAGATCCCGGGTCTTCTCAGTTCTTTGTTTCGCTGGAAGATAACCTGATGCGCTTATTTGGTTCAGAGCGTATTGCTAATATCATGGTGCGCATGGGTATTGAAGAGGGAGAAGTAATTCAGCACTCCATGATCACCAAATCTATTGAAAGGGCTCAGCGTAAAGTGGAAGAAAATAACTTCGGTATTCGTAAACGGCTGCTGGAGTATGACGATGTGATGAACTCACAACGTACAGTTATTTATGCCCGCAGACACAATGCTTTATTTGGGGAGCGTCTGGAAGTGGACCTGAACAATACCATTTACGATGTGGTAGAAGATATTGTCACTGAATACAAACAGGATGGGAACTACGAAGGGTTTCAGATGGAAATTATCCGTATATTCTCTGTTGATCCCGAAATCAGCGATAAGGAGTTTGCCGATACCAATATTTCTAATTTAACTGAAAAGATATTCAGTCTTGTTAACGACTTCTATCATCGCAAATCAGAAGGTATTGCACAGCAGGCTTTGCCTGTTTTGCAGCAGGTGTTCAGAGAGCGTGGGGAGTATATTGAAAATATTATTGTTCCCTTTACGGATGGCGTAAGAGGCTTACAGGTAGCGGCTAACTTGAAAAAATCTGTAGAAACCCAGGGCCGCGAAGTATTTAAAACTTTTGAAAAAACAGTTGTACTTTCTTTAATTGATGATGCATGGAAAGAACACCTGCGTGAGATGGATGAGTTGAAGCAATCGGTTCAGAATGCGGTATATGAGCAGAAAGATCCATTGGTGGTTTATAAAATGGAAGCTTTTAGTCTTTTTAAACAAATGCTGGCTACTGTAAATAAAGAAGTGGTAAGCTTCCTTTTTAAAGGCGGAATTCCTGTACAGCAATCAGAAGAAGTTCGGGAGGCAAGGCCTCAGCCAAAGCAGGACTTGAGCAAGCTGAAGGTTTCAAAGCCGGAATTAGTGGGAGCAGGGTCAGAAGTGCCGGTAGAAGACACTCGTGAGCTACAAAAACCTCAGCCTGTAAGGGTAGAAAATAAAATCGGGCGAAATGATCCATGCCCATGCGGAAGCGGCAAAAAGTACAAAAATTGCCATGGAGTAGGGCTTGTATAAGTCTGAAGGATTAAAAAGGTTAGGATTATTCTTAACCTTTTTTTACTAGCTTCTTATTGATCTTTCATTCTTATTTTTGTTTTTCTGATTAGCTTATATCGCTGTCAGTTCTAAATCCTTTATTGATTATGTTACTAAACCGCATAAAAGAGCTTGCGCAACAAATTCACAAAGAAGTAATTGATACCAGAAGACATCTTCATGCAAATCCCGAGCTCTCTTTTCAGGAATATCAAACATCGGCGTATGTTAAATCGAAGCTTGATTCTTTTGGCATTTCCTGGAAGCCGATGGCTGATACAGGAATTGTAGCCTTAATAAAAGGTGAAAAAGAGGGAGAAGAAGTAGTTGCTTTGCGTGCAGATATGGATGCACTGCCGATAACAGAGGCAAATGAAGTTGAATATAAGTCAAAGAACACTGGAGTAATGCATGCTTGCGGGCACGATGTGCACACCTCATCCTTGTTAGGCACAGCAAAAATTTTGCAGGAACTTAAAGCGGAATTTGGTGGAACTATAAAATTAATCTTTCAGCCTGCCGAGGAAAAACTTCCGGGGGGAGCAAGTATTATGATAAAAGAAGGTGTATTGGAAGCCCCCAAGCCACAGGCAGTAATTGGCCAGCATGTAATGCCTTTAATCGAAGCCGGGAAAATTGGAATTCGTTCTGGCAAATACATGGCTTCAACGGATGAAATTTATGTGACAGTAAAAGGAAAAGGCGGGCATGGAGCCCAGCCACAACAAAATGTTGACCCGGTGGTTATCACAGCACATATTATTGTTGCTTTACAGCAGGTGGTCAGCCGAATGGCCGATCCTAAACTTCCCACCGTGTTATCTTTTGGAAAAGTAATAGCAAACGGGGCAACGAATGTTATTCCGAAAGAAGTTTATCTTGAGGGAACATTCAGAACGCTGGATGAGGATTGGCGTGCAGAAGCTCATAAACGGATGAAGAAAATGGCAGAAGGAATAGCAGAAAGCATGGGGGCAAACTGCGATTTTAATATTGTAAAAGGGTACCCTTATTTAGTAAATGAAGAGCTATTGACTGCTAAAGTAAAAGAATTCGCAATAGAATATCTCGGCGAAGAAAATGTAGAAGATCTTGACATCTGGATGGCAGGAGAAGACTTCGCATATTATTCTCAGCTTGCCAACGCGTGTTTTTATCGTTTGGGTACAAGGAATGAAGCACTTGGAATAACATCTTCTGTACATACTCCAACTTTTAATATTGATGAAAAGGCATTGGGCTTAAGCACCGGACTTATGGCTTATCTGGCTATTAAACGTTTAGGAAATTAGCATGCTACGAATAATTGTCTGTTGTGCGGGATTAGTGCTTTTATCTGTTCAAGGTTTTTCGCAACAAATCTCGCGTTTTAATCCGGATACAATCCGCACAATTGTAATTGACTCCGCTGTAACAGTTAAGGCCAATAAATTAAATGTTGAAGGCTTTATTAACGAGATAATAAGCGATACCAGCTTTTATAAAGCTTTCCGTAATATGAAGAAGTATAACTTTATTGCCGAAAACAGCATTTTTACTTACGATAAAAATGACAGGGTAAACGGTCGGATTTACCGTAAGATTCTTCATAATCCGGGACCTCCCTATATAAAATACCTGGCCAAGTCCGATAGCGGAAAGGTTTACAAGAAAAACGGTAAATACCAGTTTTACACAGCCGAAATGTTTGATTACCTTTTTATGAATGCGTATAAGTCAGATTTTGTTCCTTCTACCGCTATAGATAAAGGTGAAACACATGAGTCATACAAAGAGAAGTTAAAAACTTTAATCTTTAGTCCCGGACGGCCGGTTAAAGGCATTCCTTTTATCAGTAATAAAACAGAGATCTTCTCTGCAAATATGCGCCAGTATTACGATTACCGGTTTTATAGCGGTACATATCTTGATTCTATCCCCGTTTACCGTTTTAAAGCAACTGTAAAGCCAGACCTTTCCGCGTGGACCCAGGACGGTATTATGATAAAAGAGCTGACTACGATCTTCGATAAACGAAATATGCAGATACTGGGAAGGTTCATTGATATGAAATACAGCAATATGCTCTTTGACTTTGACGTGCAGATGAACATAGAACTCGGTTATTTTGATGAGGTGTTGCTTCCGACAAAGGTAAGCTATCAGGGCAACTGGGATGTACCTATGAAAAAAGAAGAACGGGCAAGCTTTTTGGTTCTGCAGAAAGGGTACTCTATAATTAAGAATAATTGAACTTTTTACTAAATTTAAGTTAGATTTTAAGTATCTGTATTCTTCTAAAGCGGTTGAATGTTATTTGTTTAATAATTTAAATATGGCAACAGTAAAAGCAGATGATATTTTGTTGGAAATAAAACAATTAAGTTTCCCTGATAAAATCTACATTCTCGAAAAGATAGTCTCGCTGATTAAAAAAGATAATTTGGAAGAAACTGAAGCTAAATTGTATTCATTAAAAGGTTTGGGAGCTGAAGTATGGAAAGATGTAGATATTGATGAATATATCAAAAAAGAGAGAGAATGGGATTAGGCGAATTCAAGTCGCAGGTAGTTTTTCTTGATACATCTCCTTTAATATATTTTATGGAAGGAATTAGCATCTATCAAAAAAAATTGTCTGAATTATTTCTTCTTCATGATAAAGGCTATTTTACTCTTATTACTTCAGTTTTAACTTTATTAGAAGTACTTGTACAGCCTCTTAAACTTAATAGGACAGATTTAGTAGAACAGTATAAGAAAATCTTGACTGATTCATCAGGATTAAAAGTAGCGGATGTTAATGTTGGTATCGCTTCAGAGGCAGCAGAACTTAGGGCAAAATATGGTTTGAAAACACCTGATTCAATACAAGTTGCTACAGCTTTAGTGCACAATGCTAAACTCTTTTTCACCAATGATAAAAGACTTAGGGTAATTGAAGAACTAAAAGTAATTACCTTATCTGACTTTGGTAAATTTTAAGTTTCTGTTTAAATCTCCTCCAATGATCATCAAAGAAACAGTTGATAAAATACTTGAAGTTTCCCGTATCGAGGAAGTAGTAGGGGATTTTGTGCATTTACGTAAACGTGGTAGCAGTTTAATAGGTCTTTGCCCTTTTCATAACGAAAAAACTCCTTCCTTTCATGTTTCTCCTGTAAAAGGTATTTATAAATGTTTTGGTTGCGGAAAAGGCGGCGATTCTGTCCGCTTTATCATGGACCACGAAAAGTACTCGTATCCCGAGGCATTAAAATACCTGGCTAATAAATATCAGATTGAAATAGAGGAGGTTGAACAAACTCCCGAGCAGCAGGCGGTAGATAACCAGAGAGAAAGCCTGTTTATCGTTTCTAATTGGGCCGGTAAATTCTTTCAGCAAAGCCTGTGGGAAGATGAAGAAGGAAAGAATATTGGACTAACTTATTTCAGGGAAAGAGGATTCAGGGAAGATATCCTGAAGAAATTTGAGTTGGGATATTCTCCCGATGAGTGGGATGCCTTAACTCAAAAGGCCCTTTCAGAAGGACATAAACTCGAATTTCTGGAAGAAACCGGGCTTACCATAAAAAATGATAAGGGAAAATTGTACGATCGTTTTCGAGGCCGTGTCATGTTTCCGATTCATAATTTTACTGGTAGAATTATTGGTTTTGGTGGCAGAACACTTAAAACGGATAAGAATGTTCCCAAATACGTAAACTCGCCGGAAAGTGATATCTACCATAAGTCCAATGTACTTTATGGATTGTTTTTTGCCAAGAAATCTATAAGGGATGAGGATAACTGTTTTCTGGTAGAAGGGTACGCGGATGTTCTATCGGTGCACCAGGCAGGAATTGAAAATGTGGTGGCGTCTTCTGGTACTTCGTTAACTACCGAGCAGATCCGTTTAATAAGCCGGTTTACAAAAAATGTTACTATTCTTTATGACGGTGATGCTGCAGGAATAAAGGCTTCTCTTCGCGGACTGGATATGATTCTGGAAGAAGGTCTGAATGTGAAAGTCGTTCTGTTCCCCGATGGGCACGACCCGGACTCGTACGTGCACCAGGTTGGTAATGCGGCTTTTAAAACCTATATCGATCAGAACCGAAAAGATTTTATACTGTATAAAACAGGTATTTTATTAAAAGATGCAGGCTCTGACCCAATAAAAAAAGCCGGTGTAATCCGGGAAGTTGTTGAAAGTATTGCTAAAATTCCAGACAGCATTAAAGCTTCCGTTTTTGTGAGGGAATGTTCTTCTTTGATGCAGATTGAGGAACGCGTATTAATAGCAGAGTTAAATAAGCTCCGGCTTGCAAAAGGAAAAAAGGAAGCTCCGCAGCCAGTTTCTTCGCCTCAGGAAGAAATTCCGGTTCAGATTGAAATTGCTGATAATTTTACTGAAACACACGAGTATCAGGAGCAGGAAATTGTACGCCTCCTTTTAAATTACGGGCATGAACTGGTTCATTGGGATGGAATTACCGATACTTATATCGGGCCTTATGTAATATCCAATCTGTCAGACGTTGAATTTGAAAATCCCGCCTGCAAACGTTTTCTGGAACTTTATAAGGGGAAGATAGAAGACGGTGAACTGCCAAACGAACAGGAGTTTGTATCGCACGATGATCCCGAAATCGCTGCTCTTTCCATCTCACTGATTTCTTCACCTTATATTTTAAGTGAGAACTGGTACGCAAAAAGGAAGATTTATGTTCGAAGCGAAACAGAAAACCTTCGTGCAACCATTTTGGGTGGTATCTTTCACTTAAAAAAAAGAAAGGTAGAGCGGATTTTGCAAAATCTTCGTGAAGAACTACTACACGAAGCTGATCCGGATAACCAGGTAATTCTGATGCAGCGTTATCTACGCATTAAGGAAGTGGAAAAAGGTATTTCTAATTTTCTCGGTTCTGTAATAGTGAAGTAATGGCTGTACATAATCAACTTGGAAAGCGGGGTGAAATAGCAGCGAAAGAATTTCTGGAAAATGGCGACTACGAAATACTTGACGAGAACTGGTGTTTTGGAAAGGCTGAAGTTGATTTAATTGCTTACAAAGATAAAAAGATTGTATTTGTTGAAGTTAAAACACGTACATCGGTAACATTTGGAAATCCGGAAGACTTTGTGGAAGAAACCAAACAGGACAATGTTAGGAAAGCAGCAGAAGAATATATATACTTGATGAACTTTCAGGGAGAAATAAGGTTTGATATTATTTCAGTTCTGTTTAATAAAGAAGGAAAGTTTACGTTAAAACATATTGAAGACGCATTTTGGTAATTAATAATGATTAGAAGAATACTTTTATTTATCTCAGCTGCTTATTTTTTAATAGCTTCCTGTAAATCTGATAAGAATTCAACGCAAACATTTTACATAGCACCGGAAGCCGGAACAATGATTAAATCCGGAGAGGATGTTGTAGTAGATCTGCAATTCAGTCCTGACTTGAAAGTCGATTCGGTTGTTTATTTGTTAGACTCTGCGATTGTTTCCCGCCAAACTGATACTTCCAGTGTAAAAATCAGTACAAAGGGCCTTCCTCTTGGCTCTCATCTTATTGTCTCTAAAATTTATTCAAACGGACAGGCAGATGAACAGACGTCAAATATTGTCCTTATTGCTGCGAAAGCCCCTGAACAATGGAGTTATAAAGTGGTAAACACATTCCCTCATGATACGGCTTCGTATACAGAAGGCCTCGAATATCATGATGGCATTTTGTATGAAAGTGATGGACAGTACGGAGAGTCCAGCTTACGTAAAGTAAATCTCAACACTGGTAGCGTTATAAAGCAAATTCAAATTCCCGCCCGTTATTTTGCTGAAGGCATTACTATGGTTGGAGATAAAATAATAATGGTTACTTATAAGGAAGGAATAGGCTTTGTATATGATAAAAATACGCTGGAAAAATTGTCTGAGTTTAATTATCAGGCGGGCAATGAAGGCTGGGGCCTGCATTTTGATGGCAAACATATTTTGAATACCGATGGCAGCAACCGCATTTATTTATTAAACAAGGATACTTACCAGAGTGAAGGATATCTCGAAGTATATAATAATGAGGGGCCTGTTAATTCTTTAAATGAGTTGGAAGTTATTGATGGGAAAATTTATGCGAATGTTTATCTGTCAGATGTAATCGTAGTGATAAACCCTGAAACAGGTGCAGTGGAAGCAGAAATTGACTTCTCAGATTTATTTCCTGAAAGGCCGAAAGATGAAGACCTCGTTTTAAATGGTATTGCCTGGGACGCTGCTAAAAGAAGAATGTTTATAACCGGGAAAAAGTGGCCTAAGCTTTTTGAGGTTAAGATAGAAGGTGGTGGAAAAACTGCTGCCTTGAAAAAATAATTTAATTCCTACTTAACTGCTTTTGTTATCCAGACTGCCAGAGGGACTTTAGATGTCATGCTGAGCCGTGTAAGCACCGTGCAAAAGGCACCGTGTATTTTTTCGGTAAGCTCAGCATGACTAAAACCATTACCCCACGTTTGCAGTAAGCGTATTTCCTTCTATGCTTGTGGCATATATTTTCAATTTCCTTGTGGCTCCTCCGCCTTGTGGCTGCTGTAATATGGAACCATCCGCCGAATATTCTGATGCGTGCAGATTGCAATGTATTTTGTTCGCATCTGCCATCCATACTAAAGTTCCTCCCTGGTGTGGGCAAAGCTTTTCTGTTGCTATAAATGAATCAGGTACATTTTCTTCAGCTATACGTATAAACAGAACACTTCCTGAGGTAACAGAAGATCCTACTGTTTGAAGTTTAGTGGCTAAATCAACGGATGCTTTAGTAGAACCACCACTTCCGGGAGGAGGGTTTGGGGTATTATCGCCATCTTCTCCTTTTTTACATTCAGAAAAACAAGCTCCGGTACAAACTAAAGCAAGGCTTAATCCTAATGATTTTAAAAACTCTTCGCGTTCCATATATTCATAGTTTTAGGTTAATAGATTTTACTTTCTATATCTTTATTTTTTGGTTTTTTTAGTGTGAAGTTCCTCGAAATAGTAAACCCGAATCGAACTCCGCCATTCTGCCAGGATTTTTTGGTATTGGGAATGAAATTATTTTCGACGATATATTCCGAGTTCATGAAGTTCAGGGAAAAAATGTGCCCACCGGTTTCAATTTCTAAACCGACTCCCAGTGGATTGTAATATGTTTCTGATAAGTCAGAAGGCCTTCCAAAAGCATTTACTAATTGATAATCCGCCACAAAGGATAAGCGCTTTGTAAGTTTTAAGCGTCCGGCAAAACCAAGGCTGAAAAGGTTTTCGTTATCAAGAACATCAGTTGCCTGGTTACGGATCAGGTAACCTGGTAAAAGTTCAAGTGATAAAGCATGGCTGAATCGCCTTGCGACAATCCCCTGAAAAAAGTATGAAAACCGGCTGGAGTAATTATTGAATTCGTTGCTGGAAAAGGGCTTCCTCATAATCCAGCCACCCTGCCCAAAAAGAGTAAGTGTAAATGGCATTTTATCGGGCGATTGCTCCAGTAATTTATATTTTAAAAGCAGATTATACAGTTCGTCCTGCCTGCTACGGCCAATTCCAATAGTAAATTTGTCGGAAATTCCATAATCAAGGCCAATAAACAAATCCGAGGCTGCATCAAGGCCAAACAAAGTGTGCGAGCCGCCAAAGTTACCGCCGATGTCGCCGAAATGATGCCTTACACGAAAGTCCAAATCATATTTCTTCTGCGTTTCACTTGATTGTACTAAGACTATCCGTGTTGATTTAAAGGTAGAACTGATGCTTTGCAACGAATCCGGATTTAGTTGTTTAAGTAACGAATCAGCATCCTGCGCTAAACAAGAAAATGTGGCAAAAAAAAGTAGTACGGGTAATATAAGTTTATTCATAATTATTTTGATAAGGAATTCATTGTAGCTTCAACATTAACTGCAATAACTTCTGCAACTTTTGTGATCACCAGTGTAGGAATTTTGATGTTATGATCTACACAGGCAACTTTAAAATCCGACAGCACTTTTACCAGTCCGTTTCTTACTGTTACTTTAGCAGGAATAATTCGTTCTTTGCTCACTCCGTGTACTGTCAAAGTTCCTTTCGCATTTACAGTATAGTCTCCGTCTTTGCTTAAGTCTGGCAATTGTTGAATAGTGCCCTTGAATTGAGCATAGGGATATTTGTCGCTTTCGAGGTAATTTTCGTTAAAATGTTCCTGCATTAAGCCTTTTGCAAACTGAAAGCTTTTTATGGGCACCTGGAATGCAAACTGGCCGTTCTGTGAAATGATTACTCCACTTCCACGGTTTGACGACGCTTTTATATCTTCGATCGGCGTAGACGAGAAGAGATTAACTTTTACATTTTTTGATGTATATGTTTGAGAGAAGCCGGCAGTTGTTACGAACAGTAGCAGCAAAAGAAAAAACGCACTGTTATTTTTTAGACAGGTCATAGTATAGATTTAATGAAATTCCACTTGATTTAAGATTTACCTTTCCTTCGCCGATGCCTTGAAGCGGAACCTTTATGTACGGTTCAATACCCAGGGCCGCTTTTTGGCCTTTTAGTTTTGTTTTAAAACTTGCAGAAATATCAAGGATGCTTAGATAATGCTGGTTGGCATTGTGCTCCTGCAAAACATAATCGTTAATTTTTGACTGAGGAGTGTATTTAAATACGTAGCGCTCTTTTAACATGAGGTAAGAAGAGAGCCCGCTATTCAATGTAATGCTGTTTGGTTTTTTGCTGAATACTGTGTAAGAAGCTCTCAACGGGATCTCCAACACATTACACGAACCCTCTATTTCTGTGATCTGGCTTTTTAATGAAGGACTTAGATTATAGTTGAATCCGGAAGCATTGTAGTCTTTCCCTCCATATTTTACGCCAGTTGATAAGGAGAATTTATTGGATATTGCTGCATTCAGCATAATGCCAAAACTCCATGTGGCCTTATTTCCAATCAGAGAATTTACAGAACTAAAATCAGGTCCTGTGGAGAAAGCCAGGCTAAGCGGGAGTTTGAATGTTTTATTTTTTCTCTCTTCACTTTTCGTGGTTTTATTCAAATTAGAGAAGAGGTCATTATCAATCGTATGAGTGTATTCAATAGCTGTTGCTACCAGAGAATCATCAGCAAGGCGTTCCGTCATTAAAGCTTTCGGAATCTCGTACTGTGAAGGATGTTCTGTTTTTAGTGAGAAAGCTGTTATAACAGGATTGATATCGTTTAATGTAATTCCTGTTGTTAAGGGAGCAGTATCTGTACTTTTTTTCTGAGCTAAAGCAATTGGAGCACTTTCAGATGGGATTGTTTTTTCTGCCACGTTAGTACTGTTCGAGCCGTGCCTGCTTTCTTTTTTAACTATATTCTGACTGGCTTTTTGCGGCATCAGAAAGTAGAGGGCAAAGGCACACATCAGCAATACGAAGGCAGCAGCGCTTAAATTTCCGATAAAGACAAAGCGGTCTCTTCGACGGAGTTTCTGTTCCATCTTATTCCAGGCACTTTCCTCAAACTGGAAGTCATATTCTTCTACTCTCTTTTGGAAAATCCGGTCAAACTCGCTGTCTGAAATTTCTTTCATATCGATTTAGCGCTTTTTATTGCATTTGTATCCTCAATATCCCGAAGCATTTTTTTTAAATGTTCGCGGGCTTTGAAAAGGTTAGATTTTGATGCCCCAACAGAAATAGCAAGCATTTTTGAAATCTCTTCATGAGAATACCCGTCAATAACGAAAAGGTTAAAAACCGTTCTGTAGCTAACGGAAAGCCGTTGTACAAGCTTAATCAGTTCTTCATAATTTAATTTTGAAAGGATGTGCTCACTTTCTGGAGGTTCATGAGTCGTTTTTAATTCTTCCATGCTAATTTTTTTAATTTTTGAGCGGTAATGATCAATGGAAATATTGATCATGATGGTGCTGAGCCAGGATTGAAAGGAAAAGTTTTCATTATACCGGTCGATGTTTAAAAATATTTTCATAAAGCCATCATTCACTAATTCCAGCGCTTCTTCCTTGTCTTTTGAGTATCGCAGGCAAATCTTCATGGCAAGTCCGAAATAAAGGCGGTAAAGCTCTTTCTGGCTTTTCCGGTCCTTTTTTCTGCAACCTTCAATCAGATTTTTTTGAATCAGAGGAATCACTTCAGGTATGTTGGTTTATATGTCAGTACGCTTCTTTTATAAGCCAGGTTGCCTGGCCTGCAAAAACTTTAATAAATTTATAGGTATTGGGCAAATAAAAAAGGGATGACTTTTGCCATCCCTTTTTTAGTGAGGTTGTTTAGTGCTATTTCCAGTTTTTATACTGATTGATTAAACCGTTGGTTGATGAGTCATGACTAAATACTTCTGACTCATTTTTTAGTTCAGGCAATATATTATTAGCAAGCTGTTTGCCGAGTTCAACTCCCCATTGGTCGAAACTGAAAATATTCCAGATTATTCCCTGGGTAAAGACTTTGTGCTCGTACATAGCAATTAGCGAGCCCAGAGTTCTGGGAGTAATCTTTTTTACCAGAATAGAGTTTGTAGGACGGTTGCCTTCAAATACTTTAAAAGGAGCAAGTGTTTTTATTTCTTCCTCCGATTTTCCAGCTTTTGTTAGTTCTTCTACAACTTCTTCAGCAGTTTTTCCGTTCATCAATGCTTCAGTTTGTGCAAAAAAGTTAGAAAGGAGCAGTACATGGTGTTGCCCCAATGGATTATGACTTTGCGCAGGTGCAATAAAATCGCACGGAATTAGCTTTGTGCCCTGATGGATCAGTTGGTAAAAGGCATGCTGGCCGTTTGTTCCGGGTTCTCCCCAGATTATAGGTCCGGTTTGGTAATCTGCTACATGTCCGTTCCTGTCTATATACTTTCCGTTGCTTTCCATATCTCCCTGCTGAAAATAAGCTGCAAAACGATGAAGGTATTGATCATAAGGAAGAATGGCCTGGCTTTCTGCTCCAAAGAAATTATTGTACCAGATTCCTAAAAGGCCTAAAATTACCGGGATATTTTCTTCAAACTCCGATTGCTGGAAATGCTGATCCATTTCGTGAGCTCCCGAAAGCAATTCTTCAAAATTCTCAAAACCGATACTTAAGGAGATTGATAAACCAATTGCGGACCAGAGTGAGTATCTTCCACCCACCCAATCCCAGAATTCGAACATGTTTTTGGTATCAATGCCAAATTCAGAAACGGATTTTGCATTGGTGGATAATGCCGCGAAATGTCGGGCAATGTCCGTTTCCTGTGCACCGTGCCCTAAAAACCAGTTTCGTGCAGAATGAGCATTAGCCATGGTTTCCTGCGTAGTGAATGTTTTGGATGCAATAAGGAATAGCGTAGTTTCGGGATTCACTTTTTTTAATGTCTCAACAATATGGGTGGCATCCACATTTGAAACAAAATGTACATTCAGGTGATTTTTATAAGCTTTTAGCGCTTCAGTTACCATTACAGGGCCTAAATCAGAACCACCTATCCCAATATTTACGACATCAGTAATAGCTTTACCTGTATAACCTTTCCAGCTTCCGGAAGTAATGGCCTCTGTAAAGTCTTTCATCTGTTGTAAAACTGAATTTACATCAGTCATAACATCTTTTCCGTCAACAATTATCGGTGTATTGCTTCGGTTACGCAAAGCAGTATGCAGAACCGCTCTTCCTTCTGTTTCATTGATTTTCTCTCCACTAAGCATCGCTTCAATAGCTTCTTTTAAACCGCATTCTTTAGCAAGCTGAATTAAAAGGGCGATCGTTTTATCATTTATCCTGTTTTTTGAATAATCAATTAAAATATCATTTAACTTTATAGAAAATTTATTGAAACGGTTTGTGTCCTTTTTAAATAAATCACGCAAATGCAGTTCAGAAATTTCCATAAAATGATCAGAAAGGTATTCGTAAGATTGCGTTTGCGTAAAATTCACTTTTGGTAACATAGTATTTAGTATTTGATGCGAAGATAGAATACAAATTTTAAAGAATAAGATAAAAAAGACAAAACCTGAACAGCCAGGCAAGCAACTCAAAATAATCTTTTATCGTACTCATAGTAAAACGTCTATTTAAATTTTAAAGAGAAAAAACAAACATTTAACACGAAAAAATAGTTAAGTCTTCTCTACCTGATTCTAAACGATTTATAATACTAATACATCTATAAAGTCCCATGAGCGAAAAGATTGGGGATATCGCATTTGTGGGTTCAGGATTATCCTGTACGTATACTTTATTGCACTACATTGAGATGCTTGAAAAACATCCGCCGGGCTATAAAGTAATGTTACTGGTTCTTGAAAAGGATAGCGAGTTCTGGACGGGCATACCTTACGGAAAGCGTTCGGGGTATAATTCTTTGATTATTAATCCTTTAAAAGATTTTATCCCTTTAGCCGAACGGGCTCTTTTTATAAACTGGCTGAAAAATAACATCAACTGGATAACGGATGATATCAAAGAAAGAGGAGGAAATGTCGCGGAAGAATGGTTAAGAAATAACCATAGTTTTATCAGCGAAAATACCTGGGAAGATATTTATATTCCCAGATATGTTTTTGGAACTTTTTTAAAGCAGCGTATAACAACTTTACTTGACTGTGCAGTCAATAACGGGTTGTTGGAATACCAGTTAATTAAAGCCGACGTTGTTAATATTGATAAAAAGAATGATTTGTATTTTATAGAAGCTCTTGACGAGAATAAGTCTTCAATTACAATACCTGCTAAAAAAGTTATTTTATCTATCGGGAGCCCCCCGAAAAAGCCTTTAAACCCTTTTGCGCAAGAGGCAGCTGATAGATCGATCTGCTATATAGAAGATATATATGAACCTGATCTGACCCAAAATTTGCGCTGTGTTTATAAGGTCTTAAAAAAAACTGCAACAATAGAAGATAATAATATTTTGATTATCGGCTCGAATGCCAGTGCGTTGGAAGTTTTTTATAATCTGGAAAATTTTAAAGAGTTAAAGTCACTTGTAAATAAATTTTACATTATTTCTCCCGACGGAACTTTTCCTCACCGAATTAATACACAAACAGCTGCGTTTCAACCGCATCACCTAAATCTGCTTAAAAATGATGGTTCGTGCACGGCACGAAAAATATTTAATGCTGTAAGAAAAGATGTAGAACTGGCAAAAGCAGCTAATATAAGTATTGCTGATACTATAGATCCTGTTTCGAAGTCGGTTATCGAACTGTTAAATAATCTGAATTTTCATGAACAAAAGCTGTTTGTTTCCAAATATGGAGGTGAAATAGGAAAACTTCAAAGACGTGCCGGTGGAGAATATCGGGATGTAGTTGACACTCTGGTAAGCGGGAATAAGGTTGAATTTATTAAAGGGAAATTTTTAAAGCCCTCGGTAACTGGTCAGGATAATTTTAAGTTTGAATATCTGGATCAGCAGGGCCGAAAACGAGATATAGATAAACCAATTAAAGTAATTATTAATTGCAGTGGTTTCCAGGATTTGTCCCGATATTCAACATCTTCGTTAATTTCTAACCTGATAAGTAAAAAGATTTGTGTTCCTAATAGCTCGAAAAGGGGATTTGCTGTAAATGAAAGTTTTGAAGCAAGCCACAATTTTTATCTTATGGGTCCACTTCTGGCAGGGAATATCAATAGTAATATCCGGGTTTGGCATGCCGAGAGCTGTTCGAGAATTTTCTCGCTGTCCCAGCAACTCGCAGAATCGTTAATTGAAAGGGGAGTAGCTGCTCAATGATTTTATTTCAATCATCTTAACCTGATACTAACAGGTAATTTTCTATTTTTGCCGTATGACAAAAGAACAATTGCAGGATTTAAGGGACAGAGTAAAGTCCCTGAGGAGGCATCTTTGACATCGACAAGAAGCTTGATGAATTACATATAGAGGAAGAATTAACACTCACTCCCACCTTCTGGGATAACCCCAAAGAAGCTGAAAAAGTTCTTCATTCCATAAAAAATAAAAAAGTATGGACAGAAGGCATCGTTGCAGTAGAAGCAGCGGTAGAGGATGCTTCTGTAATGCTAGATTTTTTTCAGTCTGGCGATGCTACAGCTACAGAACTTAAAGATCAGTTTGATATTGCAACCGCAAAAGTGGAGGAATTGGAATTTAAGAATATGCTAAGTTCTGAAGAGGACCAGCTGAACGCGGTAATGCAAATTACTGCAGGTGCAGGCGGTACAGAAAGCTGCGATTGGGCGTATATGCTTATGCGGATGTACATTATGTGGGGTGAGAAAAATGGCTATAAGGTTACCGAGCAGGATTCGCAGGAGGGAGAGGTTGCAGGTATAAAATCTGTAACTATCCAGTTTGAAGGTGATTTTGCTTACGGATACCTGAAAGGCGAAAACGGGGTTCATCGTTTGGTGAGAATCTCTCCATTTGATGCCAATGCAAAACGCCATACGTCTTTCGCTTCGGTATATGTTTATCCTTTAATTGATGATACCATTGAAATTGAAGTAAACCCCGCTGATATTGAGTTTGAAACTTTCCGTTCGGGCGGGGCTGGCGGACAGAATGTAAATAAAGTAGAAACCGCCGTTCGTTTATACCATAAACCTTCGGGAATTATAATTAAGAACCAGGAATCCAGATCGCAGTTGCAAAATAAGGAAAATGCAATCCGTTTGTTGAAATCGCAGTTATATGAAGCCGAACTGCGAAAACGTATGGAAACTACGGCAGCCATTGAGGGAAGTAAAAAGAAAATAGAATGGGGATCACAGATCAGAAATTATGTCCTCCATCCGTACAAACTGGTTAAAGATCTGCGAACGAATTATGAAACTTCTAATGCCCAGGCAGTATTAGACGGAGAACTAAATGACTTTCTTAAAGCGTATTTAATGGAATTTTAATCTTTAAGGAAGGATTGTTAATAATTCTTCCAGTTCTCTGACTTTTTCCATTGCCCCCAGATTGGTATAAGCCGAAATCAGGTTTCGTAAAATACGTTTTACAATCTCTTCATTAGTGCAGGGTTCATAAAATTGTTTTTCAGGTTGCAGTGAAAGTTGTTTTAAAAACGAATCAACATCCCTTTTGCCAAAAATAAAACCCTTGTTAAAGGCATTGATATAGAACAAAACCTGGTTGTCATAATCAGCTTCAGGAGTGTCGTCAATATATGCAAGTATAAAATGCTGTGGCAGGTTTACGCCAAATACGGGAATATCAAGCTTTTGTGCAACAATTGAGTAAATAATCGCCAGTGAAATCTGGTTCCCCCGTTTACTTTCCAGTACCTGGTTAAGATACGAGTTTTGCGGATCCTGATGATTTTTTGTATTGCCAGAAAACCCGTAGAGGGTGTAAAAGACATGGTTAATCAGTTTTACTTTTTCTACCGGGCTCATGTCATAGAGCATCTGGAGCCAGATATCCCGTTTTATATCTTCGATCTGGTTAATGATCTTTTGCTCATCTAAATCAGGGAACTGGTATTTATTTATAATAAGTACGCCCTGCAAAAGATCGAAAGAGCCACCCAGATGCCATAATTCGAGCTCGTGTTTTACATTATTGAATTGAATTTTATGGACAAGGTTTTCAATCCGTTCCTGTAAAACGGCATCTAACGAATGTTCCCATACGTTTTCAAGATATTCTACAACATCACTTCCATATGTTAAAAGTTTGTATTCAACATGCTGGGCTATTTCCGTATCCGGATCGTCAAGTAACTTAATAAGAGACTCTATTTCTTTAAAATTCATCTTTAATACACCAATTTAACATTCTTTTCAAATAACTGGTTTCTATATTTTTGCGGCATGCTAAATATATCATTAGTAAAAGCTTTTATTCGTCATCGCTTAAAATCAAAAACCCGTCATGGTATTCATTCCCCGTTTGTTTATAAATTAGTTGATGAAGTAATATACGATGTTAAGCCCCGAAAGATTTTTGAAAAAATAGAGCTTTTACGATCTGACCTTTTAAAAGACGAAAGAACGATAACCATAACCGACCTTGGTGCCGGCTCTCATGTAAACAATAATAAACAAAAACTAGTAAAGACTTTAGCAAAAGCTGCCTTAAAACCTGCACGGTTGGCACAGTTACTTTACAGATTAGCAAACGAATTACAGCCTTCAAATATTGTGGAACTGGGCACTTGCCTGGGTATAACAACCGCTTACTTTGCAGAAGCAGTAACCGAAGGAAGGATTATTTCAATTGAGGGATGCCCCGAAACGGCAGCTATTGCAAAAGAAAATTTGAAAACCTTAGGAATTACAAATGTAAATATCATAGTAGGTAATTTCGACAAGGTTCTTCCGGTGGTTATTTCTGATGAGGATTCTATTGATTTTGTGTTTATTGATGGCAACCATCGTAAAGAGGCAACTTTAAATTATTTTAACATGCTGCTTCCTAAAATGAATGAAAGATCAGTTATGATATTTGATGATATTTATTGGAGTAAAGGCATGCAGGAAGCCTGGGAAGAAATAAAGGCAGACGCGGCTGTAACGGTAAGTATTGATTTGTTCTGGATCGGTATAGTATTTTTTAAACAGGGCCAGGCGAAAGAGCATTTTCGGATAAAATTTTAAGAATTTTCTTCTTGTTCTTTTATAATTAATTCAATGCCTTCCTTTAATAACGGAATATCTGTTTTAACTGTATCCCAGATAATATCATAGTCTATTCCGAAATAGTTATGAATAATTCTATTTCTGATATCACTCATTTCTCTCCAGAATATCAAAGGATATTTTTGCTTTAAATCTGGATTTACTTTACTGCTTGCTTCTCCAATAATTTCTAAGCTTCTGCAAATAGCTTTTGACAAGCGCTCATTTGTAATAAAATCTTCAAATGTATTTTCTTTATATTCTTTTGTTAAGTATATACATTCATTAAGAATATGCCTTAAGAACTCAATTTCAGAGAGCGGCATATTTTACAGATTTTAATATGTACGGGCCAATATACGGACTTAAAGATTGCTTTGTGATCAAATCTACCCTGCACTTAAAGAGATCTTCGAGGTAATATGCCAAAGCCATAAAATTCCGGAATGTTTTTTTGGATTTATCAATATCTACTAATAAATCAATATCACTTTCCTTCCGTTGCGTTTTTTTAGCATAAGAGCCAAATAAACCAATTTCTAACACTCCAAAAGATTTCAGTTTGTGCTGATGCTCATGTAGTGTTTCTAAAATTGAATCTTGTGTTAATGCAATTGGCATAATCAAATTTATAAAATTTAACTTTTAAATTGATTTTACAGAACCATTTTTATAAACAACTATTACCAAAATACTGATTGATAAAAAGAGGTTTAAAAAGCCTCTCCGAATGAAATATAGAAACTGCTTTGCCTTCCTTCTCCGGATCTTTTTTCGCCTAATGCATAATCAAAACGTACGTTCATGCCACGTTCTACATCAAAAAAGTAGCGAAGTCCGCCACCATAGCTCGGTTTTAAATCACCTAATTTGAAAGAATTTTTGCTGTAACTTGTTCCCATTCCAAAAAATGCTGCTGCTCCTAAACGTGGAATAAACCGGTAGCGGAATTCAGTTTGAAGTGCAAGTAAATTCTCATTCCTGTATCTGCCTGTATAATAGCCTCGCATAATCAGGTCTGATCCGAATTGCGGTAGTAAATAAAAGGGAGCACTTTCACCTCTTAACGACTGATATACTGCATTAAAACCCAGTACTGTTTTTTTACTTAAGCTGTTAAATGATCTTGCATCTGCTTTTATCAGGCTCCCGGTAAAGTTTTCATCTTTAAAGAAATCGGGGGCGTAAGAATAGTTAAGCTTCAGGTAAAGCCCTTTGGTAGTATATGTATTGGTATTTCTGGAATCGAATATTTGTGAAAGGCCAAAAAACAGAACCTTTCCGCCATCTTTGTCTAATATAAACGGATTAGTTGTATAAATTCCTCCGGTTTCCCTGTCTTTAAAACTATAATTCTCGAAACTTACGTTTACGCCGCCATAGTAGTTTTTCAGTAATAGTTTTTCAAGTTCACTTGTTAGACGGAAAAGGTTTTGAGTGATGTTATCTTCATCTGCTTCTATTGTTTTATCTCCTATGCCGTAAAATTTAAACGGAAAATTCCGGTAGCGGATCTCACCTGTATAATGGTAAATATTTTTCGGCGACCAAATATCTGCTTTCAGTGAAAAGTTAGCTTGCTTCTTTGTTGTAAAAGTGGCTAGTCCTGTAAAATTACTGCTTCTGGTTAATGTGTCTTTTCTGTCTGAATAAAAAGAATATAAGCCTGCTAATCCCAATTCCAGGCCTGTGACTTTTGAATAGGCAATAGCAGGCAGCGGTAAGAAACTTGGTGAACGGGTGGTGTCAGGCTCGTTAGACATTAGCTTTTTTAATATCCTGCTTTGAGAATATCCTGTGAAAATAGTTGAACATAAAATAAGGACAGAAGCCAATACGAAACGAGCATTAATTTTCATGTTTGCGAATATAGCATTGTTTTTGTTGCAAACTACACACCGTTGCAGCGCACTTTATGCAATTAGAGAAATCCACACCTGAAAATTTATAAATACGTACTTTTGCAATCTTAAATACTATATTATGAATACAGAAAGAGGACCAATATCAAGGTTTATTGAGCATAATTACCGGCATTTTAATGCAGCTGCTTTAATGGATGCTGCAAAAGGCTACGAAATGCACCTCGAAGAGGGCGGAAAAATGATGATCACGTTGGCGGGTGCTATGAGTACTGCCGAGTTAGGCATCTCCCTTGCAGAGATGATCCGCCAGGATAAAGTATCCATTATATCCTGTACGGGAGCAAATCTTGAAGAGGATATTATGAACCTTGTTGCACATACGCATTACAAACGGGTTCCTAACTACCGTGACCTGAGCCCCCAGGAAGAATGGGATCTTCTTGAAAACGGATTTAATCGTGTTACAGATACCTGTATACCGGAGGAAGAAGCTTTCAGAAGGATACAAAAGCACATTCATAAAATTTGGAAGGAGGCCGAAGATAAAGGCGAACGATATTTCCCTCATGAATATATGTACAAGCTTCTGCTAAGTGAAGCAATGAAAGAACATTACGAAATTCCGCTCGAGAACAGCTGGATGATTGCAGCAGCAGAAAAAAACTTGCCGATTATTGTTCCGGGTTGGGAAGATAGTACAATGGGAAATATTTTTGCATCGTATGTTATAAAGGGCGAGCTGAAAGCGAGTACAATGAAAAGCGGTATTGAATATATGGGCTGGCTCGCAGACTGGTACCGGAGCAACAGCAGCGGAAAAGGCATCGGTTTTTTCCAGATAGGCGGCGGCATAGCCGGCGATTTTCCGATTTGCGTAGTGCCTATGTTGTATCAGGATCTTGAAATGCACGAAATTCCTTTCTGGAGTTATTTCTGCCAGATTTCGGATTCTACTACCTCTTACGGTTCCTATTCTGGGGCGGTTCCAAACGAAAAGATAACCTGGGGAAAGCTGGATATTCATACTCCGAAGTTTATTGTAGAATCTGATGCTACAATTGTTGCTCCACTGATTTTTGCCTGGGTTTTAAAACAATAAAAAAAATATTAATTAAATACAAACGGTTATCTGTAATACTAAGAGCAGTTTTTTTGTAAAACTGCTCTTAGTATTATTTAGAGGCATATTTTAACTTATTTAGAATAATTATAAATTAGGAATAACAGTCATTCAACTGTCATCCATAGCTGAATTAATTATACTTTTGTGCACCGAAATGTGAGCTGGATCATTTTAGCTTCTTTTGGCAATATAAAATTCAAAAATTTAAGTATAAATACTCAATATGAGAAACATCTCATTGTTTTTTAAAAGTGTTGCGAAGTTTTTACTCTTAATTTCAATTCTGGGTCTTGGTTCTTCTTCTTCTTATGCGCAGGATGCTGCAGAAGGAGGCGCCTTATTTAAACAAAAGTGTACGGCTTGCCATGCTTTAGATAGAAAAGTAGTAGGGCCGGCGCTTAAAGGTATTACAGAATCGAAAGAAGAAGCCTGGCTTTTGAAATGGATTAAAAATTCACAGGCCCTTGTTGCATCGGGTGATGCGGAAGCCGTAAAAATTTTTAATGAGTACGGTAAGGTTGCAATGCCTCCTTTTCCAGAGCTAACAGATGATAACGTTAAAAGTATTCTTGCCTACATAAAGCAGGAATCAACAAAACCTGCTGAGGCAGCAGGAGGTGCAGCTGGGGGAGCACAAGGCAAAGGCGGCGATTCCGGCGAAGTTAGCAACTTTATGCTCGGCGGTTTAATTGTGGTAGTAATTGTTGCTCTGCTGGTTATCCTGGTTTTAAACAGGGTGATTTCTACCTTAGAGAGATTATTGCTTCAGAAACAAGGAGTTGTAATTGAGGAAACTGAAACTGAAGAGACTTCTTCCGAAGCGAAAGCGGCACGCTACCGTAACTTATTGAAAAATAAGAAATTTATCTTCTTTGTGGTATTGCTCTTAGTGATCTTTTTAGGATCAGCGGGATGGAAGCAGATGTGGGATACCGGAGTGCATCAGGGTTATCAGCCGGTTCAGCCTATAAAATTTCCGCATGACGTACACGCCGGAGTAAATAAAATTGACTGCCAGTATTGCCACAGCGGAGCTTACAAATCAAAGAACGCTACTATACCTTCCCTTAATATTTGTATGAACTGCCACGATTATGTTACCGCAAGTGAAAAATACAACGGGCAGACTTCTCCGGAAATTATGAAGATTTATAAAGCGCTTGATTATAATCCGGATACAAAAGAATACGGCCCCAATAAAAAGCCCATTCAATGGATTAGAGTGCATAACTTACCGGATCTTGCTTTTTTCCCTCACTCCGTACACGTAAAAGTAAATGGTATAAAATGCCAGAAATGTCACGGCCCTGTTGAAACTATGTCTGAAGTATACCAATATGCTCCTTTAACCATGAAATGGTGTATCAATTGCCACCGTGAAACAGAAGTGAAGTACAAAGGAAACGCATACTACGACAAACTTATTGCTGCTCACGATAAAATTAAAAAAGGTGAGAAAGTTACAGCTGCAGTACTTGGCGCTACAGAGTGTGCTAAATGTCATTATTAATAAATTAGTATAAGATCTTACTCATACAGTTATATAGCTTAAATGGAAAGCAATAAAAAATACTGGAAAGGTTTGGAAGAACTGAAAAGTACTCCTGAATTTGTTGAAAGTAATAAAAATGAATTTGCAGAATCACTTCCTATTGAAGAAGTTCTGAACGACGCCGGTTTAAGTACAGTTGCTCCTCGTCGTGATTTTTTAAAAGCTTTAGGTTTTGGTTTGGGTGCTGTTACATTGGCTGCTTGCCAGCGGGCACCTGTTGCTAAATCTATTCCTTATCTTATTAAACCGGAAGAAGTTACTCCGGGCGTTGCTAATTACTACGCTTCGAGCTTTAATGGTTACAGTGTACTTGTAAAAACACGTGAAGGCCGGCCTATTAAAATTGAAGGAAACCCCAATTGTATATTAGCCAAAGGACGCTTAGATGCGATCGGGCAAGCTTCTATTTTAGATCTTTATGATGTATCTAAATTAAAAGGTCCGATGATTAATAATCAATCAGCTTCATGGTCAGCTGTTGATTCTTACATTAAAGGAGAACTTAATAAAGTTCAGGCAGCAGGAAAAGGTATCCGGATTGTTTCATCTACAATAAACAGCCCCTCAACACTTGCTGTAATAGCCGATTTTACTGCACAATATCCAAATACCCGTCATATTCAAACAGATGCGGTATCCTATACGGGTATTATCAGAGCAAACGAAAATAGTTTTGGAAAGGCAGTACTTCCTCACTACTATTTTGATCGTGCCGATGTAATTGTAAGTTTTGGAGCAGATTTCCTTGGAACATGGATCTCTCCTCTGGAATTTAATCGTCAATATGTTTCAAACAGAGGGATGAAGTCATTGAAAAATGGCAAAATGTCCCGTCATATTCAGTTTGAAGCAGGAATGACACTAACAGGTACCAATGCTGATGCAAGAATTACGCTAAAACCTTCAGAAGAGGGACTGGCTTTAATCAGCCTGTACAATGCTCTTGGCGGAACTTTGACAGCTTCAAAGAAACTCTCCAATGCAAAGGCAGAAAAGGCAATTGCTTTGGCCGCAAAGGAATTGATTGCTGCAAAAGGCAAGGCATTAGTAGTTTCTGGCTCGAACGATGTTTCTGTTCAAACCCTTGTAAACGCAATAAATTCTTTAATTGGCAGCTACGGAACTACAATTGATCTTGATAATCCATCTTATCAATATGCAGGTAATGATGCCGCTTTTGTTGATTTTGTTAATGAGGTAAAAAGAGGTGATGTTGGTGCTGTGTTCTTTATAAACAGCAATCCGGCTTATGATTCTGTAAATGCTAAAGACTTTGCTTCTGTCATAAATAAAGTTCCTCTTAAAGTTTCATTTGCAGATCGTCAGGATGAAACCGCGGCTTTATGTAATGTAATTGCTCCGTCTCTTCATTATTTGGAAACATGGTCTGATCATCAGGCGACTGCCGGATATTACACCTTGGTTCAGCCTGCAATTAATCCTGTTTACAACGGCCGTGCTGTTGAAGAAGGATTTTTAAACTGGTTAAACGCACCGGTAAGAGATTATTATCAGTACGTACGTAATAACTGGGAGAAGAATATACTTCCAATAGCCGGAAAAAGCTGGAAAGAGTTATTGCAAACAGGTTCTGTGGTTGCAGTAAGCAAACCTGCAGGAACCTATACTTTAAGTCTTGACTTGAATGCAGTTGCCCAAACAGCAATTAATGCAGGCAATGCCATCAGTAAGTCAGGCGAAAATGCTGCAGAACTTCATCTGTATCAGTCTGTAGCATTACGTGATGGAAAATATGCAAATAATGCATGGCTTCAGGAATTGCCCGATCCGGTTTCAAAAGTAACCTGGGACAATTATGTAGCTATGAACCCTAAATATGCCCAAAAGTTAGGTGTTGAAGAGTTTGATTTAGTTACAGTGAAGTCAGCTCAGGGAGATTTTTCTGTTGAACTTCCCGTGCTGTACCAGCCGGGACAGGCAATGGGAACGGTATCTGTAGCTGTAGGTTATGGTCGTGCAAAAGCAGGTAAAGCAGGCAGCGGAGTGGGCAAAAATGCTTATCCGTTTATGCCTTACGTAAACGGAACCTATCAAACTGCAACTGCTGTAACAATAGAAAAAGCAGGTGGTAAATACGAACTTGCTCAAACTCAAACTCACCACTCTTACGAGGGAAGAAACATAATTCGGGAAACTACTTTCAAAGAATACCAAAAAAATCCGTTTGCAGGAACAGGTAAGGCTGAAGAAGGACATAAAACATACGATTTATGGCCTGAACACAGCCAGCCGGGGCACAGCTGGGTTATGGCAATCGATTTGAATGCCTGTACCGGATGTGGCGCCTGCATCGTAGCTTGTAATGTTGAAAATAATGTTCCTGTTGTAGGACGCGATGAAGTTCGCCGTCGTCGTGAAATGCATTGGTTACGTATCGACCGTTATTATACATTTAATGAAGGTGGTAAAGGCGTAACTGAAGAGCGTGAGATCGAACATCTGGAAGATATGGAGGATGTATCGGTTATTAACCAACCGATGCTGTGCCAGCATTGCGACCATGCCCCATGCGAAACTGTTTGTCCGGTATTAGCAACGGTACACTCTTCAGACGGTTTAAACATGATGGCTTATAACCGTTGCGTTGGTACTCGTTATTGCGCAAACAACTGTCCGTATAAAGTTCGCCGTTTTAACTGGTTTAACTACTGGAACGATTCCCGTTTCGATAACTATTTAAATAACGAGTTTACACAGTTAGTACTTAATCCGGATGTCACCACACGATCACGTGGTGTTATGGAGAAATGTACGCTATGTGTTCAGCGTATTCAGGCTGGTAAACTACAGGCTAAAATGGAAAAACGTCCGTTAAGGGATCTGGAAGTTCAAACAGCCTGTCAGCAAACTTGTCCGGGAGATGCGATTATATTCGGTGATTTTAATGATCCTAATTCAGAAGTAAGAAAAGCGTTAGGTAACGAGCGCACGTATTATGTATTGCAGGAATTAAATACGCAGCCTGGAATCGGATACCAGACAAAAGTTAGAAACACAGTAGAAGCTTAATAATTTCATAAATAGAAATTTAAAGATATATGTCTCATAATGAATCAATAATCAGGGAGCCCTTAATTACAGGTGAGAATATTACGTATTCTAAAATAACTGCTGATATTCTGTCTCCTGTTGAAAATAAACCCAACAAAGCCTGGTGGATAGGATTTACTGTTGCTGCCATCTTTGCATTAGTTTGGGTATGCGCCGTTAGTTATACTTTCTGGACAGGTATTGGTGCCTGGGGATTAAATAAAACAGTAGGATGGGCATGGGATATTACCGGTTTCGTATGGTGGGTTGGTATTGGTCACGCCGGAACGCTAATCTCTGCGGTACTTTTATTGTTCCGTCAGAACTGGAGAAACTCGATTAACCGTTCTGCGGAAGCGATGACCATATTTGCGGTAATTTGTGCGGCAACATATGTGGTTTCTCACATGGGCCGTCCCTGGCTTGCTTACTGGCCTTTGCCTTTGCCTAACCAGTTCGGGTCTTTATGGGTAAACTTTAACTCTCCGTTAGTGTGGGACGTATTTGCGATCTCTACTTATTTTTCGGTATCATTAATTTTCTGGTATATCGGTTTATTGCCTGATATTTCAACAGTTCGTGATCGTGCAAGTGGTTTACGTCGCCGTATCTACTCTGTAATGTCTTTCGGATGGAACGGATCAGTAAAAACATGGCAGCGATTTGAAGCAGTATCGTTGATCTTAGCTGGTCTTGCTACTCCACTGGTACTTTCGGTTCACACCATTGTATCTATGGACTTTGCTACCTCTTTGGAACCAGGATGGCACACTACCATTTTCCCTCCATACTTCGTTGCCGGAGCTATTTTCTCTGGTTTCGCAATGGTACAAACCTTATTGCTTGTTGCCAGAAAAGTAATGAACTGGGAGAATTATATCACCATGTTCCATATAGAATCAATGAACAAAATTATTATTGTTACTGGTTCTATTGTGGGTGTAGCCTATCTGACCGAGTTATTCATTGCCTGGTACTCCGGTGTTGAATATGAACAGTATGCTTTCCTGAACCGGATCAGCGGGCCATACTGGTGGGCATACTGGAGTATGATGACCTGTAACGTAATTTCTCCTCAATTATTCTGGTTTAAGAAAATACGTACCAGCATTCCTGCCTCATGGGTATTATCTATCGTGGTAAACATCGGAATGTGGTTCGAGCGCTTTGTTATTATCGTTACTTCTTTGCACCGTGATTTCCTGCCATCAAGCTGGGTAATGTTTTATCCTTCTATTGTTGACGTGCTTGTATTTGTCGGATCAATTGGCTTGTTCTTTACCTTATTCCTGCTTTTCCTTCGGGTACTTCCAGGTATCGCGATTGCTGAAGTGAAACTTTTATTGAAAACTTCAAGTGATCAAACCAAGCAAAAACTTATTCGTGACGGCAAAGTAAAACCTGAGCAGGCAGAATTTTACCGCGAATCATTAACAAAATACGATAGTGTTTCAGAACCTGAATACGCAAAAATTTAACAATGAGCAATACAAAATATATTTTAGGTCATTTTGAAGATCCTGATGTAATGATGCACGGGATAGATAAGTTGCAGGAGAACAATATCAGCATATACGATGTGTTTACTCCGATGCCTATTCACGGGATAGAAGCCAAGTTAGGGTATAAACGATCACGTTTGCCTATTGCTGCTTTCTGTTTCGGTATAACTGGTACATGCTGCGCTTTTTCCTTATTGTATTATTGTTTAGTAGCAGACTGGCCGATGAACATAGGTGGTAAGCCAGCTTTTGCAATGCCCGATTTTATTCCGATCATGTTTGAGATGACGGTATTGTTTGCATCATACGGAATGTGCTTTACTTATTTCTTTGCTAATCATTTATTTCCGGGACGTGCGCCGCGGGTAATGGATTTCAGAGCTACTAATGATCGTTTCGTAATTGCAATTGATGCTCAATCCAATCCGGATACGGACAAAATTAATAATTTATTAAATGAAGCCGGTGCTGTAGAAATACTGCACAACGATAGAAAATATGTTAGTTATGAATAAGCTTAGGATATTAGGCGCTGTTTTTTTAACTGTAGCATGTGCTTCGGTTATATCCTCCTGCAGTGATAAACGCAGTCCTGGGTTGGAGTATGCAAGAAATATGTACGATCCTATTGCATACAACTACGACCAGCCAAATAAGAATTTTAAGAATGGGCAAACAGCTCAGCTTCCACCGGCAGGAACTGTGCCTGTAGGATTTGATGCGGTGTCATCGGAATACCCCAACACACCTGAAGGCCTTATAGCTGCAGAAACAAATCTGAAAAACCCACTTCCGGCTACTAATGCAAATTTGCAGGATGGTAAATTATTGTACTTACACATGTGCTCTCATTGCCATGGTGCCGAAGGTAAAGGTGATGGTCAGATTATAAAAAATGAAAAGTTCCCGGCACCTCCTTCCTATTCAACAGGAAGTTCTTCTCGTGGCGGAGCTATGAAAGATTTAAACGACGGCCGTATTTTCCATACCATTACATACGGTTTGAATTTGATGGGACCTCACCGTTCTCAGCTGGATCCAAACGAGAGATGGAAAATTGTAATGTACGTTCATCAATTGCAACAACTACAGTAGTTAACAGGTAATAAAAAAATGGGAAGTCACAATCATACTCATAACTTCAACGAACAATTTGAATTTGCAGGTAAAGCAAAAACCTGGAGTTTAATTGGAATATTAATTGGCATTGTCGCTATCGCTTTTGGATTCTTTACCGGTCATGCAGAGCGTACTTTTGCTAATCTCCTCCTAATGGGATATTATTTTACAAGCGTGTGTGCAGCAGGTGCTTTTTTCCTTGCAGTTCAATTCGTTTCACAGGCAGGCTGGTCTGCTGCTTTGCTTCGGGTTCCGCAGGCATTTGCAAAGATATTGCCAATTGCTTCTATAATACTTATTATTATTTGCGGCGCTGGTTTAGCTACACATAACTTATATCATCACTGGAATCACGAAGGGATCACAGATCCGTCAAGTCCCGAATACGATGCTCTTATTGCCGGTAAAGCAGGTTTTCTGAATGTTCCATTTTTCATGGGACGTGAAATAATCTTTCTAGGAATATACAGCATTTTTGCTGTTCTGCTTGCACGTATTTCTGCCAATGAAGATTTAGCCGGTGGCTTGAACAGTTACAAAAGAAGCTTTAAGCTATCTGCTATATTTTTGGTGATCTTTGGGTTTACAACACCTATATGGGCTTTTGATACCATCATGTCACTGGAAGCTCACTGGTTTTCAACTATGTTTGGCTGGTATAATTTTGCGGCTATGTGGGTTAGCGGATTATGTGTCATCACCTTAACAATTATTCTTTTAAAGAAAGCAGGTTACATGAGCTGGATCAATGACAACCATTTACACGATCTTGGTAAGTTCATTTTTGCATTCTCTATTTTCTGGACCTATGTATGGTTCGCCCAGTTCCTGTTGACATGGTATGCCAATATCCCAGAAGAGTCAGTTTATTTTTATAAGCGCTGGGAGCCCGAATATAAATTCTGGTTTTGGCTTAATATCCTTATTAACTTTGTAGCACCGGTTCTTATTCTGATGTCAAGAGATAATAAACGTAAAACGGATATGCTGATGTTTGTTTGTATCCTTTTAATATGCGGTCATTGGCTTGATTATTATATAATGATTATGCCAGGAACAGTAGCTGAACACAGAGGTTTTGGTATTATTGAAATAGGTACAGCTTTTGGGTTTGCCGGATTGTTTTCGTTCCTGATGTTGAACGCTCTAAGCAAAAAGCCATTAGTTCCTGTAAACCATCCATTCCTGGAAGAAAGCTTGCATCATCAAATCTAATTATTCGAATCAAATACTGTTAGTAGATAAAAAAATGGTTTTCAAAAATTTAAAAACGGTTTATTCATTATTGGCTCTGGTTGTTTTTACTGTTTTAATGGCAACAGCTAATGCTTTTGCTCAGGTAACGCCCGGTACTGAAAATGATGCTGCCTCGCAAGCCAATACAGAAGCATTGCAAAATGTTACTGCAGAAGTATATAAATCTGCAGCATATTATGTACTGCTTTTCATTTTGCTTTGTATTTTTATTGGGGTTATAGGTAAAGTATTAAAGGTTTATGAGCTGACAAAAGAAATTCAGGGTAAGAAAAGCACTGTAAACTGGAATCAGATTCAGAGTGTTCTTTTTGCTGTAATACTGATAATTTCTATGTACGGTACATACTGGACTTACAGCCACTGGGGATATGTAGCTGATAGTAACGCAGGATCTAAACATGGTGAACGGATCGACCTTATGTTTAATGTTACGCTCCTTATTACAACCATTGTTTTTGTACTAACGCATATACTATTATTCGGATTTTCGTTTAAATACAGGGGATCAAATAAAAGGAAGGCATATTTCTATCCGCACAATAACGCAATAGAAAGATTATGGACCATTATACCCGCGGTTGCACTTACTGTATTGGTGTTACTAGGTTTCTTTACATGGAGAAGCATTACCAACGTTCCGGAAAATGAACAAAAAAGAGCGATAAGCATTGAAGTGATTGGCGAACAGTTTAAATGGAATGTTCGATACGCTGGTGCGGATAATCAACTTGGATTAAGAAATTACAAGCTTATCACTCCTACAAACTCAATGGGTATTGATTTTAAAGATCGTAAAAGCTGGGATGACAAGCTGGGTGGAGAAATTGTAATACCTGTAAATCGTCCGGTTCGTGTAACCATCGGTTCAAAAGATATCCTTCATAGTTTTTATATTCCAACTATGCGTGTTCAGATGAATGCAGTACCTGGTATGCCAACGTATTTTCAGTTTACTCCGCAATATACTACTGCAGAGATGAGAGAAAAGAGGAATAATGAGACGTTTGATTACGTACTGTTGTGCAATAAAATTTGCGGTGCCGGCCATTATAATATGCAAATGAAAGTAACGGTTGTGAGCGAACAGGAATATCAGGAGTGGCTTGCAAAACAACAATTCTTCTTCAACGATGATGTAAAGAAAGAACTTCAGATGGCGGATAAAGATAATTCATCTATTAAAAATTTGGCTTTAAATAAATAAAATAAGATAGCGGCGATTATGGCAAGTACAGCAATTCAATATGATACGGATCATCATGCACACGACAGTCATGATGGACATGCGCATCATCACGAAACTTTTCTGACTAAATATATATTTAGCCAGGATCATAAAATGATAGCTAAGCAGTTTCTGATTACCGGGATAATTATGGCATTTATAGGAATGTTTCTATCCATATTATTCCGTATTCAGCTTGGCTGGCCCGATAAAACATTTCCGTTGTTGGAAACTTTTTTAGGAAAGTTTGCAGAAGGAGGCAGAATACGACCTGACTTTTTCCTTGCGTTAGTTACTATACACGGTACGATCATGGTATTTTTCGTACTTACAGCAGGACTTAGCGGTACATTTAGTAATCTTTTAATTCCTTATCAGATCGGTGCTCGCGATATGGCGTCACCTTTTGTTAACATGTTGTCATACTGGTTCTTTTTCCTTGCCTCTGTAGTAATGATTTCATCATTCTTTGTGCAGAGCGGACCTGCCAGTGCCGGTTGGACTATTTATCCACCTTTGTCGGCCTTGCCGAAAGCAATACCTGGCTCTGGAACAGGAATGACACTGTGGCTGGTAAGTATGACTTTGTTTATTGCATCTTCTTTAATGGGTTCTCTGAATTATATCAGTACCGTACTGAACATGCGTACAAAGGGTATGGATATGTGGAAGATGCCTTTAACTGTTTGGGCATTCTTCTTAACGGCTATTTTAGGAGTACTTTCTTTCCCTGTTCTCGTAGCAGCAGTAGTATTGCTGATTTTCGACAGAAGTTTTGGTACCAGCTTTTATCTGTCTGATATTGTAATTCAAGGCCAGGTATTGCCAAATCAAGGTGGTAGTCCGGTTCTTTTCCAGCATTTATTCTGGTTCCTTGGTCACCCGGAAGTGTACATCATCATTATGCCGGCATTTGGTATTACTTCTGAAGTAATTTCTACAAATGCAAGGAAACCAATTTTCGGTTACCATGCGATGGTATATTCCCTTATCGGAATTGTTGTGCTTTCAATGATTGTATGGGGACACCACATGTTTGTAACAGGGATGAATCCATTTTTAGGTGGGGTATTTATGATCACTACCCTAATCATTGCCGTGCCTTCTGCCGTTAAAACGTTTAATTATCTTGCTACGTTGTGGCGCGGTAATATACGCTTTACACCAGCTATGATGTTCGCAATTGGTTTAGTATCTTTCTTTATATCTGGTGGTTTAACAGGTATCTTCCTTGGTAATGCTTCCCTGGATATTAATCTTCACGATACGTATTTCGTTGTGGCGCACTTCCATTTGGTTATGGGTTCTGCAGCTATTTTCGGAATGCTTGCCGGAGTTTATCACTGGTTTCCTAAAATGTTTGGAAGAATGATGGATGAGAAACTGGGTTATCTGCATTTCTGGATCACCTTTGTGTGTGCTTATCTTGTATTTTTCCCAATGCACTTTATGGGTATCGACGGTGTGCCCCGACGGTATTATGCCTTTACAGAATTTGAATTTATGAAAGAATGGCTTACCGTCAACAAATTTATTTCCTGGTCTGCAATTGTTGCGGGTTTAGCGCAGATAGCTTTCTTGTGGAACTTCTTTTACTCAATTTTCTATGGTAAAAAAGCTACACAAAATCCTTGGCAGGCCAATTCATTAGAGTGGACAACTCCTGTGAAACATATCCATGGTAACTGGCCGGGTGAAATCCCTACAGTTTACCGCTGGCCTTATGATTACAGTAAGCCAGGTCATTCAGAAGATTTTATTTTGCAAACTACTCCTTTCTCTGAAACGATGAGTTCTAACTTGCCGCACGATTTTGAAGGAAATCCTGAGGCGGAACGCATACAGCAGGAATGGATAAATAAAGAGACTGCCAAAAAGCAGGAGGTGTAGAAGTACATACACCCTTACTATGTAAGTTTTAGATTTTAAATTGAATATAGAATAGGGTATCTGAGAAGTAAGGCTTTCTACCAGATACCCTAATTTTTTATATAAGGTAAGAAATGTTCCCATCAAGCGAAAGGAGATTCCTGGTTATAAATTTTTTGACTATTCTATCTCTTTATGTCTTGATTTTAGCGGGTGGTGTAGTAAGAAGCTCGGGAGCAGGAATGGGATGTCCCGATTGGCCACGGTGTTTTGATCAGGTAGTTCCGCCTACACATGCTTCACAGCTTCCCAAAGATTATCAGGATAAGTATGTGCAGAAGCGGGTTGAAAAAAATCAACGTTTTGCAAAAAGCCTGGATGTACTTGGTTTCGGGAAACTTGCATCAGAGATAAGGAATGATAAGAGTATTCTTAAACCGGAAGAATTTAACGCAACAAAAACCTGGACAGAGTATGTAAACCGCGTTATTGGTGTTATTACAGGATTTTTAATTATTCTAACAGCCTGTTTCTCTCTAACTTATTTGAAGTCGAGTAAACGAATCTTTTTCCTGAGTTTTTTGAACGTACTTTTAGTTGGATTTCAAGGTTGGTTGGGCTCTATTGTTGTATCCACAAATCTGCTGGCATGGCTGGTTACAGTGCATATGCTCCTTGCACTGCTCATTCTGGCGATAGCAATCTATACGTATTTTAATGCGAAGATTTTGCGGGCCCGAAACATTTTGCCAAGCAAATCTGCGGGGCTTATTAAAATTTTTGCCGTATTGGTATTGATAATTACGGTTATACAAATAATTCTGGGTACAGAAGTAAGAGAACTTATCGATATGGTTTCTTCGGTAAATCCAGTACGCTCAGAATGGTTATCAGAAGTAGGTTTTACATTTAATGTGCATCGTGATCTGGCTATGCTGGTGGTATTGGGTAACATTGTATTATTTTTCTTTATTCGCAGCCGGTATCCTATAAACGGGCTTCAATACAAGTATATAATTTATGTAATAGTAACTCTGGCAGTACAAATAATTACCGGAATTATTTTATCCTATTTATCATTACCTCCTGTAGCCCAGGCATTACATATTTTGTTGGCCAGTTTGTTATTTGGGTCAGAATTTTATTTGTTGTTGCTGCTGGGAAGAAATAAACTTTATAAAAACAGATATTGAGGTAGAAGAGTGAAAGATTTTATATCAGATTTTAAAAAGCTTGTCAAATTACGTCTTACCTTCCTGGTAGTTTTTTCAGCGTCGGTTTCTTTTTTAATTGGCAGCAGAGAGCAGGGAGAAATTAACTGGATCAACTGGCTTATTTTAACTATTGGGGGTTTTCTGGTTACAGGATCGGCGAACGGCTTTAATGAAATAATTGAAAAGGATTTGGATAAGCTGATGCAAAGAACCAGCGACAGGCCGATTCCTTCCGGTAGAATGACAACCGGCCAGGCATTAGTGCTCAGCATCCTTATGGGAATTCTCGGAACACTGATACTGGTACGCCTCAATTTTTTAACCGGTGTACTTTCAGTTTTTTCTATTTTCTTATATGCAATTCTTTATACGCCATTAAAAAGAAAATCTCCCATTGCTGTATTTGTTGGCGCTTTTCCGGGTGCTCTTCCTCCGTTAATCGGATACTTTGCCGCATTTAACGAACCAAGAATTTCCTGGATACCGATTATTTTATTTCTTATCCAATTTGTATGGCAGTTTCCGCATTTTTGGGGTATTGCCTGGGTGCTGGATGATGATTATAAAAAAGCAGGGTTTCGATTGCTGCCAACTACTAAAAGAGATAGAATAAGTGCTCTTTTTACGCTCGCTTCAACCATTATACTGGTGCCGGTAAGCCTTCTTCCAACTATTATGGGTTTTGGAGGTTATATTATCGGGGTAGTTTCCCTTATAGCCGGTGTTGTATTTTGCTGGCAGGCATGGAAACTTTATAGAAATTTAGATATTGTTTCTGCACGGAAAGTAATGTTCGGATCTTTTTTTTACCTGCCATTGGTGCAGTTAGTTTTATTGTTTGATTTTATTGCTAAATAATATGTTAGTTATGGCACAAAGCCCTTTAGAACAGGATAAGTTGAATTTGCGGGCAAAAAAGTTTTTGATGTGGCTGTTCATCGTTTCATCATTTATTCTTTTTGCCGGCCTTACCAGTGGTTACATTGTTTATACCGCCGGCGATCCGTCTCGTGGAATAAAAGTAATTCTTCCACAAGCCTTTACGTACAGTACTGCGGCCATCATTGCCAGTAGTATAACTTTGCATTTTGCATACCGTTCTGCTAAGCGATTACAGTTTGACAGGCAAAAGCTTTTTCTGGTACTTACTATATTACTGGGAATTACATTTTTTATTATTCAGTTGTTTGCATGGAAAATACTGATAGCAGAGGGCGTATATTTTGTTAATACGAATGCATCACAGTCCTTTATTTATGTATTTACCGGAATGCACCTGGTACACATTTTTGCCGGGATATTAATGCTTATAAATGCCCTGATAGGAAAAGTTAGAAACATACCGCAGGTGATGAATTTGTTTCGACTGGAAGTAACTTCGATATTTTGGCATTTTATAGATATACTATGGATTTATCTATATGTTTTCTTACTTTTGAACCAATAAATTAAAATAAATTTATTTAAATGAGTACTACTACTGTATCACAACTAGACGAGGTAAAAACCGGCCCATGGGATGGTGGAAGATCACCATTTTCTATTGAATATGGTAAAATCATGATGTGGTTTTTTCTTATTTCAGATGCATTTACATTTTCCTCTTTTTTGATTTACTACGGGGCGCAGCGTTTCAGCAGAGTGAGCTGGCCTGATCCTGATGAAGTGTTTCAATCCATACCCGGAATAACCGATCATGGAGCACCGCTCGTATTTGTTGGTATAATGACCTTTATACTTATTATGAGTTCGGTAACCATGGTACTTGCTGTTGAAGCAGGGCACCGCGGTTCTAAAAAGGAAGTAGTCAATTGGATGATCTGGACGATAGTTGGTGGGCTTACCTTCTTAGGATGTCAGGCAGCAGAGTGGACTCACTTGCATCACGAAGGTTATTGGTGGGGAAGTATCCCAGAATTTTATAAGGGTGTAGATACAATAGGAGCGCAGCAGTTTGCCAATCTTTTCTTTACAATTACCGGTTTTCATGGATTTCACGTATTCAGCGGGGTAGTTATTAATATCATTATCCTTTGTATGACTTTAAGTGGAACTTTTCAGAAAAGGGGGAGTTATTTAATGGTTGAGAAAGTTGGTTTGTACTGGCACTTTGTTGATCTTGTGTGGGTATTTGTATTTACATTTTTCTATTTGGTTTAATCTTTCAATAAAAATATATGGCTTTAGAGCATACACATGAGCATGCAGAAGAACATGCATCAATGTCAAAAGGTAAAATATGGCGGGTATTTTTTTACCTGTTAGGTATAACAGCACTGGAGTTCTTTATTGCTTTATATCTTATACCACGTGAGATTTTAAGTCACGGTATAGGTAACTTTATTTACATCGTTTTAACCCTGGTTAAGGCATTTTATATTGTTGCTTATTTTATGCACCTTAAATTTGAGAAAGTAGCATTTAAAACAGGTATCATTGTTTCATTAGTCTTCATTGTATATTTCATCGTATTACTGCTTACAGAAGGTTCTTACCTGCATGTGCATATGAATTAATGAACAATAAATTTTCTCTGAAAAAATTAGTAATCCTGGTAACCATTCTTGCAGTACCAGGATTTTTATATTATTTGCTGCAGGAAAAAGGCAAAAACAGATACAGGCCACTATCCTTTTTCGGTCCCAAGCAAGTTGCTTCTACCTTTCATACTGTTCGGGGTAAGCAAATACCCGATACTCTTTATCATAAAATAAGTAACTTTCAACTGCTGAATCAGTTTGGCGATTCTGTTAAATTCAAAACTGACAGTTCAAAAATAACCGTAGTAAATTTTTTTTATACGCGTTGCCCGAGTTTCTGTGATAATATGAATAAAGAATTGGCCAGGGTGGTTGATAATTTTAAGAAGAATCCATTCCTTCAGTTCTTTTCTATTAGTGTTGATCCCAGTTATGATACAGCAGAAATACTGAACAAATATTCAGAAAAGTTCGGAGCAAAACCCCCTAAGTGGCAATTTCTTACAGGAGGCAAAGAAGAAATTTTTAAGCTTGCGCATAAGGATTTTCTTGTAGATGCGGTGGTTGATACAACTCAGGAACATAATATTATACATAGCCCGCTTTTTATTCTTGTGGATACTCAAAAAAGAATTCGTGGATTTTATAATTCTACAGACAAGGAGCAGGTGGATAAGTTGATTGATGAGGTTAAGGTTTTGATAGCAGAAGAATTAAGGAAAGTAAAAAACCGTTAAAGAATCAGCATGAGTGATAAATTAATATTTAGGATTGTTACAGGAATTTCAGTTTTGGTGTTCTTGCTGATTGCGATCCTTCAAGCCAAAGTTTTTACTTTGTTCCCAGATAAAAATGCGATACCAGCTTGGGTTTTCGAACTTCCAAAAATTAATTCTATTATAAACGGAACCTGTTCCATCTTGCTACTAATATCGTTATACCAAATAAAGAGAAAGAACATCAATACACATAAAAAGCTTAATATTGCTGCTTTTATTTTGTCTTCACTTTTTCTTGTTTCATATATTATTTTTCACTCCACCGGGATACGTACAACCTATGGAGGAACAGGAATCATTAAAATAGTTTATTATTTCATTTTAATTACACACATTATACTTGCTGCAATTGTTTTACCGTTAGTATTATTAAGTTTTAATAGCGGATTAAAGCTTCAGGTAGAAAAACATCGCAGGCTAGTACGCTGGAGCTTTCCAATATGGTTGTATGTTACTGTAACAGGTGTGCTGGTTTACCTGATGATTGCACCATATTATTCGTTTTAACCATTATAGTACGTAAATTAGCAGTATGAAAAAGATAAGAACACTATTCGTATTATTTTTCTTCTTTTTTATAAGTTTAGCATCTTTTGAAGCCTCTGCTCAATGTGCCATGTGTACCTTAAATGCAGAAAACTCTGTACAAAATGGCAATACACAGGGAAAGGGATTAAACAAAGGGATTTTATATCTCCTGGCGGCTCCTTACCTCGCCGTTGCCGGAGTTGGTTTTATCTGGTACAGGAAATACCGCAAAAAAAATGTGCTGATTGATATGAAAGACGAAAAAATTAACCTGAATTAACAGGTTCAACTGTACACTTTCTTATTCCTGGTATAATTAGTACTTTGGCTACCCAAAGTTTAATTTCATGGTACAGCCATCTACTCTTCAATTTTTAAAAGACGTATCTGAAAATAATAATCGCGAATGGTTTGCCAGCCATAAGGATCAATATATCAGGTCCCGGGAGAATTTGCTTGAGCTTACTGCGCAAATAATTCAGAAGCTTTCTGAGACAGATAATCAGATACCCGCAGACCTGAATCCGGATACATGTGTTATGCGTATTTATCGTGATATTCGTTTCAGTACGGATAAAACCCCTTATAAAACAAATTTCGGTATTGGAATTTCTCCGAGAGGAAAGAACTTTAACGGGCCGGGTTATTACATACAGATTGAGCCGGGAAAGTCTTTTATTGCAGGAGGTTCCTGGTATCCGGAAAGTGAGCAACTCAAAGCAATCCGCCAGGAAATAGATTATAACAGTTCAGATTTTAAAGACATTATTGAGTCGGGAGATTTTAAGAAATATTTTGGTGACTTTGATCCCGAACAAAAATTGAAAACCATGCCTAAGGGTTATCCGGCAGACCATGAAATGATAGAATACCTGAAGCTAAAATGTTTTGTCGCCAGCCGCTCAATTACCGATGAAGAGCTGCAGAAAAAAGATGTGGTTGATAACATAGTGGATACATTGGAAAAATTATATCCTCTAATGGTTTTTTTACGTAACGCTATTTCTTAATATTGCAGGATGAAAAGAATTAACCTTTCAGTTTTATCAGTACTTTTTGTCCTGTTTATAAGCAGTTGCAGGATTCTTTCCATTAAAGAATATAATAATTTACTTGCCGAAAGAGATTCAGTGTCTTCGGGCTGGGGTGTGGCAAAAGTGAAGATCGAAAGCCTGGAAGATGAATTAGAGAAATTAAAATCAGACACTGCCGATCTGCATAATCAAATTGCCGGATTACAATCAAAAGTGGAAGGACTGGGCACTAATTATGCCAGTCTGAGGGCGAACAGTTCATCAGAAATAAAAAAACTTGCAGATGATTTGAAAAAGCGAGAAGCCCGACTGAAAGAAGTTGAAGATATTTTGAGAAAACGGGATGCGGCAAGCAATGCGCTAAAGGAAAAGCTTCAAAAGGCATTGTTAGGTTTTCAGCAAAGCGGACTTTCTGTTGAAAGAAGAAATGGGAAAGTATATGTTTCCTTAACAGATAAGCTGCTTTTTAGTACCGGAAGCATTGTGATAGATGAAAAAGGGAAGCAGGCTTTGACCGAACTGGCAAAAGTTTTAAAAACACAACCTGAAATAAATATTTCGGTAGAAGGGCATACGGATAACCAACGGGTAGTTAACCTTGGCCAGATAAAGGATAACTGGGATTTAAGCGTACTTAGGGCTACTTCAGTTGTTCGTTTCCTTACTGATGTTCAGAAAATAGAGAATGACCGGATAACAGCAACCGGAAAAGGCCAGTATCAGCCTCTCGAAGAAGCTAATACACCGGAGGCAAGGAGCCGTAACCGGAGAATTGAAATTGTATTATCTCCAAAACTGGATGAACTGTACGATCTGATAAAGTAAATCAAAGAATTGAGAGGCCTAAAATGGACTCTCAAAGTCTTTAAAGAAGGGAAGAACCTTATCTTTTTCAGAAAGGATAATTTCATCTGCAGGAATTTCCCAGTCTATATTTAAATCCGGATCATTCCATCGTACCCCAATTTCAGAAACTTTACTGTAAATATTAGTGACTTTGTAAGTGAAGATAGTATCATCTTCAAGCGTTACAAATCCGTGCAGAAAGCCTGCAGGAACCCAAAACATCTTTTTGTTTTCTCCTGAAAGTTCAACAGTAAAATGCTGACCATAAGTTTCTGAATTTTTTCGGATGTCGACGGCAACATCAATTACTTTACCCTGAATTACGCGTACAAGTTTACCCTGCGAAAAAGGATCTTTTTGAGCATGTAAACCTCGTAAAGTGCCTCGTTGCGAAAGAGACTGATTGTCCTGAACAAACTCTGCATCAATTCCTGCTTCAGAGAATATCTTCTTGCTATAGCTTTCGTAAAAATGTCCACGATCGTCGTGCCATACCTTTGGTTCAATAATGAACAGGCCTTTAATAGGAGTTTCTGAAAAATGCATTACTGATTTATAAATTCCATTACTGTACTGAAGGAAACAAACTTGTTTTCAAAGTTCGCAGAAAGCTTTGCCTGAATGGCGGGTTCGAAGTTTTGCTGAAAAGCCTGACAATTACTATAAGTATCTGCAATAAGCTGCAGACAATAGGTAATACCTTCGTTCGGTGAATCAAGTACTTTTAACAGCCGGTTCGATACAAAAAGATCAGTACTCATCGCTTCCGGTATAAATTCGTCCTTTGCCCAGCTTAACCAGCTTTTGTCTATCTCTTCTTCAATAATTACCGTTAGATTGTATAAAACCATTCGCGAAAATACTACTTTGACTCGTTAATTTAAATTATCACCCCGTAAATGCCTGTAGCGTTTTCTTGCTTCATTTATAAAAAGACTATTGGGATATTGTGTAATTAGTCTTTGATAATAAGTACTTGCTTTTTCAGGAGATTTCAATGGGTTTTCAGATAACTCTGCCAGCATAAATACCGCATCATCTGCCCAAAGGTCAAAACTATAGTTGGAAACAATCAGTTCCAGTTGCGTTATAGCCTTTGTGAAGTCCTTTTGCCGTAGAAAAATTTTTGCCTTTAACATCAGAATATCATCTGCCAGAGAAGTTCCGGGATTTTTCTTGCTGATGCTATCCAGTGCAGATACGGCTTCCGGAAGCTGGTTTTTGAATGTAAGAAGCTCTGCATGAGCATAACTTTTCAAAGCTAACGTGTCGGTTTCAGAAGCGGTATTCTCAGCTATTACCAGGCTCAGATTTAATGCATCATTAGCAATTAACTGGGAAGTTACGCTTTTTAACACATCCAGCTGCGCTTTTGCCCATCCGAAATCGCCGGTGTAATACGATAGTCGGGCATTTCTGAACTTCGCTTCCTGACCCATAGGTTCGTTGGGGAATTGCTTTTCAACCTGACCGTAAATTAATGTGGCTTCCCATGGCTCGTCTGTTAAAATATAGATATCTCCAAGTTCTAATTTTATTTGCCCTGTGGTATTAACAGGAAGTGCCGTGTTTTTAAGTAATTCTTCTAATAACAATTTAGCCTGCCGGGGTTTGTTCAGGTAAAATGCCTGAAGATGTGCAAGCTGCCTGACAGCAAAAGTTGTTTGTACTGTTTTCCCTAATTCGGCAAGAACAGAGAGGTAGTCTTTTTCTAATTGCTGCAGACTTTCGGTGTCATAAATGCCCTGCAATAACATCTGATTTTTAATAGTAAGGAGCTGGATTCTTGAAGGAATATAATATTGGCTTTCTCTTCCTTTATTTATCAGGTAATTTAACCCCTCCGTAGCAACAGCATATGCTTTTTCTGAAATCAGAGTGGCACAGAGCTCAAAAATTCGCTCTCCGCCTTCTTTTAGTCTTTTGTCCAGGGATATAACCTGCTTTAACGCCAGGTCAAACTCATTTTGCTGAAGATAAAGCCATGAAAGCAGTTCGATATAGGAAATGTTTTGCGGCTCTTTTTGTATCCGGTTAAAAAGGATCTTTTTAAACAGGTCGTAATCCTCTCGTTTATCCAATGCATTCTCCAACCCGTTTTGGATAGAGGGAAGTGTTTGCGGGTTAAGTGTAAGGGCATTCAGATATTCATTGATCAAAAGATCTTTATTTTTCAGGTATTTGTACAGCGCAATCAGATCGTAAGTGAAAGCCGCTTCATTATTTAAAAGCTGTCGGCCTGCCTGAAGCGTTTTTATGGAAAAGTCATAAGCGCCGGCGCGATAAAATGTAGTTGCCAGGCTTCGGATATCAAAATCGTTCGGCTGCAAGTTTTTTATGAGTTCATTGTAAAGCTCCCGGGCTTTTTCCTGCTGGCCCTGTTCCTGCAATATACGTCCGTAATCTATCTTAAACAGACTATTGCCAGGGTAGAGTTTAATAAGCTTTTTTACCAATTTTTCTGCTTCTGAATAATTTTTAAGCTGCAAGAGGCTGTCAAAGTAAGGATCGTAATAAGATAAATCGGCTTTCTGGCTAAAAAGCTGCTGATAAAGTGGTAAGGCTTTCTGATAATCTCCCTTCTGATAATATTCGTGTGCGAGTTCAGCTGTCGAAACGGTTTGTGCAATGCAACTACATGTAGCGAATGCGAAAATTAAATTAAGTAACAATATTCTCATACAGCTTTGTAAAGATAAAACGAAAAATGCTTTTATGAAGTACAGGGGTATTATTTAAGTACGCGTATTTCAATTGTTACCTGAGGCCGTTCAGGTGAAATAGTAATTTTTTTTATCTTCACGTTTATCTAAAGAATTAACCAGTCATAAATCGATTGATGAATTGTAAAAAGGCGGTTGCACTGTACTATCAGGCTGCTTTTTTAAGATATTGAGGGGTTGCAAAATTATTGGTGTTAATGCAAATAAGTTTAAAAAGGGTTTTCTGGATATTCCTGTTGTTTGTGGTGAGCGCTTGTGAAAAGGAGCATCGTGCCAAGAAAGTGCCGGTCGAGGCCTTTTTTAAAAACCCGGACAGAATAGGGTTTCGTATATCCCCGGACGGTAATTATATTTCATTTCTCCAGCCTGACAAAGACCGGCTGAATCTTTATGTAAGACGTTTGGATGGAAACGGCCTTACTCAGATTACGCAGGACGATGACAAGAATATTTCAAACTACCACTGGATAAATAACGAGGAGCTTTTATATACAAAGGAATGTACAGTAGACGAGGATGAACATTTATTTACGGTAAAGCGTGATGGCAGTAATTCAAAAGATATTACACCTGATTATAAGGGAAAGGTTAAAATATTAAATTCAAATACCAAGCAGAATAACAATAATATACTGCTGGCCTTAAACAAAAGAGACTCATCAGTTTTTGATGTCTATCAGTTAAATATCAGGAAAAAAGAACTAAGCCTTGTAGCAACAAATCCCGGTAATATTACAGAGTGGTTTGCCGATGGCGAAGGTGTAGTACGGCTGGCCATAGCAAGCGACGGAGTAAATTCAACACTTCTATTTCGCTCCAATGGGAATGAGCAGTTTAAGCCTGTTATTACAACAAATTTTAAAACAGCCATTCGTCCCATCGGTTTTTGCAAGCATAGCAAATCATGTATTTATGCACTCTCAAATTTGAACAGGGACAAAATGGCCCTTATTGAATTTGATTGCAAAGAAGGGAAGGAAGATAAAAGCTTGTTGAGCCATCCTGACGTAGACATAAGCGATGCAGGATATTCCTATACCAAACAGAAGATTCAGTTTGCTTCCTATGTTAAATGGAAGAAAACGCTCCATTATTTTGATCAGGAATTGAAAATTGTTTACGAGGAGCTTCTTAAGCTGCTTCCCAATAATGAAATTAGGATAATAGACCAGGATGCTGCGGGAAAAAAATATATTGTCAGAACATTTACCGATAAAACTCCCGGAGCCTATTACTTATACATCCCGTCAGAAAAAAACCTGACTAAGTTAAGTGATGTAAATCCCTCGATTCAACCCGAAGACATGTGTTCGATGGATCAGGTATCTTACAGGACCCGGGACGGGCTTACTATAAAAGGATACCTTACCCTGCCAAAAGGAGTTTCTCCTTCAAATCTGCCGGTAGTGGTTATTCCTCATGGAGGACCCTCAACACGTGATTACTGGGGATTTGACTCGGAAGTACAATTCCTGGCGAACCGTGGTTACGCCGTTTTTCAGATGAATTTCCGGGGATCAGTAGGCTTTGGGAAAGAGTTCTGGAACGCAGGGTTTAAGAAATGGGGAACCAACATGCAGAATGACATTACGGACGGCGTTAAATGGCTGATCAATACAGGTATTGCCAATCCGAAGAAGATAGCTATCTATGGTTCTGGTTTTGGCGGGTTTTCCGCCTTGCATGGCCTCTGTTTTAATCCGGATCTGTATGCCTGCGGTGCTTCGTACGGAGGGTTGATCAATCTTTTTACTTATATGAAAGATATCCCGCCATATTATAAACCCTATCAGCAGATGTATTATGAAATGGTGGGTAACCCGGAAAAAGATGCGGATTATTTCAGCGCGGTTTCCCCGGTGTTTCATACTGATAAAATTCAGGACCCCTTGCTGATAGCTCAGGGAGCGAAAGATCCTACGGCTAATTTGAATGAAATTAACCAGTTTGTTAAAGAGATTAAGAAAAAGGGAACTCCCATTTCCTATATCCTAAAAGAAGATGAAGGCGCTTATTTTAAAAAGGAAGAGAACCGGATAGAATTTTATCAAAAACTGGAAGCATTTTTGTCAGAAAATCTGAAAGGTAAGTAATGAAAGATATTAAGCCTTTTTATCGGAAAAACCTGATATTGATTACGGTTTTCCTGGTATTAATTGCAGCATCGCTTATTACAGGTTTAATATTAGCTTTCGGATTTACCAAGAAGTATGTAGAAAACGAGTTTGCTTCCAAAAAGATCGATCTGCTGGAAGAAGCCGTACGCCCTTACAATGATTTTTTTCAAAATAAAATTATGGAAATCTCTTTTTACCAGGGATTTCTTGATTCTGCTTCGGTAGTAAAATATGCTGATACCGTTTTTAACAAATATTCCTTCGTTAAAAATATCTTGTTTTATGATGTAGAAATCACCAATCATAAGCTATCCAACGGGTACAGGCTTAAAAGCTTTTACATTGCTCCAAAAGCTGTATATCAATACAGCCCGAATGCTTTTCCCGAAGTAATTTATAAAAAAAATGAGAGTGAGGATCTGCCGGATAAGTATGCAGATGAGTTTGAAAGAATAGCTATGAAGTTTTCCAACTTCATCCAGGCAAGAGACACTACTAAATCTTTAAATAATAACGAGATATTTAACATTTTCTACAGCATTTCGCCCAACCAGATTTCTTACATGAATATCCCCCGGAGGGAAGAAATGCGGGTATTTAAAGATCTGATGCTGCAAAAAGTAGAAGGATCGCCGGTATATGAACAGGATATTTTAAGTTTTAATTTAAGTCCCGGTGGTCTTCGGATAAAAAATCTTCACCCAGAATTGTATGAAGAAGTTAGCATTAAGCCCTTAATTTATGAGAAACTCGATGCAAGCCCTGATATTATCACTACCGAACTGCCCTTACCGGGTGCTTTCTCTGAATATAAAATTTATTTTCTTTCATCCAGAAGTTTCCTTAACAAAGAAATTTTACGCCGGTTCTTGCCCTTAGGAGTAATATTGCTGTTCATATATGCTGTTTTAGGGTTTATCGGCTTCCTTATTTATCGCAATTTGAATATCAATAGAAAGATGTTTAAACTGCAATATGACTTCATCAATAACTTTACGCATGAGTTTAAAACACCTGTAAGCGTAATTAAAATTGCTGGCAATAATATCCGGGGTTCCAGAGAACTTTCTGAAAATGAACGATTGCATTACGGCAAAATTCTGGATGAAGAAGCGGACAAGCTGAATGACCTGATGAACAAATTGCTTTCGTTCACCCAGATTGAAAATAAATCTATCCCGATAAAACAGGAGCTTATAAACATGGAAGTTTTTATTCAGAATATCATCGATGAATATGAGATTAAATACCCAAACTATATAATTACTTACCGGTTCGATACGGAAATTGAATATTTTAAAACCGACCCCCTGCTTCTTGCCAGCATCTTTCATAATTTAATTGATAATGCCTACAAATATTCGCTGCCAGATTGTAAGGAACTTGAAATAAGCGTGGTGAAGGAGAAACGTGTGGTATCGTTCGTGTTTAAAGATAAAGGCATCGGCATACCGCAAAAAGAGATTGATAACATCTTTAAAAAGTTTTATCGTATTCAAAACGAATTTAACCAGCAAGGAAGCGTTGGTTTGGGCTTGGCATTCTGTAAAGAACTGGTTAATTTTATGCAGGGCGATATTTTTGTAGAAAGTAAGGTAGGAAGTGGCTCGGAATTTACTATAACTTTACCCTTTGAAGATTAAGTTTAAAATAAACAGCATTTACTTTAATATTGCATACTATATCTGGTAATAAATATGAATAAAGAAATAAAAATGGCGGTTGTAGAAGATGATGAAAACCTTCGGTTTCTGGTAGTTCATCGTTTAAAAAGCGAAGGATATATAGTTATGGAAGCAGCCGATGGAAATACCGCCGAAAAGATTATTCTTGACGAAAAACCTGAAATTGTTCTTCTTGACTGGATGCTGCCGGGCTTGTCTGGTGCAGAAGTTTGTAAGAGTGTAAGAGAGCAGGGGTTTAAAGGCCAGGTGATTATGATGACAGCCAAAGCACAGGATATTGATAAAATTGACGCTTACAGTTTTGGCGTATCAGATTATGTAACCAAACCATTTAATATGGATGTGCTTGTTGCGCTGATTGGCAATAAAGTACGCTATGTTGTAAATAACGAAAAATCTGAAGTACATCAGTTTGGCGATATGGAACATCAGCCTAATACGCATTCAATTATTAAAAACGGGAAAAAGATTGAGCTCACCATTCTAGAGAACCGTATTCTTTTATATTTCCTTCAAAACATGAATAAGGTGATTAACCGGGATGAACTGATGATGGTTGTATGGGGTTATAATTCGGATGTAAACACCCGAACGCTTGATATGCATATTGTACGGTTGCGGAAGAAAATTGAGAGCAATCCGGACCGGCCTGCTTTCCTTCAGACTATCCGCGGGATTGGATATAAGTTTGTTGTGGAATAATAGAATAATTGATTAGTCTGTTTTCTGAAGCTGAAGCAATAATGAATAGTTTTATATAACAATTGTTAGAGCTGCTAAAGAAGACTTAAATACGCATTCTTGAATCAAAACCTGATCGCATTGCACATAAGCAAAACGAAGTATTGAAGCAGTAATGTACCGTCTAAAAAGAAAAAGTAATAATACTCGTTTCTTTCCCATTCCGACTTGAATATGAGCCATGCGGTTAGAATAACTGTGAACATGAGCCCGATGAAATTCAGATCGATTTTGTTATTAAAAAGAAACAGCAGAGCAAGATAAATAACCAGTAACAAAAGGCAGAAAAAGTAAGCTTTTCTTTCTCCAAGTATTACAGGAATGGTTTTTAACGCATAGGTTTTATCCTGAAAAAGATCCCGGATGTCAAAAGGAACCGTGATAGCTGCTACAAAAAGAAAGCGTTTAGCAATTAGCAGAATAGTGTCGTGGGCAGATACAGCGATTGTTTGATGGCTTTCTAATTCGAGAATGGGTAAAAGCACACAGCTTAACGACCAGATAAGAGCGATAAGAAAGAGCTTAATTCCCGGTATATTTCTTAAGCCGAATTTCTGATCATTGACTGTAAATATTGGCAGATTGTAAGAGATTGAAATGAAGGCAAGGAAAAATAAAAGAATTTTAGAGGCAGTTGAAATAAACAGGAAGAGAGGAATGAGCGAGAGAATACAAATAATGGTGATGGTAATGGTGATCCGGTAATGCGAAAAAATCCATCGGACTCTTCTAAACGGTGAAAGCTCGGGGTTTTTAGGTTTTGCAAGCAAAATACTGTAATTATACATTGCAACAGTAGAGCAAAACATCAAGCCGAGCATATACTTATCTGGCTTAGCTTGTAACAGCTGATAGGTTACCATAACCTGCGCAACAGCACATAAGGCAATAAAAATGTTGCTGAAGAGAAGGAAATCCAGAATTTGCCTGAAAACGGTTTTCATGTATATTTTAGGCTGAATACTCAGGTTTTCAGTCTAATTTACGATTGTTTCAATTCAAATATCGTGATTTCAGGCAGAATTCCAACTCTTCCCGGGTAACCTAAAAAGCCGTAGCCTACATTTACATAAAGCTGTTGCTCACCTTCACGGTAAAACCCGGCCCACTCGGGATAAACATATTCAATAGGGCTCCATTGATAATTCTCGGTTAAAACGCCAAACTGCATGCCGTGGGTATGTCCGCTAAACATCGCATCAATCTGTGGATATTTGGTTAAAACCTGGGCCCGCCAGTGTGATGGATCATGCGACAAAAGGAGCTTTACAGGTTTATCTTCAGTTCCCTTAACGGCAAGGTCCATTATTCCGTGCTTTGGAAAACGGCCGGCACCCCAGTTTTCTATTCCAACAATGCTTATCTCTTCGCCGTTAACTTTTAAGGTTCTGTTCTCATTCATTAACAAATCCCAGCCCATAGTTTTATGTGTTGCAATTACCTGCTGGAGGTTTTTTGCTTTTGCCGGCGAAGGTTCTTTTCCATAATAATAATCGCCGTAATCGTGATTCCCTAACGTAGAAAAAACACCAAGGGGGGCTTTTACTTTGGTGAAAATATCCTGGTAGTCCCTCATTTCAGAAGCCTGGTTGTTTACAAGATCACCGGTGAAAAAAATAAAATCCGGCTTTTCAGCTAAAAGCATCTCTACACCGCCTTTAACAGCCTTTTGATTATAGAAACTCCCAGAATGGATATCTGATATTTGTCCGAGTTTAATTCCGTCAAAGGCTTTGGGTAAATTTTTCAGGTATAGTGTGTTACGTTTTACCTTGTAATCGTAAGCTCCGGAAACAATTCCCCACGTTAAAGATGCAAAAGGTACAGCGGCAACTGCAATTCCGGCTTTTACCAGAAATTCAGAACGGCTGATTGTTTCCCCCTCAACAGTTTTCTGCGGTTTTATATTTTCTTTTCTATGTGGTAGTTTCCGTTTAATCCATACAAATCCTCTTCGGATATCATCCATGAAAATAAACGGGAGAAAAAATATCTTGCTTACAAATGTGATAAAAAATGCAACCAGTATAATTGCCCGCAATGTTAGTCGTAAATTGAAATAGATGCCAATAAATACTCCGGCAATTAAAAATAAACTATAACCCCACCAGATACAGGTGAAAAGTTTAACCTGTTTATTTTTCCATTTTGGAAATACAGAGCGAAGTGCGTTGTAGATGTATACATCTAACAAAAGCAGAAGAATACTGACAATCAGTAAGGGAATAATACGATCAGACATAAATTAAGCGGCAAATTAAAGGATAAAATTTTAAAAAGATTTAGAATCTTCTTTGATCGTCATCGTAATCCTCGTCATCGTCCTCGTCAAACTCAGTACTGAACAGACTGCCAAACATATCTTTAAATGCGAAGCCGTTATCCAGATAGGTTTTGCTTAGCTGTGAAAATTCTGCCAAACCGTGAAGTAAAAACTCCATCAATAAGAATTGCTGGTTTTCACTAAGGCGCGGATGAAATTGCTTAACTACTGCTTTTAGTCCCGGTACAGATTGAAGCATATTCCTGTATTTTGCCTGCGGAAGGTCGTCCTGTATGTTTACTGTATTGCCAGATGCGAACCAATTAATAATCTCACTGTACGGATTTACACCTTTTGCTTTCTTCTGTTTTTCAGGATCGGGGAAATATTGAGCCATTAATGTTTTAATTGCTTTCCCTACCAGAATGTTTGCAACTTTAGCGGGCCCTTCCTGCTCTCCTTCGTAAACCAATTCTATTTTACCTGTTATGGCAGGAATCACTCCTAAGAAGTCTGCAATACGAACGGCTGTGCGCTCTTCACCATTAATTAACATTCGCCGTTCTGCATTACTGATCAGGTTTTCATAAGCTGTAATAGTTAAACGGGCAGAGACACCTGATTTTTTATCAATGTACTCCGAGTTCCGGGCTTCAAACGCTATTTGTTCAACAAGATCTTTTACAAGTCCGTCAGCTTCAATTTTTTCAAGCTGATCTTCCGTAAGTCTTGCTTCCTGTTGTGTAATCTTGCGGGATATTTCTATGCTTCGTGGATAATGTGTCAGGATCTGGCTTTCAATCCGGTCTTTTAGCGGGGTAACAATAGAACCACGGTTGGTATAATCTTCGGGGTTTGCAGTAAATACAAATTGTATGTCTAAAGGCAGCCGAAGCTTAAAACCTCTTATCTGGATATCCTTTTCCTGTAAAATATTGAACAGTGCTACCTGTATCCTGGCTTGCAGGTCGGGAAGTTCGTTTATTACAAAAATACCGCGGTGTGCCCTGGGAATTAACCCAAAATGAATAACCCGCTCATCAGAATAAGTTAATTTTAAGGTGGCTGCTTTTATGGGGTCTACATCGCCTATTAAATCGGCTACCGTTACGTCTGGCGTAGCCAGTTTTTCAGTATAGCGTTCAGAGCGGTGCAGCCAGGCAACAGGAGTATTATCACCTTGTTCTTCAATGATAGTCCTCGCATGCCATGAAATAGGATTTAGAGGATCATCATACAGTTCAGAGCCATCCACATATGGTACATATTCATCTAAAAGGTCAATCATTAAACGGGCAATTTTGGTTTTTGCCTGGCCACGTAAACCTAACAAAAGGATATTGTGATGCGAAAGAATGGCGGTTTGAAGATCTGGAATTACGGTATCTTCGTATCCGATAATTCCGTTAAATCCTTCTTCTTTACTTTTTAATTGTTTAATCAGATTTTCACGTAATTCCTGTTTTACTGAACGGCTTTTATATCCGGAGCTTTTAAGTTCTCCTAATGTTTTTATACTGGTATAATTCATTTGCTTTATTGTGTTGTACATCCTTAAATGCACTATCTTACTGTTCTTCTTCTGTTACGGATATAGTCTTCAAAAATATATTCTCCCAATCCTTTTAATGAACTGTAAAAAGCTTTACCGCCGTTGATTTCGGTAAACTTTCTTACAAACTGCTGCAGGTACGGATCGCGGGCTATCATAAACGTTGTAATAGGAATGTTAAGCCTTTTACACTGTGCAGCCATGTTAAGCGTTTTGTTTACCACTTTGCGGTCGAGCCCGATACTGTTTTTGTAATATTTAGTACCTTCTTTCAAGCAGGTGGGTTTTCCATCAGTGATCATAAAAATTTGCTTGTTGTGGGTTTTCCTCCGCCTTAAAATATCCACGGCAAGTTCAAGCCCGGCATAGGTATTTGTGTGGTAAGGACCCACTTGCAGATAGGGGAGATCTTTCAGGCTGATTGGCCAGGCATCGTTGCCAAAAACTACAATATCCAGTGTATCCTTCGGGTATTTGGTATTTATGAGTTCTGCCAACGCCATTGCTACCTTTTTTGCCGGAGTAATGCGGTCTTCACCATAAAGGATCATCGAATGGGAAATATCGATCATTAACACAGTAGAAGTAATCGTTTTAAAATCTTTTTCTTCCACTTCAAGATCGCGTTCGGTCATGGTAAAATCCGAAATTCCGTGATTGATCTGTGCATTGTGAATGGAAGCCGTCATGTCAATCTGGTCCAGTGCATCGCCGAACTGGTATTCGCGGCGGTCGGCATTCTTCTCTTCTCCCTGGCCTGATCGATTGGTATTGTGCTGACCTTTCCCTGATTTTTTTAACTTTCCGAAAATTTCTTCCAGCGCAGATTTGCGGATGCTTTGCTCTGTTTTTGCGGTAATTACAAAACCGCCTTTATTACCCTGGTCGTCATCAATATATCCCCGCTTTTTCAGATCTTCAATAAAATCACCCATACCATACTCATCGTTGGTGATATTATATTGCTTATCCAGTTCGTTCATCCATGCAAGCGCTTCATTCGCATCTCCCGATGTATAATTCAGCAACTCCATAAATAACTTGAGCAACTCTTCAAACCCGCCTTTTGGAAGTTCGTTAGGAAGATAGTTCGAAAAAATATGTCCCCGCATGATTAACCTTTCAATTTACTAACGAAAAACCGAAGTTAAAAGTTTGATGATCAAGGCGTGTTACTGCGATGTCATTTTGGAAAAAATTAAGAGGTCTTCGATTGATCTTGATATAATTTATAAATATCAGCAAGGGTATAATGTGGATTGGCTCCCGGCAGCGAGGCAATTAAAGCACCGGCAGCACAAGATTTTTCCAGGACCGTTTCAATAGGTTCTTTTTTTAGAATTCCATTGATAAAACTTGCTAAGAAGGCATCGCCTGCTCCAACTGTATCTGCAACTTCAATAGTATATCCCGGATGTTTGTAGAGGGTTGCTCCGTCCCAAACCATCGCTCCATCACCTCCTAAAGTAACGCATATTAACTGCATCCGGTACTTTTGCAGCAAAAAGTTAAGTTGCTCCTGTTCAGACCAACCTTTTATCTCGTACAATTCGTTTATATAATTTAACTCGTCTTCATTCAATTTTACAATATCGCTCAACAGCAGCAGTTCTTCCAGCAGTTCGGTTGTAAAATGGGGGAAGCGAAGGTTCATGTCGAATACTTTGAACTTTGCCTGGGCGAGCAATTTCAAAAGTGTTTGTTTGCTTGTTTCTTCGCGACAGGCCAAACTGCCGAAAACTACCGCATCTGCATTGCGGATTAATTCTCCTGCTTTTTCTGAATAGTTAATTGCATCCCACGCTACCGGCTTTACAATGTTGTAAGTTGCCTGCTGTTTTTCGTCGAGATATACATCTACAACCCCCGTCTGTAAAACTGAATGTGTTTGAACGTATGAAGTTGTAAGTCCTTGTTCCCTGAGAAAAGTAAGGAGTTCATTGCCGTTTTCATCTGCCCCGACTGCACTGATAAGTTCAGTACTAATTCCCTGTTTATTTAAATGAAAAGCGACATTCATGGGAGCACCGCCCGCTTTTTTTACGTCACCAAACCGATCCCAAAGAATTTCTCCGAAACAAACTACTTTATAATCCATAAACTATAGTACGATTATTTTAAGAACAAAAAAAGACTACCGGAGCAGTCTTTAAATTTAAATGGGATATTGAAATCTTATTTCGGTTGGCCTTCTGCTAAGGCTCGTTCTGCCCGTTTCATGGCAAGACTTTCTTTCCAGCTCATATACCTGGCATTGAAGTTCTTTTTCATTATATCATCAAACTTTCGCTGAATGGTAAGATTATATAAGCTTTTTGCTTTCACGGCCCATGATTTGTCCCACGCTCTTAATGAAATTGAGAATGAACCATCCAGGTATTTCATCCAGTGCCACATTCCGGTTGGCATAAATAAAGTATCTCCATGTTCAAGAAAAGCTTCCTGTCCTTCAATGCCGTTTAATGCCGGGAATTTATTAAAATCCGGATTTAAAATATCGTAATCTTCCAGCGCATAGGTTGCAAAGGGAATGCAATACAGTCGTTCACGCCATTTATAATCAAATAAGATAACATGCTTTCTTCCATGAAAATGAGTATGGAAAATGTGAGCAAGATCTATATCGTAATGTAAAAAGGTTACAGAGCCTTGGCCTCCAAAAAACATATTCGGATAACTGTCGAGAAAACCGCCCATTAGGTCTTTCGGAGCACGGTAATCATCTAATAGTTTAGGAGCTTGCTTAATAGGATCAAATAAAAATATTCTGAGGTCCGTTGGTTCGCGGCGGATGAGGTCAATATAATCGCCAAACTTCATCTCTGCTGCCGCTGCATTGATAGGTTTTGAGGGATCTGCTTTTGAACTGTCATACAAAGGCACAACTTTGTCTCCAACAGTTTCTTTCAGGTAATCAAAAGTCCATTTTTCAAAAGCTGGCCACTGATGTGCCATTTTCTTTATAACCAGAGGACGGCGGGGATTAAGGTAGTTTTTGATGAAGTCTTCGCGACTGATGTTTTCTACTACATCTATCGGGCTAAGTTTAATTGACATGTTAATGAAAATTTAACCCAACAAAAATAAGTAAAAAGCTATTTCAAAGTGTCCGGTTGGATGCTTTTTATACTTTCTTATGACTAAAAAGCCCGGCACAAATTCTGTGCAGGGCTTCTATCTAATCAAACCTTTTTCTCTACTTATGATTTTGGAGTAACTACATGGTCAATTACATGAATAACTCCATTTTTTTGGAAAACATCCGCAATAGTAATTTGTGCCGTCCCTCCATTTTCGTCTTTTAACCAGATCTTTCCATCTTTTTCCATAAGCCAGAGTTTATCACCGCTGGCAGTAGTGTATTCTGCTGTTCCTTTTCCGGCTTTTATTGCTTTCATCAAATCTTTTGCACTTAAATGCCCCGGCACTACGTGATAAGTAAGAATTTTAGTTAAAGTTGCTTTGTTTTCAGGCTTTACCAGTGTTTCTACAGTTCCGGCAGGCAACATATCAAAAGCCTCGTTTGTGGGAGCAAAAACAGTGAAAGGCCCGGCACTTTTTAAAGTTTCTACTAATCCAGCTGCTTTAACTGCTGCAACAAGTGTAGTATGATCTTTTGAATTAACGGCATTGTCAACAATATCTTTTGTAGGATACATGGCTGCTCCGCCTACCATTTTGGTTTGCTGAGCAAAAGTTTGTGTGCTGAATGCAATAGCTGCTATTGCAACTGCGGTTTTGAAAATCCTTTTCATTTTTAATAATATTTTTTTCTGTTGTTTGAAAAGAATTACGAAAACGAAATAAATCCGGATTTTCAGATAAAAGAAAAAGTGATGTTTTTTTGTAAATGATTATATATCAGTAAGAAATAATTCGGAAGCAATATGATCGGCAAAGAGCTTCCCTTCTTCCGTCAGTGTAATAATACCATTAACGTTCTTTACCCAGTTTTTCGATAAAAATTCTTCCAGGTTAGCTTGGATCATATGCCGGTAATCGGAACTAAACCTCCGTTCAATTTCCTCAAGGCTCATTCCCCAGCTTGTTCTTAAGGAAGTCATAATGTATTCATTGATCCGGTCGAGGACAGAGAGAACTTCTACTTCTGCGGGTACCGTTTCTTTTATCAGCGAATCAATATATTTTGCATTATTGGTTATATTCCATTGCCTTGTTTCTCCATTAAAAGAATGTGCGGAAGGGCCGATTCCAAGATATGGAATTCCTTTCCAGTAATTAGCGTTATGAACAGCATAATGGCCTGGCTTGGCAAAATTAGATATTTCATACTGTTCATAGCCCGCTTCCTGAAGTAAAGAAATCAACAACTTAAATTGTGCAGCGCTTTGGGCTTCGTTCATCGGGATTTGTTTTCCCTTACGAATAAAGGAAGCAAGTGCTGTTTGTGGCTCAACCGTCATTGAGTAAGCAGAAACGTGCGGAATGGAAAGCGCAATAACCTTTTTTATATTCGATTCCCATTTGTTATCACTAAGCAGCGGATAGCCATAAATAAGGTCGACTGTGATGTTCTCAAATCCTGTGTCCTGCACCCTTTTTACAGCGCTTTCTGCTTCCTGTGCCGTATGAGCCCGGTTCATCCAGCGCAGGTCCTCTTCAAAAAAAGACTGAACGCCGATACTGAAACGGTTAACGGCAGTATTTCGAAGCTCTTTCACCTTTGGTGCCTCCAGGTCATCAGGGTTTGCTTCGAGCGTTATCTCTGCATTGGAAGCAACAGTATGATATTTTGCAATTTTATCAATCAATGATTGGATTTCAGAAGCATCCAGAACAGAGGGAGTACCACCACCAAAATAAATAGTTTCTATGGGAGCACCATGAAGAAAGCTTTTTTGCAGCTCAATCTCGGTGTGCATGGCCTGCAGCATTTCCTCCTTGTACTTTAATGATGTGCTGAAATGAAAATCACAGTAATGGCAGGCTTTTTTACAGAAAGGGATATGAAGATAAATTCCGGCCATTGATTCTGCAAAGATAGGATGATAAAAAATCAAGAGAAAGAAAGATCTGAAATATAAACAGATTACATAAATTAGCTGTAATCTTCTATATTAAGTAAACCTGAAATTCTAGTTTTTAATTATTAATGATGCTTTTAACTGTATGAAACCAATCCGGTATTTTATTTTTTTATCCATCTCCTGTTGTTAAAAGAGCTAATTTTCCTTCAAAGATTTTTAAGGATGACAAGTTATGAAACCGCAGCCTTGGAGGAATTACAAAGATGGCAGCGAAAAATGCTGGAAAATCCATCTTTGTTCGATAGCCTGTCAAAAAAAGTACAAAACAGACTGAATAACTTCATTCCTGAAAAGGTGCATAAAGTAATAACGGTTACCATTCAGAAAATGATAGAAGCAGTGTTGTTTGGAGCAAAATATACCACAACTGCTGTACTGAAAGAAGGTTCGTTATTATATAGGGAAGCCCATATCAGGGAGAAGGTTGATTTTTATAAAAAAACGGCCGCAACCGAAGGTGCACTTACGGGTGCAGGCGGAATCCTACTGGGCCTTGCTGATTTTCCCTTGTTAATTGGGATAAAAATAAAACTGCTCTTTGACATAGCTGCGTTATACGGGTACGATGTGAAAGATTATAAAGAAAGGTTATATATCTTGTATGTTTTTCAGCTGGCTTTTTCAAGTGCTAAAAGACGAAAAGAGGTTTACCAACTTTTAGCCGACTGGCCGTTGTATAAAGAGACGCTCCCGGAGAATGTAGAAGACTTCGACTGGCGGACATTTCAACAAGAATACCGCGATTATATTGATCTGGCTAAAATGGCACAATTAATTCCTGTAATAGGGGCCGCAGTAGGTGCAGTAGCCAATTACAGGTTAATTAATAAGCTGGCAGAAACAGCGAGGAATGCCTATAGGATACGTTATTTTGATAAGCAATAAATTTCGTGCTGTAGAAGAAATTAATGAAACTTTTTATACTCATACAGCTATAAGGTTAAAACTTCTGATTCTATTAGTTACATTAGTTCTCTTATTTAATCTTACATGCGCCCGATTACTATTCCTGATTATATACACCAGTTCTGGAGCCAGGGAAAAGCGCCAGAAACGCTTATTGAATCCACCCGAACTGCTTATTCTTCTTTATTAAAGGGTGATCCGGAAGTTTCTGTGGTTATGCCTGCATATAACGAAGAAGAAAATATTGTACAAACGCTGGCTTCTCTTTGTCATAATCAAACTTCCCGGTCTGTTGAAATTATTGTAGTGAATAATAATTCGAAAGATAATACGGAAGCCCTGGTTAAAGCATGCGGAGTTACCTGCATTACAGAAACAATCCAGGGAATTACACCTGCACGTAATGCAGGCCTGACGTATGCCCGCGGTAAGTACATTCTTAATGCGGATGCAGATACCATTTACCCTAAAGACTGGATTGAAGAAATGGTAAAACCTTTAGATACTGCTGAAGTAGCGTTAACTTATGGACGTTTTTCTTTTATTCCTATCGGGAGCACCGGCCGTTTTACCTATTTTTTTTACGAATACTTTGCCGATCTGACCCGGCTGCTGAATAAATATATCAAAGATGAAGCGGTAAATGTATACGGGTTTAACTCCGGGTTCCGCCGTGAGCAGGGATTACAGGTAGATTGTTTTAATCACCCTCCGGGTACAAATGAAGATGGATATCTGGCATGGAAGTTACGAAACAAAGGTTTTGGAAAACTTTTTTATGTTAAAAATATCAAGGCGATGGTTTGGACTACCGATCGTAGAATCCAGATTGACGGGGGACTTTGGAAAGGGACTTTTAAAAGACTGAAAAGAGTTTTTCTCAGGAGATGATAGCAGGCTTGTGAATATGCATCTTTCTACATATTCACAAGCTGCTTTTTCTTTTTAATGGCGGCCTTTTCCTCTTGAATGACCATTTCCTTTTCCATGATGCCCATTCCCCTTAGAATTCGAATACCTGTAAGATACATTCCTTACTTCGTACTTCTGACGGTAATATGCATGACGCAAATAGGGCCTCGATTCATAAACAGGAACATGTCTTACACGATATACATTGCAATCCCGATATCTTCCTGGTAATGAAGTCCGTGAAATCCATACACCATCATCGAAATAGTAATACCGGCGGGTGGGAACATAATAGTATGCCTGAACATCAGGTAAATAATAATAGTCAACGCGACTTACAGGAACAGGCGTTACATACACAGGCGACTGCCCGATGTTTATATCTACATGTACCTGCGCTTTACTCTCGCTGCAAAAAATAGTGACTAAAAATATTGTTCCAATTAAAAGTATTCTTCTCATAAACATATTCTTTTATATGAAAAAACGGCGGAAAGATGAAATGAACATGAATTTTGCAGGATATTTTTAAATTAAGCAGATAGCTTCTTTTTGAAATCTCAAAACAATATACTTTTACAGAAGTTGAACTATAGTTATTTGCTACCTATGAAACATCTTAAAAAGATAATGTTGATCTCTGTAATTGCAATGACTGCATTTGCATGTAATTCAGAACCAAAAAATTCTCAGGGAACTGGTCAGGAAGACGGTATGAACACCATTGACAGTACACCAGCCCAAACGTCAGACAGCGTTGCGCCCGGAACAAATGCTGGTCGTTCTGATACTGCCGAGAATGGCGATTCTCCAAACAGTTCAACGGATTAGGAGTAAGTATTTAATCCTGTTTTTCTCATTTACTGTACACAAAGGCTGGAAAATTTTTATTTCCCGGCTTTCTCTTTATTTTTACACCTTACATTCAGATAATTTTATGATTTCAAAACAATCCAGAAGGGGATTTCTCTCTTTTGCCGCAAAAGCTGCAGCAGTTACAGGAATTACAACACTTTTTGGAAAAACATCATTTGCTATGGCACCAGATAAAGTTTTTATACATCATGTTTATTTTTGGTTAAAGAATCCTGACAGCCAGGAAGACAAAGAAAAGCTTATTGAAGCTTTAAAAAAGCTTTCGAAGGTTAAAACTATTAAAGAATTTCACATCGGCTTGCCATCTTCAACTAACAGGGATGTTATTGATCGCTCATATTCAGTTTCGTGGATGCTCTTCTTCAAAAACAAGGCCGATCAGGACAGCTATCAGGTAGATCCGATACATTTAAAATTTGTGGAAGAGAACTCTTCGCTCTGGTCAAAGGTTGTAGTGTACGATTCTGAAGATATTTAGTTGGAGTATTAAGTAGCAAGTATCAGGTAGGAAGTATTAAGATAAATAGGCGCAAATCTGTTTATTGTTAAAAAAGCATAAAAACAGCCGCTGCGAACGTCATGCTAATGATGAACCAGCGGTAAACTGCTTCCGATAATTTTTGTGTGATCTTAATTCCAAGATAAGCTCCGGCTAAAATAGCTGGCAACGTAATGGTCGCAAGCAGGAAAGTGTTGAGGTTTATTGTATGCCAGACAAAAACATGGAAAGGTACTTTCAGCCAGTTTATAATCATAAAAAACCAGGCTGTAGTTCCAATGTAAGTGTTTTTAGGGAGCCGCATTGACAGGAAATAAAGCGCCATTACAACTCCTGCCAGGTTCCCTACCATAGAAGTAAAGCCTCCTGCAACGCCCATAAATAATGCAATGCCTGCAGAATCGGGCATAGTGGCTTTCTTGGCTTTCTCCAGCCAGATCATTATTGCAAGACTTACAATAATGATAACAGCCATAATCAGTTTAAAAACAGCATCGTTAATGTGATTGCCGGTAATAGTGCCTGCTATTATTCCAAGTATCGACCACGGTAGCAAACGCTTAAGCGATTTCCAGTCTGCATGCCGGTGGTAATAAACCACACCGAAAATATCTGCAAGAATAATAATGGGTAATAAGAGGCCGCTCGAAGCATGACCGCCAAACACAATAGCCATTAACGGAACACATAAAATGCCGGCACCGTGTACACCCGTTTTTGACATTCCAGACAACAAGGCAACCAGCAGGATAATTAGAAATCCATGAAATTCTATCTGATACTGGAGTATGGAAATCAATTTTTTTTGGCGAAACTAAGAATCCGAAACGGATAAATTATAAAATTTCAGCTTCTTTTAACAGTTCTTTTAAATAAAGAAGATCTTTTTTTACTGCTGTAACAAACTCTTTAGTCGAAATACTGATCTTTTTTGCACCTTCTTCTGCTCCGCCAAGCGGGTACTCATAATGCAGGCTCATAGGGCCTGAAATGTTATATTGTTTAATAAGGCTGAAGTATTTTTTAAAATCTACCATACCTTCTCCCAAGGGGACACTTTTCGCCTGCCATTGATTGTTGTTGTTTTTCTCCCAGCGAAAGTCCTTAATATCCAGCGTTCTGATATTGTTCTTAAGAATGTTTAAACCCAGGGGCCATGAATTGGCGCCTTCAACAGTAGCATGCCTGATATCGTACTGACAGGAAATCAAATCAGGATGAAAATCTTTTATAGCTAACCACAAATCCCACACAGGCGAACCGAAATTAGCACCGGCATGGTTCTGATACACTCCGCAGGTTCCGTGTTTTTTATTTAATTCAGACAATCCTGAAAACTGCTCTTTAATCATAGCCAGATTATCCTGAATTGTCGTATCATTTTTATATTCAAACCAGCCTGTACGGTAATATTTAATGTGTTTAGCCGCTGCGGCTTTTAATATTTCTTCTGTAAAAGGCTCCTTCGCATTTTGTATGTCTGTACTCAGCATAAACACATCAACTCCTGCTTTTCTAACAGTTTCAACCGCTGCTGGTAAATCTTCAACTGCCTTTTCAGGTAACACATGACCGCCCTTTCGTACAGTAAGGTCTATGCCATCAAAACCTATTTCGGTTACCAGTTCAGCCATATCTTTGTAGTTTAACCACTGAAGGTGTTTTGAAAAGATACAGATCTTTGGTTTTTCTGCATTGGATGATGACAAAGGTAAAAGTGTATTATTCAGTTCTGTAGCACCTGTTTCTTCCGCGATAAAATTCATAGCTACCGAAAGATTAGCGGCAACTAAAAGAGACGATTTGATAAAGTTTTTGCGGGATAGCTTTTCGTTCATTGTATGAAGATAGGGACTTATAACGGGAGTTTTAAATTCCTGACATACAATTCAACATAACATTCCGGTATAAAACAAATTTAACTATTTATTTTTTCACCGGTTTACATTCTCTTAGCATGGATAGCTGATCCCGCTGGTGATTATCTAAAGGAATCTTAAGGCATTTGCTGCCATCTTTTTCCTCTATCTGAAGCAGTATTTCGTGATTTCCGACTTGAACAAAAAACTCCGCTTCTTTTTCCTCAATTATACGCACCGCTTCGTCTTTTGATATAATATAACTTTTACCGTCGTAGTCCTGGTACCCAAAGGCAGTAATATCACTGTAAGTACCGTTAGCAGGCTTGTTTATACAAATGATTTCATATTGTGGTATTTCCATAGGAGATAGGATTAGCTACTATAAATGTAAGCTAATTTTAAGTAAACAGTTTGATTTTTCTTGAAATCTTCTGTTTAAAGTAAGATTCCCTGCATTAAAACCAAGGCTATGGAAAAGTAAATAACAAGGCCTGTTACATCAACTAATGTTGCTACAAAAGGTGCTGAAGATGTAGCAGGGTCTGCTCCCAGCTTTTTTAACAGTAATGGCAGCATAGAACCGGCAAGGGATCCCCATAGAACAACACCTATCAGCGCTAACCCAACTGTAAGTGCAATCAGCAGCCAGTGCTCACCGTAAATATCTGTAAAAAACGTCCAGGCGTAAATGCGTAAAAAACCGATAATTCCCAGGGCGAGTCCCAGTAAAAGTCCGGAAAGTATTTCCCTGCGCATTACCCGCCACCAGTCAGATAAAGTTACTTCGCCCAATGCCATTGCCCTGATAATTAAGGTAGATGCCTGAGAACCGCTGTTGCCGCCGCTCGAAATAATTAACGGAACAAACAGTGCCAGAACCACGGCTTTTGCAATCTGATCTTCAAAAAAGCCCATTGCCGTAGCGGTAAGCATTTCACTTAAGAATAAAATTACCAGCCAGCCGATCCGTTTTCTTACCAGCTGTATTAATGGAATATCAAGGTACGGTTCGTTTAATGCTTCGGTTCCGCCAATTTTCTGAATATCTTCTGTATATTCTTCGTTTGCTATCCATAAAATATCATCGATGGTAACAATACCTAAAAGAATATTTTCATTGTCAATAACCGGGAGCGCTACCCTGTTGTTCATCCGGAACGTATTAATAGCTTCTTCCTGCGTTTCATCTACGGTAAGAGCTATTAAACGGTTGTCCATTAATTTACGCACAGGAGTTTCGGGTTTTACTAACAAAACCTGTCTTATCCTGATATCATCTAAAAGCGCTCCTTTATCATCAATTACATAAATAACGTCAATCGTTTCTGAGTTCTTGCCGAATTTGCGTATATGCTCCAGAACCCTGCCTACATTCCAGTCTTCCTTTACGGCGATGTAATCGGGGGTCATTAATCTCCCTACGCTCTCCTCCGGATACCCTAAAAGGGAAAGCGCTTCTTTACGGTCTTCGGCAGGCAGCAGAATGATCAGGTTTTTTACAGTATCGCCGTGAAGTTCACTGAAAAGTGCGGTACGATCATCGGGAGGAAGCCCGTTTATTAAACCTGAGATACGTTTGCTTGATAATTTTTTTATTATCCGTTCCTGAGTAGGGAAGTTTAAGATTCTGAACACGTTCACTGCCCGGTTCATAGATAGCATTTCGATAATCTTTGGCCCGTAATCATCGAAATCTTCAATAAGCTGACCAACCTCCGAAATATTAAGGCTATCAAGAAATTTTCCAAGCTCCTGCTCCTTCCCGTTCTCAATAAGGGATTCGATTGTATTTATCAATTCTTCCATGCCTTCATTTCCGGCCGCTAAATTGAGGAATTTATTATAAAGATTTTACCCGGAGGAGGACTTTTAGCAGGTTACACCAATTAAATTGCAAAGGTTAATCTATACAATATGGATTAAGCAAATGTGTTTCTATCTTTGAAGCTGATGAAAAGAAGCATTTATTTTTTTATTCTTTTGGCCGTATTCTGGATCAATTCCTGCAGTTCGGGAATAAATACAGGTGATTTATACGGAGAATGGAAGTATTTAAAAGTGGAAGAGCTTCATGATCCTTCTCAAAACCTTTCAGCGCAGGAAGTAGCGGAGCAATCGCCTTCCATCCGGTTTTCTGAAGATGGAAAGCTGGTAATTATGTGGGGAGGAAAAATCCTTTCTCACGGAAAATTTAAAATGGAAGGAAATATTATCCGTTATACAGAAGATTTACCTGGCGGTACTACTCGCCCAATACCCTTTCTTATTAAAGAAATCAATTCGAAGAAACTGGTCTTTGAAACAATGGCACAGGAATCTACCCGGATTACAGCAGAAAAAATAGACTAAGTCCTTTAAATCCTCTTTCTTATAGCTTCTTTCGAAAAAGAGAAAAAATATTTCAAATTTCATCTTGTTTTCATCTTAGCGAGTGTTATTTGAATAAAATCAATTGAATTTTTGATTGGAAAAGGATGTACGAAGGACAGCGCAGCTTTGCTAAAGTAAAGCTGCCTTTCCAGATTGCAATTTCGCCCGACCAATGCGCTGCTTAAGGTTTTAGTGTATTGTAAGGCTTCTACATATATACTTCTTCACTACAGAAAGTTTGCCTCTTATCAGGCAAACTTTCCTTAATTTTACAACTCATGACTCATTCTGCTTTGTTCCGTGGCCTGTTTCTGCTAATATGTTTACAAGTTTTCCCTGTATTGCTTTTTGCCAAACATTCTTTAAGTATTGCAGGTAATTATGGGGAGAATGAATTTGTTTTGAAGATAGGGCCGGGGCCTGCACAGAAAATGCCTAAAAAGCGTTTTAAGCAGCAGTTGCCCAAAAAACGCGGTATCCGGCAGATACATAAAAAGAAAATCAATCAGGCGGCACCTAAAAAAAAGGTTATTCAACAAGTGCCTAAGAAGAAGGTAACTCAGCAGGTACCAAAGAAGAAAGTTAGCCAGTCTGTACCAAGAAAGAAAGTTAGTCAGCCTGCAGTAAAAAAGACAGGTAATCAGTTAGCGCCGAAGAAAACGACAGTACAAAAAAAGCCTGTAAGGCAGGTGCCGAAAAAAAAACCTGAAATAAAAGAAGTGCCTAAATCGAGGAGGCAGCTAAAACCTCGTACAATAAGCGGTGGGACAAAAGGTAAAACGATTAAAGGGGCAAAACCTAAAACAAAGCAATTCAGGTCAGTAAAAATGCGATTCTAATTAATAATCAGGGATGAACTACATCTTTTTAAGTTTTTTATCTGTTTTATCCTTAAAAAGTATTGCCGCAATAGATACGTTAAAAACCCAAAAACCTCCTGTTACTGTAATTTTTGCCGCTCAGTTCAGTAATAATGCAAATTATTACGGGCAAACAACAGATGAAAAACTTCCTTATATTTTAACAAATGCTTCCGTAACATTTCCCAACGGCGTGTGGCTTTCCGGCGGCGCTTATAAGCTTTTAAATGCAGGTGGCGGATCATCGGTAAGTATTTTAGGTATTGGTTATGATTTTGCCCTGGCCAAGTCTTTAAACGGAAGCGTGAGTTATTCGTATTCCTTTTATCCTCCAAGTTCGCCTTTACTTCAGGCAGGTAATGATAACATGGCGAGTGCCTCTCTAGAATATGAGTTGAAATGGTTTAATACCATGCTAAACGCTGATTATGCCTATGGGGAAGAAAAAGACTTGTTTTTAACATTTACTAACTCGAAATTTATTGATCTGGGGAGTTTACTTACTAAAAAGGATTATATCTCGTTAGAGCCCGCTATTGAATTAGTAGGAGGTACACAGCATTTCTACAGAACCTATACAACGAAAAGGAAGGGAAAATCTAAAAAGAGTAAAACTACTACAGTTGCTACGCAAAGCTTTGAATTCATATCTTATAATTTGAAATTGCCCGTAGCGTATAATCGGGATCATTACAGTATAGAAGTTGGCAATCAGGTATCATTTCTGGGAAAGAAAGTAGCAAGCTATTCAAACAAACCCCGCTATTTTCTTAACCTCAGTTTTTATTATTTATTTTAAGCATTGAAAGTACTGATAGTTGAAGACGAAAAAACACTGGCGTACGAAATAGAAGCATTTTTGAAGAAAGCTTTTTATATCTGCGATCTGGCTCATACAGCCAAGCAGGGAGTGGATAAAGTTGAAGATAATTTTTATGATTTTATCCTCATAGATCTTGGCTTGCCTGATGACGATGGGTTGAATGTGTTGCAGCAGGCAAAAAAGTACAATCCAAATGCTGCTTATATAATTCTAACTGCACGTGGAAATATTGAAGATCGCATAAAAGGATTGGACCTTGGAGCTGATGACTATTTACCAAAACCCTTTTCATTGCTTGAACTGCAATCTCGCATGCACGCCATTTCCCGTCGCAAATTCGGCCTTCAGCAGCATATCATCCCGATAGGCGAGTTTAATATTGACCTTCAGAAAAGAATAGCAGAACATGGTGGTATAGAAATAGAGCTTTCCCGAAAGGAATTCGACCTGTTAAGCTATTTGTTGTTGCATAAAAACCGACCGTTGACACGTTCTCAGCTAAGTGAACATATTTGGGGGAATTTTGCCGATGATGATAACGACTCTAACTATATTGATGCGCATATAAAAAATATCCGTAAAAAGTTAGGTACATACGGACCCACAGAATGGTTAGAAACCGTACGCGGAGTAGGCTATAAAATAAAAAAACAGGATTGAAGTTAGTTAATAAATTAACCTTTTTCATTACCATCTCTAAGCTGGCAATTGTATTGCTGTTCGTTCTTATATTGCCTGCCCTTGTTGAAAGAATTGCTTTTCAGTACACCAATTATTATTTGCGGCAACAGCAGCAGAAAGTAATGGATGTAGTTTCAAAAAATGGGGTGGATTTTTATTTGCAAGGCGAAAAAAGCTACGGTAGTTATACGATGCTTAAGGAAGAGTACATAGCACTGGAGCCTGTGGAAACAACAATTCGGATTGACACGATAGAAACTGCTCAGCGCATTGTGGAACAGGATACGCTAACTTACCGGATTTTAAGCCACTCCTTTAAGGCCGATAAGCAGAATTACCTGCTCGAAATTGGTAAAACCACAGCAACCATCGATCAGTATAATCGCCCCTTGCAAAAAATTGCTTTATATGTATTGATCGGATTGGTTTTAATAACCCTTTTAATAGATATATTAGTTACCCGGCTTTTGGTAAAGCCGCTAGGGCTTATAATAAAAACCAAGCTTGTTAACCAGCGGTTTCCCTTTAATGAGGATGTTTCGCCAGTTAAAACATCTACTATTGATTTTAAGTACCTCGATAATTCATTGATCCTGTTGATGGATCAGATAAACGAAGCTTTTGAAAAAGAACGGGAGTTTACAGCAAATGCTTCTCATGAGTTGATGACTCCAATCAGTATCCTGCAAAGCAAAATTGAAAACCTGATGCTTCATGAAGAGGTAAATGAAACGGTCCAGCAGCGTTTAATTGAGATGATGAAGTCGCTCAACCGGCTTAAAAAAATTGTAAACTCTCTTTTATTGATCTCGAGGATAGAAAACGAACAATTCGTAAAAAAAGATAGTATTGCTGTTTCCGCCCTTATCGAAGAAATTATCGAAGAAATCGGCCACCGACTGGAAGAAAAACAAATTAAAATAAGCATGGAGCTTCGGGCTGCAGCTACTATTATAAATTGCAATAAAACGCTCCTGTTCCAACTTTTCTATAACTTAATTAACAATGCCATTAAATACAATAAAGCTGATGGCGAAATAAAAATCACAGATACATTTAATGTGAAAAATCAGTACGAAATAAAGATTGCCGATACAGGAATAGGCGTGCCTGAATCGCAGTTAAATTCTATTTTCGAACGATTTCGGAAAGCAAATTTGTCTAAAAGCCCCGGTTACGGTTTAGGACTTGCTATTGTGAAAAGCATTGTAAATTATCATGATATTGATTTACAGGTTCAGTCGGAAGTAAATGTTGGAACGGTGTTTACAATTGTTTTTCCACCCGGAATGATCCTGCAAAAGGAAATTAAAGAATTGCATTAAACTTCTTCTCTTATTCTTCAAAGAATAATGATAGCTTTATCTAACTATTACATTATCAAGCTAAAATTATTCCGATGAAAAGTTTTGCCTCTCTTAACAACCTGGTTGGAGTACTTTGTTTTCTTGCTGCATTTGTAATTTATACAGCAACGCTGCAGCCTACTGTAAGCTTTTGGGATTGTGGCGAATTTATTGCTACTGCCTATAAAATTCAGGTCGGGCATCAGCCCGGCGCTCCCTTGTTTATGATGCTGGCAAAAATATTTTCCATGATTGCTGCCGAACCAACGCAAGTTGCTTTCTGGGTAAACATAAGTTCTGCCCTGGCAAGTGCGGCAACCATTATGTTCTTGTTCTGGACCATAACAGCCCTTGCACTCAAATTAATAAAAAAGGAAACAGAATTAAATTCCCATGATGTTTTTACAATAATTGCGGCCGGAGCTGTCGGAGCGATGGCATTTGCAGTTTCTGATTCCTTTTGGTTCTCGGCGGTTGAGGCAGAAGTATATGCCTTATCTTCCTTATGTACTGCAGTGGTTTTCTGGGCGATTTTAAAATGGGAATCCTCTCCACAAGAAAGCAATGCAGATAAATGGCTTGTTTTAATTTCTTATATCATCGGGTTATCAATAGGGATCCATTTATTAAGCCTGCTGGCAGGTCCAGCTATTGTACTGATTTATTACTTTAGGCAAAATAAACAAGCAAGCGCCAAAGGAATATTTCTTGCTTTTTTGGCAGGATGTGCAATTTTGGCCTTTATACAATATGGAATTGTTCAATACCTGGTCCTTTTCGCCTCAAAATTAGAACTGTTTTTTGTTAATTCCCTGCACTTTGCTTTCGGAACGGGTGCTTTGGTATTTGTTATTCTGCTTATTTCCACCATCACTTTTGGAATAATCTATTCGAATAAAAAACAAAAAGCGGCGCTAAATCTGGGTCTGGTTTGCCTTACGTTTATTTTATTAGGTTATTCTTCCTACGCGATGATTTTGATCCGTGCAAATGCCAAAACAACCATCAATATAAGTAATCCGGATAATGCCTTTTCGTTACTTGGTTACCTGGGGAGGGAGCAATACGGAGACAGGCCTTTATTGTACGGAAAATATTTCGACTCAGAATACATCGGCAGTAAAAAAGACGGTAATTTGTATCGCAAAGGCGAAAACAAGTACGAGGTAAAAGGGGAAAAGTTAGTTCCGCAATATGACAGAAATTCTGTTTTCCCCCGTATTTATAGCGATGATGATAATCATATTGCTTTTTATCAAAACTGGTTAGGACTTTCTGCTAATGAAAAAGCAAGTTTCTACAATAATCTTCAGTTTTTTAGTTCGTATCAGCTAGGATTTATGTACTGGAGATATTTTATGTGGAACTTTTCCGGTAGGCAAAACGACGAACAGGGCTTCGGAAATGACAGGAACGGAAGCTGGATTACCGGTATTAAAGCTATTGATAATCTATATTCAGGAAATCAGGAACAATTGCCCGTATCGATAACCAAGAATGCCGGGCATAATAAGTTCTATGCCTTGCCTTTTATTCTCGGATTAATAGGGCTCGTTTATCAGTTTAAAAGAAACCGGAAAGATGGACTTGTGGTAAGTCTGCTGTTCTTTTTTACAGGCATTGCAATTGTGTTGTATTTAAATCAGAACCCCATACAGGTTCGGGAACGTGATTACGCTTACGTAGGGTCATTTTATACGTTTGCCATCTGGATAGGGCTGGGAGTTTTAGGAATTAGAGACATTGTGCGGCGGTTTTCTCCCGCAGCCTTTAGTTCATCTTTCGCTTTTCTGGTTTGTTTTGCTGCAGCTCCGTTTATAATGATTTACCAGGGATGGGATGACCACAATCGCTCCGGGAACTATGTAGCCCACGACATGGCGGTAAATTACCTGCAATCCTGCGCTCCAAACGCAATACTTTTTACCAATGCCGATAACGATACCTATCCTTTGTGGTATGCACAGGAAGTTGAAGGTGTTCGTCCGGATGTACGCATTGTCAATCTGCAGCTCTTATTCAATCCTTCTTATATCGATAAGTTAAAAGAAAAATTATACACCTCCGCCCCTTTGCCTGTAACAATGCCTGCAAACAAATATGTTGATGGGGTGAGGGATGTAATGCCTTATGTAGATTATGGATTAACTGATTCTGTTGAACTGAGTAAAATTCTTGAAGTACTTACCTCCGATAACGAGCAAGATATGGTTACAATGCAGGATGGTTCTAAATCTAATTTTCTTCCTACAAAGAAGTTTCATTTAACAGTTAATCCTGAACAGGTATTAAAAACCGGTACAGTTACCAAAGCACAATTATCTCAATTAAGTTCAAAAATAGAATGGAGTTACGGGAAAAATATAGTTACAAGGGCAGACCTTGCTATGATGGATATCATCGCTCATAACAACTGGAAGCGCCCGGTATATTTTACAGTATCCCTGTCTAAGGATAGTTATTTCGGATTAGACCGCTATTTGTACCTGGAAGGTTACGCTTATCGTTTATTGCCGTTAAAACGGGATGTGAAAGACGAGCGGGATAAATCTGAGCTTACCAATACAACTGCTTTGTATGCGAATGTGATGCAAAAGTTTAAACTCGATTCATTTAATAAAGCAGCCAATCTTGATCCCGAATCGAGGAGAGTAGCTAAAATAACCTGGAATACGATGAATACCTTAACTGAGAATCTGATTTTTGAAGGTAAAACCACACTGGCCCGAGAGGTTATAGAAAAAGCCTTGTCTGATTTGCCCCTAAGAAATTACAGCATTGCAGATACTATTGATAAATACAGGGCTACGGTTAGCTTAAATCAGCTTGGAGAAACTTCCTGGACCTACTCGTTAGCAAAGAGTGCGGTGGATTTTCTGGCAAGCGAAGTTCGTTATTTGGCAAGCCTGAGTGAAGAGGAGCAGCAAAATAATAAGTTTACTATTCAGCAATCTATAGCAATTATGGAGGCTTTTAAGAAAGAAGCAAAAGACCATAATCAGAATGACATTGTTAATGCTGTATCCGATACGTATTCGTCAGTTCAGGGAAAATTGATTTTTCAGTTTCAGGAAGGATAATTTTTTGAACAAATAGTTTTCCGTTCTGTTCTTTTAAATAGTTAACAGAACATATATGGAAAATAATCAAAATTTGGGTGCAGAAGAGGATTTCCTTCAGCCCGATGATCAAAATAATCAAGGAACTGATACTAACGATTTGACGGAAAGAATAAGAAAAGATAACGAAGAACTTGACGAAACTTCAGGAAGTATCACAACAACTGAGAATATGGGTGATTCGATTTTAGGGAGAACTCAGGGAACCTCAGCAGAAGGAGAGGGAATGCCGGTTCCGGATAACGGCCCCGCAAATAAAAATCAGTTAGGCGATAACCCGCCGGGTAGTGAAGAACGGGCTTTTGAAGCAGGAAGTCACGGAGATATGAACAGCGATCAGGTTAAATACCAGGATTCCAACATTATCGAAAACTTTCGGGAAAACATCGATAAAACTAAATCAGAAATAGAACTCGATAAAGATTTGAAGGGCGGCGGGAGAGAGAATACTTGAGTTTATAGAAGTAGGCTTTAAGAATAAAAAGAGGAAGTTACTTAACTTCCTCTTTTTCATTCGTTACCTTCTTAGTCCGTTTAGCTGATTCATAATTCTATCCCGCAGGTCGGTGTCGATATTCTCCGGATTTTCCAGCATTTTCCAGCCGCTTCCCTCACTTTGAAATAATGCCACTGATTTTCCATTCTGCAAAACTTCATAAGTTTCCCCGTCTCTTTCATTCCGTACTTCGTAGTCCGTAACAGAACCGTCTTTCAGCATTACCTGAATTGCCAATGTATCCATAAAGGTATAACCACATTAGGGCAGTATAGTTTAAACGGATTGAAATAATATTTCTATAGGCATCAGGACCATTTCCTGTAAAAGGTATCCCTTAATTTTGATATTTTGGGTACTTTTGAAGAAGTAAAAGAGTTTGTATCTGTTATATGCGTTTTAAGCTGGCCATATTTGTTTCTATAATTTTTTGCTTCACTATCCAGGCATCGGCGCAAACAGATACTTCCGCTTCTGTTTCCCGTAACACGTTTAAGCGATATTATTCTTCTGATTCTGCTGCATTGGCTTTGTATAAGCAGAAACAGGATTCTATTAAAGCGGTACAGGACTCTTTAAAAGCAATTGCAGATTCCGTAAGCATGGTTTGGATTAAAAGGCCGGATCCCAATCGTCCCAATCAGTTCGTTGATAGCCTTGTACAGTTACACACCGTGAAGAACTGGGATTTTAAATCATGGGCCAAAAAGTTTCCATTAAAACCCAACCGTTTAAAGGAGGGCAGGATTCGGTCCAAGGGTGAGCAGTGGTTTTTGGGCTTCGTTGTTTTTCTGTTGCTTTTCTTTGCCATTCTTAAACAAACTTTTTCAAAAGAACTCTCCTTAATTCTTGAATCTTTTTACAGTAACCGTGTACTTGGGCAGATTAATAAAGAGGGGAATCTTTTTAGTTCCTGGTCATTTTTATTTCTTTATATATTGTTCGGGTTTACAATAGGTGCCTTTTTATATTTATGCGGCAAATATTTCGAACTGACTTATTTTCTGGGTGGTTTTCAGTGGCTGCTAACGGTATCGCTTTTAGTAATCGGACTGTTTACTTTTAAGATAGCTATTCTCCGGCTTATAGGATTTATATTTGATATCAGGAAGCTGGTTAAGGAATATGCAACGGTGCTGTTTTTAAGCTATTTTAATGCTGCAATTCTGTTCCTTCCTTTAGTTGTGGCATTTAGTTTAACCCCTTTCCGGTTTGCTCAGATTTATATTTATATAGCTATTGTAACCGTAGTTTTAATATTTTTTATCCAGTTCTTACGGGCAGGAACAATAATATTATCCAATTACAGGTTTCCTAAAGTGTATTTGTTTTTGTATATTTGCACCCTCGAAATTTGCCCATTGGTTATTCTAATTAAGGCACTTAGGTTTTAAAGATTATATGCAATTATCAGACGAGCGAAAGAAAAAAGTGAAAAGTATTTTGGTTACTTTACCAAAACCTGATACCGATAAATCACCTTATTTTGATCTTGCAAAAAAATATAATGTAAAAGTTGATTTTCGTTCTTTTATTCATGTTGAGGGGGTACCTGCAAAAGAATTCAGAAAAGAGAAAATTAACCTTGCTGACTTCACAGCCGTTATTTTTACAAGCAGAAACGCCGCTGATCACTTTTTTCGTATTTGCGAGGAAATGCGTTATGAAGTCCCTGCCGAGATGAAGTACTTCTGTCTTTCTGAAACAATTGCCTTATATCTTCAAAAATACATCCAGTACCGTAAGAGAAAGATCTTTTTCGGAAAACAAACTGCTTCCGACCTTGCTGAAGTGTTAAAAAAGCATGCCAGCGAAAAGTTTCTTTATCCCTGTTCGGATGTTGCTGCTGAAGAAACTCAGAAATTTTTGCAGGAAAACGGATATGATTTTACGCCTGCTGTTTTATTCAGGACCGTATGCAGTGATCTTTCTGATCTGAGAGAAGTATTTTACGATGTAATTGCTTTCTTCAGTCCTTCCAGCATTCAGTCTTTATATAAGAACTTTCCAGATTTTCAGCAAAACAATACCCGTATAGCCGCTTTTGGAGCCAGCACACATAAGGCAATTAAAGAGTATAATCTTATTCTTGATATTCCGGCTCCAACGCCAAATGCTCCCAGCATGACAATGGCTATCGAACAGTATATCAAGCAGGTTAACAAATAGTTTTTGCTCGGAGTTATACAAAACTATTAAAATCTTTTCCCGAATTTACTTTTATAGAAACCTTTGTAATTGCAATTCCGTATCAGAGGTGTTTTCAAAAAGAAAAGTTTATTGGAATTTACCTGTTCTTTTAAAAATATAAAATTTATTTTGCAGAAATCATAGTAAAAGTGTCAGGTACAACTACAAAGCGTTTTTGTTTTTGTAATTTCAAATCTTTTTTTTTTAATATATTCGAAACGATTTTATTGGGTATAAAAGCCTGTAAATAAAAAATGAGAAAACTTTACATTATCGCTCTCGCAGCTTTTGCAGCAATTTCCAGTGGTTGTGGAAGAGGATCAGGTGGGGAACTGGTAGGTGTTCGAAACAAGAAGCTGAAGAATAATAACATTCCGTTGGGGATGGTTTATATTCCGGCAGGAACATTCGTAATGGGCCAGACAGACCAGGATATCACATTCGCACAGATTGCCCAGAATAAACAGGTAACAGTTCAGGCTTTTTATATGGACGAAACCGAAATCACCAACAGTGAATATCGTCAGTTCGTTAACTGGGTGCGTGACTCTATCGCAATTACAAATTATCTCCAGGATCCGAAATTCTATATGAAAACTAAGGGGAATGCGAATAACGCAGCTGCCCCTAAATATATTGATTGGAAAAAAGTCGGAAACGGATCTGCTATCTGGAGCGGAAAGAAAAGCCAGGCAAATGCCAACAAGCTGCAGGGAATGTATTACCAGGGAGATGACCGCATTTTCGACCGCAATGAGGTGGATGTGCGCTTATTGAAATACAACTTTGCTATTATGAAGCAGCGGGAGGCCGCTAATTTCCGTGGTGATCCTACAAAGAAACGTTCAGATTTCATTCTTCGTGATACAGTTGCCGTATATCCGGATACGCTGGTTTGGCTTGCTGATTTTGCTTATGCACAGAACGAACCGCTTACAGAAGGTTATTTTTCGCATCCCGCGTTTGATAATTATCCTGTTGTAGGTGTTACCTGGCGTCAGGCACGTGCTTTTACTGTATGGCGTACACGTTTATATGAGCGATATGCAACAAGTCGTAAAATGCCGCGTTTAAGCCGCTTACCTTACGAACTGCCAACAGAAGCAGAATTTGAATATGCTGCCAGAGGCGGAAGGATAGGAAATGACTACCCCTGGGGCGGGCCTTATATCCGTAACGCAAAAGGCTGTCTGATGGCTAACTTTAAGCCCGGCAGAGGAAATTACATTGATGATGGTGGGGCCTTTACAGTAAATGTTAAATCATATTTCCCCAACGACTTCGGGTTATACAATATGGCGGGCAATGTTTCAGAATGGACAGCTTCAGCTTTTGACGAATCTGCATCCACTTTTGTTCATGACTTGAACCCGACCTTTAATTACGAAGCTAAAGCAAGTGATCCGGAAGTGATGAAAAGAAAAGTGATCCGCGGCGGTTCATGGAAAGATATCGGGTATTTCCTTCAAAATTCAACCCGTGCGTTCGAATATCAGGATACAGCAAAATCTTACATTGGATTTCGTTGTGTAACTCACTTCCCTGGTAGAGATATTAAAGACAAACGTTAATTTATTCCGATTTTATTTTATTTACAATTCTACAAAACGATTAAACTATTTATGGCTGGAAAGAAAAAATTCGATTGGTTACATGTTTCAATTTCATGGGGTGCCAGTGTGGTAATTATTGGAGCGCTGTTTAAAATTCTTCACTTAGGTGGAGTTTATGGAAATTACATGATAGGTGCGGGGTTAGGGATTGAGGCGTTCTTATTTTTCCTTACAGGTTTCTTTCCTCCAAAACCAGAACCGGCATGGCATAAAGTATATCCGGAGCTTTCTGATGATTACGATGGTCCTGCTGCACAGGTAAGTGTACGTAATAGCAACGTTGCTGCAAGCCCTTCTGCAACTGCCGCTTTAGATAATATGCTTGCAGATGCTAAAATTGGTCCTGAACTGATCGGAAGCTTAGGTGAAGGATTGCGTACATTCGGCGACAAGGTAGCCACTATTTCAAACGTAGCAGATGCATCCATTGCAACAAACGAGTTTAGCACAAGAGTAAAATCTGCTACTGCGGGTTTCGATACGCTGAATAGTGCTTTTGAAAAAGCTTCTGCAAACCTGGCTGAGTTAGGTAATTCTAATGTTGATACCAAGGCGTATCATGAGCAGGTGACAAATCTTGCAAAAAATCTTTCAGCGTTAAACGCAGTGTACGAATTGGAATTGCAGGATTCAAGTGCGCATTTAAAGTCAATGAATAAGTTTTATTCAAACTTATCGCTTACAATGCAAAACTTTAACGAATCAATGGAAGATTCTAAACAGTTTAAAGAAGAAGTTGGCCGTTTAGCAAAGAACCTGTCTTCATTAAATGCTATTTACGGAAATATGCTTTCAGCAATGAACCAGCCTCGTGCTTAATTATTTGATCCAAAATTTTTAACCGAATAGAAACTTAGAGAAACGCATGGCCGGAGGTAAAGAAACTGCGAGGCAGAAGATGATCAATATCATGTACCTGGTATTGCTCGCAATGCTTGCATTGAATGTTTCAGATACAATTTTAAATGCTTTTAAGAATTTAAATGACAGTTTGGAAACATCAAAAACGAATGTAAATAACAGTGTAGAACAATTATTTGCTTCGTTTGAAAGTACAAAACTTAAAGAAGAGCCTGAAAGGGCTAAGCCTATCTACGAAAAAGCGAAACAGGCAAGAGCTATTGCTGAAGAACTGAACTCGTATGTAGAGAATTTAAAGAGGCAATTTATAAAAGCCGGAAACGGATACAGCGAAGAGTCGGGCGACTTGGTAGAAAGAGCGAACCTTGATATTGCTCCGGGAATGATGATCAATCAGAAAAAAGGCGAAGAGCTTAAAAATAAGATCAATCAGACACGCGAAAAATTGATCAGTCTGGTTGAACCGAAAGACCGTCAGAGCCTTACTTTTTCACTGGAGGCAAAGGATCCGAAAAAAGCTGTAGAGGGAAAAAGGAAATGGGAAGAAGTTAATTTTGGTGAAGGAACGCCTTTAACTGCTGCAATGACAATTTTAACAAAGATCCAGGCGGATGTGAAAAATGCTGAATCGGATGTTGTTAAAAAGATCTTTGGGAAAATGGATCAGGCGGTAGTAAACCTGGATGCTTTTGCTGCTGTAGCCGTTGCTCCTACGTCTTATCTTATCCAGGGGCAGCCTTACCAGGCCGAAGTTTTCTTAACCGCGTATGACTCCAAGCAAAACCCGGATATTTACGTAGGCGGATCTCGTTTACAAACAAAAGACGGAAGAGGGCTTTATCAGGTAAATACAAACAGCGAAGGTGTATTTAGCTGGGTAGGAACCATCCGGGTAAAACAAACAGACGGAACGACTAAAGAGTACAAAACTCCTGAACAGAAATACCAGGTAGCGCGTCCGTCGGCAGTTGTATCGCCTGATAAAATGAATGTGTTCTATATCGGCGTACCTAATCCAGTTTCTGTTTCTGCTCCCGGTATTCCTAAAGAAAGCCTGCGGGTAAGTATGAAGGGCGGAAGTATTTCAGGATCAAACGGGAAATATACGGTAAATGTAAGTTCAGGTTCTGAAGCAGTTGTAACGGTTGCTGCAGAAATTGGCGGAAAAGTACAGTCAATTGGTTCAACTAACTTCCGTGTAAAACGTATTCCTGACCCTAAAGCAAAATTTGCCGGAAAAACCGGTGGAGCTTTAAGTTCAGTGATAATCAAGTCGCAGGATAATATTTTTGCTATTCTTGACAACTTTGATTTCGACGCTAAGTTTAATGTTACCAGGTTTAATTTAGTAATTGCTAAACCAAGGGCAGATGCTATAGTACTTCAGACTACCGGGAATTCTCTGAGTGGACAAATGAAGTCGGCGATGGCTGGTGTAACGCCGGGTACTCGTGTAATATTTGATGGTATCATAGCAGTTGGTCCGGATGGTACACAACGCCAGTTGGATCCGATCGCTTTAATTGCAAACTAATAAGAGTATGAAAAAGATTATTTTACTCGCAATTTTTTCAGTAGCAGCAACAGTGGCATTTGCTCAAAAAGCTAATTTGGGTAATTCTACTAAACCTGTATCTGATAAACCGCTGGACGGCTACTATAAAAAGAGTAATATTCAGGATGCCAAGGTTACGCCTTATGCAAATTTGAGAGAGTCGGACGTGATGTTTTCAAAACGTGTGTGGCGTGAGATAGATCTTCGCGATAAGATGAACCGTGCATATGCTTCTCCGAAAGCGCGATTGATCGATGTGATTATGGATGCAGTGCAGGCCGGAGAACTTACAGCTTATGATGCTACTGCTTCAAAAGACGATCCGAACGGCGATGAGTTTTCAAAGATATTAAAACCTGAAGAAGCGATGGCTCAGTTTGCCGACAGTGTTTCGGTACCTCAGTTTGATGCAAACGGAAACCAGACCGGGATTATAAGGAAAGCCGGTGAATTTAATCCTGACAGCGTTATTAAATTCAGGATAAAAGAAGACTGGATATTTGATAAACAGCGTTCTATTTTTGAACCCCGGATTATCGGGATTGCTCCTCTTAAAAAAGTAATAGCTGCAGGACAGGATTTAGGTGAGCAGCCTGCTTTCTGGATATATTTTCCAGAAGCACGCCAGGTTTTTGTAACCAAAGAAGTAGTAAACAGAAACAGCGATGCAACCGGGTTAAGTTATGATGATATATTTATGAAGCGGGTATTTGCCAGCTATGTGGTTAAAGAATCAAACCCTGATGACCTGAGAATTAAAGACTATGCGCAGGGGATTGACAAGCTCTATGAGTCTGAACGGGTAAAGAAAGAACTGCTTGACTTTGAACATGACCTCTGGTCGTACTAAATGAAATTTAAAACAACAAATCCCGGTTTAGCCGGGATTTGTTGTTTTATTAAAATGCTCTGTTAAAGCCTTTGCTTGTTTTGTATTTATTATTTTCCGTAATTCTTCTGCAGGAGCCTCTTTTATTTTCTTTACAGATTTAAAATGCTGCAATAGCTTTTCTGCAGAATTCTTACCTATTCCCGGAACGTTTTCAAGCTCTGTAACCAAAGTTCCCTTATTTCTTTTCTTCCGGTGAAAAGTAATGCCAAAACGATGAGCCTCGTCGCGGAGCTGCTGTATGATTTTAAGCGATTCTGATTTCTTATCCAGGTACAGCGGGTATTGGTCGCCCGGATAAAAAATTTCTTCCAGTCGTTTTGCTATGCCTATTACCGCGACCTGGCTTTCAATTCCCAGCAGTTTCAGGCTTTTCATAGCTGCAGAAAGTTGCCCTTTTCCGCCGTCAATTACAATAAGCTGCGGTAAGGATTCACCTTCTTCAAGCAGGCGCCGGTAACGCCGGTAAACAGCTTCTTCCATCGTCGCAAAGTCGTTCGGGCCTTCCACTGTTTTAACATTAAAATGCCGGTAATCTTTTTTTGAAGGGCGGGTATCTTTAAAAACCACGATGGCGGAAACCGGGTATTTTCCCTGAAAATTTGAATTATCGAAACATTCAATATGTCGTGGCAACTGGTTTAGGCGCAGGTCTTTCATCATTTGTTTTAACAAACGTTCGGTTCTTACCTCCGGGTTCAGCTTTTCGTATTGTTCTAATTTATCCCTTTTAAAGAAGGTAACGTTCTTCTGTGACAAATCCAGCAGGTTTTTCTTCTCACCTAATTTAGGAACTGTAAAACGGAGAGAAGAATCTTCTAATTCCAATTCGAAAGGTACAATGATCTCCTTAGCATGACTGTTAAACCGGGTTCTGAATTCAGAAATAGCGAAGCTCAATAATTCTTCATCACTCTCATCCAGCTTCTTCTTTAATTCTAAAGTTTGGGTTTGGATTACCGTGCCATTCATCACTTTAAGGAAATTGACAAAGGCATGTTTTTCATCAGAAGCAATACTGAATACATCCACATCTGTAATAGAAGAATTTACAATAGTAGATTTGCTTTGGTAACGTTCAAGCAGGTCGAATTGTCGTTTAAGGCGATGGGCAAGCTCAAAGTTTAGATCTGTTGCAGCCTTATACAGTTCACTTTTAAGTTTTCTGATTACTGAGCCGATCTTTCCGTTCAGAATATCTTTAATATCCTCTATTTTAGCATTGTACTCTTCTTCGCTTTCAAATGCCTGGCAGGGGCCTTTGCAGTTACCTATCTGGTATTCGAGGCACACTTTGAATTTTCCTGCCGCAATATTTTCCGGCGAAAGCGGAAGGTTGCAGGTTCTGAGGGGATAAATTTCTTTAACGAGGTCAATTATTGTATGCATCATACTTACTGAAGCATAAGGGCCAAAATATTTTGATCCGTCTTTAATAATTTTCCTTGTCCAGTAGATTCTGGGAAACCGTTCATTTTTGATGACAATCCAGGGATAGGTTTTGTCATCCTTTAACATAATATTGTAGCGTGGCTGATGCTTTTTAATCAGGCTGTTCTCCAGCAGCCACGCATCAATTTCGGTATCTACAATGGTAAAAGTTATCTTGTTTATTTTGCTAACCAGTGTCCTGGTTTTTGCGCTTACCTTATAATTGTCTTTATTAAAATAAGAAGAAACCCTGTTTTTAAGATTTTTTGCTTTGCCGATATAAATCAGCTCTCCGGTGACGTCCCAATACTGATATACTCCGGGTCTGGGTGGTATTTTTTTTAAAGCTTCCCTGTAATTAAACTCTTCCATTGCTCACTGAAGCTGCTTGCTTTTTCCTAAAACTTTATATTATCATTCAATTTATCAGCAGTATTTACCGAAGGTTTAGCTATCGAATCGGGACGGGCAGCATCTGCCGAGTAAGCATCACAATCTAACGTAATATTAACCCCCCCTCTTGGTGGTTCAAAATCGCCTTTAGGAACTTTAAGCGTCGCATCAGCATACACCTTTTTCATGTACAGAGCAAAAACCGGTAAGGCGGCATTAGCTCCTTCTCCGTTATTGGTTGCAGAGAAGTGAATAGCCCTGTCTTCGCAACCGGTCCAGACGCCTGTAACCAGTTTGGGAGTAATCCCGATAAACCATCCGTCAGAATTGTTCTGTGTAGTGCCTGTTTTTCCGCCAATGGGGTTGGTAAAGTGGTATTTGTACCGCAGGCGGACTCCTGTTCCCTGATTAACAACAGCCTTCAGCATATCTGTCATTACATAAGCAGTTTGTTCATCCAGGGCTACAACTACTTTTGGCTTATGTTCATACAGCAGATTGCCGTTTTTATCTTCTATCCGTGTAAGATAAATGGGTTCAGTCCACACTCCATGATTCACAAAAGCCGAATAGGCGCCTACCATGTCATACAATGAAGCATCAAACACGCCAAGACAAATGGATGGATATGCCGGGACATCACTTGTAATTCCCATCTTTTTTATGAGAGTTGCAACGGCCGTGGCGCCTACCTGCTTCATCATATAGGCGGTGACGAAATTCTGAGAGTTAGCAAGTGCTTTTTTTAAGGTTAAATAACCTGGAATTGGTTTGTAAGCCCGCGGGCACCAGCCGTCAATACAAACCGGTTCATTTGGTACCTGGTAGCAGGGTGAGTACGCATTGTTTCCGATGGCTACAGCGTAGGTAAATGGCTTTGCTGTTGACCCAACCTGGCGGGTTCCCATTTTTACCTGGTCATATTTAAAATATTCGAAGTCATTTCCGCCAACCCACGCTTTTACATAACCGGTTTGAGGATCCATTGACATCATGGCATTGCGAAGCATTAATTTATAGTACTTGATCGAATCAAGTGGCCGCATGGTCGTATCAATATCACCTTTCCAGCTGAAAACAGTCATCTTAACAGGTGTTCTGAAATTTTTCCAGATGTCGTCGTTTGACAATCCCTGAGTCTGAAGTTCCTTGTAGCGGTCAGAACGTTTCATCCCCTGCACCAGCAGGTTCATCATATCTTTTCCTTTAAACGGATCGCGTCCACCCCATTGCCGGTTAAATTGCCGTTGCAGTTCTTTAAGATACTGTTGCTGAGCTTCCTCCGCATAACCTTGCATTTTAGAATTTATAGTGGTGTAGATTTTTAAGCCATCACGGTCCAGATCATACGGTGTTCCGTCTGCCTTGGTAATGGATTGATCAGCAAAGATCTTCTGGATATCTTTTTTAAGCACTGCTCTAAAATAAGCTGCAGAGCCTTCATTGAAATTTGCGGGATGGAAAGACAAATTAAGTCCCTGACCCTGAAATTCCTCTGTTTCAGATTCACTGAGGTAACCCGCTTTTTCCATGTTAGCTAAAACCTGGTTCCTTCTTTTAATAGCTCTTTCTGGGTTTCTTATAGGTGAGTAATAGGACGGTCCTTTCAGCATTCCGATTAAAAGTGCAGCCTGCGGAGGTGTAAGTTTTGCCGGTGTCGTATTAAAGTAAGTTTGGGCCGCGGCTTTAATTCCGAAGCTGTTATAAGCGCCAAAATCAACTGTATTTAAATACATGGTAATGATTTCCTCTTTGGTATAATAGCGCTCAAGTCTCACAGCCGTTATCCATTCCTGAAATTTTTGAATGGTTCTTTTAAAAGGATTCTGAGCCCGCTCGTGCCCTGCAAACAAGTTCAGTGCAAGCTGCTGTGTAATGGTACTCGCTCCCTGTTTTTTACCCTGCAAAATATAAAAAAGAATGGTAAAAGTTCTTTTGAAATCTATACCCGAATGGCTGTAAAAACGAATATCTTCTGTAGCTATTAAGGCATTAAGGACGTTGGGTGATAGTTGATTGTAATTGACATTGGAACGGTTTTGTACAAAATATTTACCAAGTACCACCTCATCTTCAGATATAATTTCGGAAGCCAGATTGCTTTTAGGATTTTCAAGGCTACGGAAGGAAGGGATTTTTCCGAACAACCCTAACCCGATACTGAAAATTAATATGATAACAAAAGCAACTAATCCTATTATTATTTTCCAAAACCTGATCGTATATTGTGTTATTTCCTGTTGAGTTAACTTTTTTGTATTCGTTTTCTGCATGTTTAATTGTTGTTCTTGTAGAATTCTGAATAAGAATCAATAATTTTTCTATCCTTTAATTTATCCAGCCCTTCTTTTGTAATTACAAAAGTATTGTATTTATTGCCCGGAATTTTCATGATGGCAGGTAATGCCGCATTTATCTTTTTTTCGTAGCTCGTTGCTGCTTCCCGGCTTTCAAATACTCCTACAAATATGAGCTGATTTTCGTTATTTACCTCTTTTAGCTGATGTTTAATTCCCGCTCCTGTGTAATTGCTGCGATTAAACTGGCCGATACCAAAACGGCTGGAACTTAAATTTATGCCAGGCTCAGTAATATTTATTACATAATAATAAGAGGCAGAATCAGGAAGGCTGAATTCGGTTGGATAGGAATTTTTAACTGCTTCCGGTTCCTTGTTAGTTTCCTGCGATTCTTGTTGAGCACTTTCTTCATTCTTACTGGCAGTTTTTGGGGTTGGATTGGTTACAACGGCATTGACAACAGGTTCAGCCGATTCGTCTGCAAGATCAAAGTCAGGGTCAGAGTCAATAAGTGCAACACTCCCTGTATTCAGTTTTTCGCGGTTCAGTTCAATAAACCGCAATTGTTCTTTTACCAGTGGAGTAACCAGGCTATCGGCAGGGAAATCAGTTACAATGTTTTTTAGCAACAATTCAAATGAATTGAGATTTTGTGTATGCCCAACAGAAAGGGCATTCAGGTAAGCCAGCTGAGCTGATAAAGTATTAGGCCCAAAGGTAGCTTCAATTGCCCTGATTTTTTGAGTAGCTTTTAAATAATCTTTCTCCGAATACAAATCATACGCTTCATTGTAAGCTTTATTTAGCGCATTGGTTGTAGTATCAGTTGTTAAATTATAATCCGGGTTAATAATGATTTTAGCAAAAGCAGATTCCGGATAGTTTTTTATAAGATAGTTTTTATGCTCTTCGGAAACCGTCGGATCAATATCCGCATACAATCGGTACAGATTATAATGAACAGCCAGTTGGTAGGGGTTTACCGGGAACCGGTCTAAAAGCTCTTCGTAAGTTTTTATTGCTTCTCTGGTATCTTTTAGTTCATCTTTATAGAAATTAGCGATCTCGTAATAGGCATCAATTATTTTATTGTTCGACTGTTCAAGTTGTGTTCCTGTTAAGGGAACCTGGTCCAGCAGATCTTTAATGGAACCTAATGTAACATCCGGGGCAGAATCAGATGCATTTACGGTATCCGGATTATCAAGTGCCATGGCTGTTACTTCGGCTGCTGATTTTGTACTTCTTCGCCAGTTATCTTCCAGCTTCCTGTTGCCCCATCTTTTTTTAAAGTCAATGAAGCCCTGTTTTAAAGCGATTGAATTATTGAAATAAAATTTTCCTTCTTTAAATGTGTCATCTTTTTCAGTTGTCTGAAGATTTTCGCCCAGCACTTTTTGTGTTTGTTCCCTTACCATTGCTCCAATACGGTCTGCTCGTTCAGTTTCGGGGAGCCGGGCAACGTTTTGTAATTCAGTTTCAAGGCTGATGGTTTTTAATCTTTCGGCCAGATATTCCAGGTTATCCCTTTTACGGTTGATGAATTGATAATCAGGGTAGGAATCAGGAAGTGTAATTAAAGTACTATCGTAATATGCTTTGGCTTCCTGGTAGTTAGCCAGCCTGAAATTAAGATCAGCAAGTTTTAAATAAGCCAGCCCTTTCTGGTTTGAATTTTTTGAACTGGAACTGATGGCTTTATTGTAATTTTCTACCGCGTCTTTAACCTCGCCCTTGTTTTCATAAATGCTTGCTATCCGGTAATAAATCTGGTCTATAAACTCTTTGTTTTTATCATCTCTGATAAGGGATTTTAAACGGTCAGTCCGGGTTACATCTTTTCCTCCCAACTCATCTTCAATCTGGATACGGTTCAAATTTGCATTGAATGCCATTTCAAATGGGGCATTGCTTTTAGTAACGGCCCTGTAATTTTCGTAAGCTTCTTTGGTTTGCCCGTTACGTTCCTGCAGCTGGGCAAGAATAAAGGTCCAGCGGTTTTTTTCCTGCTTGTTTTTTATAATTTTTAAAGCTTTTTTAAGGTTTTCTGCTGCCGCAGGATAATTTTGCGTTTCAATAAAATATTGTGCAGTAGCTGCATATACTTCGGCTGACGTTTTTTTATCTGTGCGGATGTATTTTGCTGCTGTATCTAAAGCGGTTTTTGCTTCTTCATAATTATTAAGCAGCATCAGTGCCCGTGCCTTTAATGCCAGGGAAGCTTGTTTTAGTTGCAGTTCTTTAGGATAAGTTTTGTAAATGTAAGTAAGAAATTCAGTTGCATTAAAGAAATTTGCTTTCCAGTAATTTGCGGTAGCAATTAAAAAGTAGGCATCGTCAACGTAATTACTCAGGTTCTTTTCGTTTACAATAACGTTTGCTTTGTTAATTACAGAATCAAGAATAGTATATTCTGACTTAGCGGAATTAAGAGAGGGTTCTTTATAAACCGATAAGATCTGTGAATAATCATCGAAGTACGCTTCCTTTATGTTTTCCTCGCTTTGCTCCAGTAAAATACGCGAATTATAAATGATATTATAACGGGCAGTAAGGTTTTGCATTCCTCTGCTGGCAACGGTATTTTTTTGCGAACTGCATCCTGCTGTTATAAAAAGGAAAGAATAACAAAAGTATAGTAAGTATTTTATTGCTAAGGAAGAGGATTTCAAAGTAATTGAATTTGACTTCTAAAATAACATATTATTGGCAAAAATATTTTATCTGATGTGATTTCCGACAAAGAAAGCACTATTTTTAATCGCGATGAATGTAAAATTAAAATGATTAAATTGCATTTTACATATTTGTACCAGATGCCAGACGATAAAAATAAACCGGTTAAAAAAGGCGGTGGAGCCTTTAATAATTATATCCGATATTCTGCCGCAGGTTTTCAAATGATTGTAATAATCGGAGTGTTCACGTTCATCGGATATAAAATAGATGAGAATCGTTCTTCTGAAACACCACTTTTTACCGCCGGATTTAGTCTGCTGGGCGTTTTTATTGCTCTATATCAGGTTATACGTTCAATTAGTAATAATAAATCTTGACACAGAAGCGCTTTTTAATCCTTTTCCTCGCCTTAACCGCAATTGCCGGAATAGCAGCGTATTTGATCGATGCATTCCTGATTAATAATGTCCTCGTACCTAAGTTCTGGGTGCTTTTTGGCTTTATAGCAATAATAACCCTGATTGTTTATATGGTAGCCTCTGTCGGGATAAAAAAGGGAGGAGAAATATCGGTTTATTCTGTTCTCGGCTCCATCGTAGTTAAATTACTTTTTTCGATGGCTTTTATACTGGTTTACCTGCTGAAATTCAGCGTAAATAGCGTTTATTTTATCGTCGAATTTTTTTCTTTATATTTCTTATTTACCGCCTTTGAAGTTTATTGTTTGTTGCGTAACTTGCGCCACCAAAATAAAACGTAAAAATCACGCAATAAATGTTGTTTAGCCACATTTTAAATTCAAAAAAAATCACGATAAGTGCTGTTTTCGCTCTTTTTTTAGCGTTTTTTATTTTTAGCCCCGTTGTAAAAGCACAGTCTGAAAGTGCTGATACAACTTTTACAAATCACGTAGAAACCGATGCGCAGATTCCCGGAGTTGAGCATGTGGAAAAAGAACACGGTGAAGAAAAATTTGATCCTACTGCAGTGATCATGGAGCACATTGCTGATTCTCACGACTGGCATATAGGAGGGCATACATCAATCCATCTTCCTGTTATTTTATATACTGATAAAGGAGTTGAGACTTTTTCTTCAGGCGAATTTAATCACGGAGAAACTGCTTATCAGGGGAAATACTACACGTATAAACTTATTGAGGATAAAATATTTGCAGTAAATGCTTCAGGAGAAGTTGATAAAGAAGCTTCATCCCGCATTTATGATTTCTCTATTACTAAAAACATTGCTGCTATTTGGATAGCCGTTATTTTATTGGTGCTGATTTTTACTTCTGTTGCTTCTGCATACAAAAAACGTGAGGGTAAGGCTCCTAAAGGGTTCCAGTCTTTAATTGAGCCGGTAATTATTTTTGTTCGCGATGATATTGCAAAACCCAATATCGGTTATAAATATACCAAATTCATGCCCCTTTTATTAACCATTTTCTTCTTTATATGGATTAATAATTTGATGGGTTTGCTGCCGATTTTCCCGGGAGGTGCAAATGTTACCGGAAATATATTCATGACTTTTGTACTGGCCTTTTTTACCATGATGGTTACCAATCTGAATGGTAATAAATATTACTGGAAACATATTTTATTGCCGGATGTGCCGTGGTGGTTGTATCCGATCATGATTCCAGTTGAAATTATCGGGGTAATATCAAAGCCGTTTGCATTGATGATTCGTCTGTACGCCAATATTTCTGCAGGCCACATCATTGTGCTAAGTTTAATTTCCTTGATTTTTATTTTTAAATCACTGGCAATAGCTCCGGTATCAGTTGCATTTGTTTTGTTTATGGATGTGCTCGAATTGCTGGTTGCCTTTTTGCAGGCTTTTATTTTTACAATGCTAACAGCCCTGTTTATAGGAACGGCGGTAGAAGAGCATTCGCATTAAATTGAATTTTTTTGTTAACAAATAAATATATACAATTATGGTAGGTTCAATTGCTGCAATTGGTGCAGGTTTAGCAGTTATCGGTGCAGGTATCGGTATCGGTCAGGTTGGTGGTAAAGCTATGGAAGGTATTGCCCGTCAACCAGAGGCTGCTTCAAAAATCCAGACTGCTATGATCATCGCAGCAGCCCTTGTAGAAGGTGTTGCTCTGTTTGGTGTGGTAGTTGCATTGTTAGGTAACAGTGTAGGAGCGTAATCCGACTTCGGTCTGTAAAGGCCGGAGAACTCAACGATTGGTTGCTTTTTCCGGCCTTTTTTAAAAGCATTAAAACTTTATCCGATATAAAAAAATGGGAGAATTATTCGAAGGCTTATTAAATCATCATCTTGGCTTTATTGTTTGGTCTGCAATTGCATTTCTACTTTTGCTGATTATGCTCAAAAGATTGGCCTGGAAACCAATACTTGGTGCAATTCATGAGCGTGAACGATCTATCGAAAGTGCCCTGGAAGCTGCAAAAAGTGCAAAGGAAGAGATGGCTCGTTTAACAAGTGAAAATGAAGCTTTATTAAGAGAAGCACGTGCAGAACGTGACCTGATCCTTAAAGAAGCAAAAACGCTGAAAGACCAGATTGTAAATGAAGCTAAAACGCAAGCTCAAACTGAGGGTGAAAAAATGATTGCAAAAGCGCAGCAGGAAATTGAAAACCAAAAAATTGCTGCTCTTGCGGAAGTAAAGAATCAGGTTTCAACGTTGTCTATTGATATTGCTGAGAAAATTTTACGCAAGCAATTCGAAGATCAGTCTAAACAGCAGGCGCTTGTAAATGACCTTATAAACGAAGTGAAATTAAATTGATTGTTGCAATCAGAAATCGTAATTCAAAATGTCTGAAATACAGGTAGCAAGCAGATACGCAAAGTCATTAATAGATCTGGCCGAAGAGCAAAATGCTCTTGAGAAGGTAAAGGATGATATTACATTTTTTATTAAAATATGTAAATCAAATCCTGAACTGAAGGCAGTGCTGAAAAATCCTATTATCAGCCCTGATAAAAAAATAAGTATTTTGAATCAGTTGTTCGGTAATAGCGTACATCTTTTGATTATTTCTTTTTTCAAAATAGTAGTAAGCAAAGGAAGATCCGAAATTTTATATGCTACCGCGCAGGAGTTTCTGAATGAATATAATATTCGTAAAGGGATTGTAAAGGCCCGTGTTACATCGGCTGCTCCTTTAAGCGAAGAAAATATAAATAAGATTGCAGCGGTAATAAAAGAAACTGTAAAAGGGGAAATTGTGCTTGAAGCAAAGGTTGACCCGGATTTAATAGGTGGCTTTATTTTACAGGTGGGCGATAAACAGTTTGATACCAGTATTTCAAGCAGCCTTCAAAAACTGAAAAAGGAATTTTCCCAAAAAGTCATTGTTCAATAAATAATAGATTTACACATAAACTCTTAGATAAAAAATTATGGTAGAGGTAAGACCAGATGAAGTTTCGGCAATATTGCGCCAGCAATTGTCAGGCTTTAAATCAGAGGCCGAACTGGAAGAAGTAGGTACCGTATTACAGGTGGGTGATGGTATTGCCCGTGTTTATGGCCTTACTAAAGTTCAATCAGGAGAGCTGGTTGAATTTGAAAATGGATTACAGGGTGTTGTTTTAAACCTTGAAGAAGATAACGTAGGGGTAGTTCTTTTAGGTCCTTACGATGAAATTAAAGAAGGTGATACCCTGAAACGTACCAAAAAAATTGCCTCTATTAAGGTAGGTGATGGCATGCTAGGCCGTGTTGTAAATACCCTGGGCCAGCCGATAGACGGTAAAGGGCCAATTGCAGGAACTACGTACGATATGCCTTTGGAACGTAAAGCTCCGGGAGTTATTTATCGTCAGCCTGTAACTGAACCATTGCAAACAGGTATCAAGGCGATTGATGCTATGATTCCGATTGGCCGCGGCCAGCGTGAGTTGGTAATTGGTGATCGCCAAACAGGTAAAACGGCAGTTTGTATCGATACCATTATCAATCAAAAAGAATTTTACGAAGCCGGACAGCCGGTTTATTGTATATATGTTGCCGTTGGTCAGAAAAACTCTACAGTAGCAAACATTGTTCGTACGCTTGAGGAAAACGGAGCTATGCCATACTCAATTGTTGTAGCGGCTTCTGCATCAGATCCTGCCCCGATGCAATTTTTTGCTCCGTTTGCCGGTGCAGCTATCGGTGAGTTTTTCCGGGATACAGGACGTCCCGCTTTGATTATTTATGATGATTTGTCGAAACAGGCAGTGGCTTACCGGGAAGTGTCTTTGTTACTTCGCCGTCCTCCTGGCCGCGAAGCATATCCTGGTGACGTATTCTATCTTCACAGTCGTTTATTAGAACGTGCTGCAAAGATTAATGCTTCTGATGCCATCGCTCAGAATATGAACGATCTGCCAGAATCTATCAAAGGTATTGTAAAAGGTGGAGGTTCTTTAACGGCTCTTCCAATTATTGAAACACAAGCCGGTGACGTTTCTGCGTATATTCCTACAAATGTAATTTCAATTACAGACGGACAGATATTCCTGGAATCGAACTTGTTCAACGCAGGTGTTCGTCCGGCAATTAACGTGGGTATCTCTGTATCGCGTGTGGGTGGTAACGCACAAATCAAGTCGATGAAGAAGGTGGCCGGTACTTTAAAGCTTGATCAGGCTCAGTACCGCGAACTGGAAGCATTCTCGAAATTCGGATCGGATTTAGATGCTGCTACCAAATCAGTTCTTGATAAAGGTGCACGTAACGTAGAGATCTTAAAACAAGGACAGTTCTCTCCGGTACCTGTAGAAAAGCAGGTTGCTATAATTTATGCAGGTACTAAAGGCTTATTGCGAAGTGTGCCGGTAAATAAAGTAAAGGAATTTGAAGCAGAATATACACAACAATTAGAGCTTCGTCATCCTGAAATTTTACAGGCGTTAAAAGCTGGTAAGTTTGATGATAATATAACCAGCGTGCTTGAAACAGTAGCAAAAGAACTTGCAGGGAAATATTAATTAGATACAAGTATCTGGTATCAAGTAGCAAGACTAAAGTCATGATACTTGATACTTTGTACTCGATACTAAAAAAATAAATGGCTAATTTAAAAGAAGTAAGAAACAGGATCGCGTCCGTATCTTCAACGCAGCAGATCACGAAAGCAATGAAAATGGTTTCGGCTGCTAAATTGAAACGTGCAACCAATGCGATCGTTCAGTTACGTCCGTATGCAAATAAACTGAAAGATATTTTAAGTAATCTTTCGGCAAGCCTGGAAGAATCTACTTCGCCTTATTTGCAGGAACGCGAGCCAAAGCGTGTGTTAATCGTAGTTGTATCTTCTAACCGCGGACTGGCAGGAGCTTTCAATACCAATGTTATTAAGGCAGCCAATCAGTTAATCGTAGAAAAGTATTCAGAGCAGTTTGCAAGCGGAAATGTAAGCATTGTGGCTATCGGTAAGAAAGCTCAGGATTTTTACGAGAGAAGAAAATACAACGTGATTGGGAATAATAACGAGCTTTACAGCGCTTTAACTTTTGCCAATACATCGCAGGTAACTGAAACCATAATGAAAGGTTTTGTAGATGGTGACTATGACCGGGTGGAAGTGGTGTATAACCATTTCAGGAATGCAGCAATGCAATTTCTGATCACGGAACAATTGCTGCCGGTACCTAAATCAGCAGAAGTTGTAAATACCGCTAATAAAGTGGATTATATTCTCGAACCTTCTCAAGAAGAGATTGTAGAACAATTGATACCTAAATCAATTAAAATTCAGTTATTTAAAGCAGTGCTTGATTCGCATGCCTCCGAGCACGGTGCACGGATGACAGCAATGGATAAAGCAACGGATAATGCAGGGGAGTTATTGAGATCGCTAAAATTATCTTATAACCAGGCACGCCAGGCTGCAATTACAACAGAGCTTACAGAAATTGTGAGTGGTGCTGCAGCTTTATCAAACGGATAAACAAAGAATTAATCGATACAGGAAAGCCCGAAATGCAAATCTCGGGCTTTCCTGTTTTATATATGTAAGAACCTATTTTCTGATCTCTATAACTTTTTTATCTAAATCGTTACACGGCTCGCAGATGGTAGAATCGTTAACAGAAAGTTTTGTTACTATAATGCCAGGGCAACAGCTACTTGAGGTTGTTTTTGCTCGCACTTCAACTTTATCTGAAGGTAAAGTTCCTAATTTAAGGTCAAAATAATCCTGTGCCAGTTCTGTAATCTTAGCAACATGTTTGTCGGAGCTGTCGACATTAACAGACGCTTTATAAGTGCTGTTACTATTATCTTCTATCACTTTCAGATCTTTTATTTTATACAATGAATCCTGGTTGTTTAATAGCGCCTTATTGGTGGTTTTATCTACGTATTTGATATTAAGCGCCAAAAGGTTAGCGGCACATAGCACCGCGGCACAACTGGGATCTGCTTCCTGATCTTCCTGAGAACAACTCGTAAAAAATAATAATGAAGAAATTAAAAAAAGTAGTTGGAGTTTTTTTAGAATGGGGTAAAACTTTTTCAATACCAACAACTTTTGATAAATGTATAACATTAAATAATACGGTGAAAAATTTTCAAACGCTACATTTGATTTATGGAATATAGAAAATTAGGAGAAACAGACCTGGAAGTATCAGCTATTGCATTTGGAGCCTGGGCAGCAGGTGGATGGATGTGGGGAGGGACGGAAAGAAAAGATGCTGTAGAAGCTATAAGAGCATCTTTAGATGCAGGAGTTACAACGATTGATACAGCCCCCGTGTATGGACAGGGAACCAGCGAAGAAATTGTTGGTGAAGCAATAAAAGGTATATCGAGGGATAAAGTGCAGATCCTGACAAAATTCGGAATGCGCTGGGACTTACAGAAAGGCGATTTCGCATTCAAAAGCAAAAACAATAACGGAGAAGATATTGAGATTTATAAGTATTCAGGGAAGGAAAGTATTATTAAAGAGTGTGAAGATAGCCTTAAGCGTTTAGGTACCGATTACATTGACTTGTACCAGATTCATTGGCCTGATAGTACTACCCCTGTTGAGGAAAGCATGGAAGCTGTATTGCGATTAAAAGAACAGGGAAAGGTTAGGGAGGCTGGCGTTTGTAACTATAATGCCACTCAGATGCAAGCCGCCGAAAAAGTTTTAAAACTTGTTTCGAACCAGGTTCCTTACAGCATGGTTAAGCGTGAAATAGAGCAGGAAGTTATTCCCTATTGCATTGCCCAGAAAAAATCTGTTATTGCCTACAGCCCCTTAGAACGCGGGCTACTTACAGGGAAAATGGAACCCGGTTATTCTTTTGCAGAAGGCGACCACCGTGCTGCACATCGTTTCTTTAGTGCAGAAAATCTGGCAAGGACAAATGAATTCCTCAATAAGATAAAGCCATTGGCCGAAAGCAAAAATGCAACACTCAGTCAGTTGGTTATACGATGGACGCTTGATAAACCCGGAATTACCATTGCATTGGTTGGAGCACGAAATGCTAATCAGGCAATTCAGAATGCCAAAGCAGCAGAAGTAAGTCTTACTGCAGAAGAAATGCTGTTTATTGACGGACATTTGCGGGAATTAACACTTCAGTAAGACTGTAATAAAACTAAGTCTTATCATCCCGACAGAATATCATTTCTTTTTAGGAGGTACTTTATCTCCTTCTTCCCGGGCTTCGGAAATGCCGATTGCAATTGCCTGCTTTCGGCTTTTTACTTTTTTCCCTGTGCCGGTTTTAAGTTTCCCAGCCTTAAATTCATCCATTACTTCATGAATTTTTTCCTGTGCTTTTTCTGAGTATTTAGTCATAATCTTCAGATTATTACATTTAGGAAAACTGGCGATGGTGTTAAAAGTTTGCTGAATACTGCAAGAATTATTTAGTTCTTTTAATTCAATATTTGTAATTTAGCGCTTTGATATATAGAAAAATGGAGAACATTACAGAAACATATAAAAAGAGTGACAGAAGTAACAATGCAAACGAAACAAGCCATTATGTACTTTTAACTGTTGGTATATTTATAGGCATTGTAGGCACTCTTCTTCGTTTTATAGGTACCTGGACTTTTGTAGATCTTGTTTCTGATATTATTTTTATAATCGGTGCAATAGTTTGCTTCAAAGCTGTTTTTGATATTTTAAAATAAGCTGTATTAACTATTTCGGTTTATATTTTGATTCGTTCAGGATATTTTGCGGATCGTTTTGTTCCATTAGCTTCTGAACGGTTATACCGGGATTTTTATCCATATACTTTTTTACTATCTGCCAGCCGATATACTCTCCTAGTTTAGGAGCTGATTCATTGTTTTCTCCGATACCAGGAGTAAACGGAGCGTCTGTAAGATACTTCTGTATTTTCATATAATCGGTTTCATACAAAAGGTCCTGTTCCAGGAAATATCCCCAGATATCAGCTTCATAAGTTTTACACCATTCTAACTGTTTAGCTGTATAACCAATTTTTAATGAATCCGGAGAATCGGGCATTACCGCATCCATAAAATAAAGTATTTTTCCATTATAAATCATTTTTGCCAAAAGAGATCTGTCCTGGTCTTTTTCAGTAAACATATCTTCCCTGATGAAAGACTCCATAACTCTCGGAGTTATATTTTCAGTGGTAAATCTTTGTGAAATGTAGTAAGGAATACTTTGCCTGAGTGCCGGATAAAATTTAGAGTCAGCACCGAGGAACATATCCAGGCCAATACCTACATAATCGTTTCCAATAGGAGTTTGGACACTGAAGCCCGAGAAAAAGGAAATAATGCGTGGTATTTTCTGCTTTGGATAATAGTATTTAACGTGCTTGAAAGCATCTATGAGTTGATTTTCGGTTTGTTTCAGGTTAGGATATTTGCTTTCGACAGCTTTTTCTAATTCCTTGAAATCATTATTATTGAGCACTGTCCGCAGATTTTTGTAATATGCCGTATCGGTAGTACTTCCAACTCCAAGCATCCCTTCCATAAAATCCGAATAGAAATAGGTGTATTTTTTTTGAAGCTGTGGAGCTAAATCACTAACATTTGCCGATGTTAAAGATTGCAAGTCTTTATCAAAACGCTCTACTTTTACATCCAGCTTTATATCACTTACATCTATACGCTTTGTGTTGGTACACGCTGTCAGTGCCAGGCAAATAAAAAAAAACGAGTAGATTTGGAAACTTCTTCGGATAATCATGTTTATATAGTTAAAACGAAAGTATGAAAAATCAATTTCTTGTTCTGATATTAATCTTATTCCCTTTTTTAACTAATGCCCAGGAAAGCAGTTCTAAAAATTTTCAATTGGGTTTTACTTTAACCCCAAATGTTGGTTGGTTAAGGGATAATGATAATGATCCCAATACAATTTATAAGGGTTCTAAGATCGGTTTTTCGTATGGCATTCTCGCCGATTTAGGGTTATCAGCTAATAAAAACTATTATTTCTCTACAGCTTTTACAGTAACAACAATAAATGGAAAAGGGAAAGTAAATCCTCCTCCTCCATCTCAGGCTAATGATACTTTTTTCGGTGGAGAATCAGAATATAAACTACAATATATTGAGATCCCGGTTACATTAAAATTAAAAAGTAATGAAACTGCTATTGGAAGATTTTATGGACAGTTTGGATTAGGAACAGCAATTAAAGTAGGAGCAAAAGCTGATGTTTCTTCATACTCACCTTCGGGAGGAATTGCGGGCACACAAAATAATGTCAATATAAAGCAAAGTATCAACAATTTTCGGTTAGGCTTAATTGCGGGTGGTGGCGCAGAATGGAAGTTAGATAAAAATTTAGCCTTGCAAACAGGTATTACATTTAATAACGGATTTACAGATATTTTTGATGGTGATCCAAATGCCCGCTCGTCGTATTTCGCTTTCAATTTAGGGATCTTTTTTTAGTCCGATTGTTGCTGAATCCCATATCTCAATTCTAACATCTAACATCTTTGATTAAATGAAAATTGCACTCGCACAATTAAATTACCACATAGGTAACTTCGATTCTAATACAGCAAAGATCATTGGCGCAATAAAGAAAGCGAAGGAACAAGGTGCAGACCTGGTTGTATTTGCCGAACTTGCTGTTTGCGGTTATCCACCCAGGGATTTTCTTGAATTTTCTGAATTTGTTGAGCAGTGCCAGTCATCGGCAGAAAGAATAGCATCTGAATGTATGGGGGTGGCCTGTATAGTAGGGTTGCCTCGCCCGAACCCGAAAATAGAGGGTAAAGATCTTTTTAACTCTGCATATTTCATTGAAGATGGAAAGATAAAAGCAATAGTTGATAAAGCCTTACTCCCCAACTATGATGTGTTTGATGAGTACCGGTATTTTGAACCTGCAACCGCTTTTCAATGTATTGAATTTAAAGGGGTAAAAATAGCTTTGACCATTTGTGAAGACTTGTGGAATATCAACGATAACCCGCTTTATGTTTCCAATCCGATGGATGTTCTTATACAGCAAAAGCCCGATTTAATGATTAATATAGCAGCTTCTCCTTTTGATTATAAACACGATGAAGACAGGTTGAAGATTTTGGGAGATAACAGCAGGAAGTATAAGTTGCCCTTGTTGTATGTAAATCAGGTGGGTTCGCAAACAGAGATTATATTTGATGGAGGTTCACTTGTATTTAATCAAGGCGGCGACTTGCTGGACGAGATGCCGTATTTCAGGGAAGAATTAAAAGTTTACGAGTTTTCAGGCGGACAGATAGTCAATCAGGAGCAAAAGACTCATAATTCTGTTTCTGATATTGAAATGATACATGATGCGCTGGTTTTGGGGATAAGAGATTATTTCGAGAAATCAGGTTTTAAAGAAGCTGTTTTAGGCCTTTCGGGCGGAATTGACTCTGCCCTGGTTTGTGCGCTGGCAAGCGAAGCACTGGGCCCACACAATGTAACCGGTGTTTTAATGCCATCTAAATTTTCAACCGATCATTCGGTTCAGGATGCGTTGGATATTGTAAACAACCTGGGGTGCAAACACTATATTGTTCCGATAAAGGAAGCTACAGAAGCATTTGACACCATGCTGAAACCTGTATTTAAAGATATGCCTTTTAATGTTGCAGAGGAGAATATTCAGGCACGCTCGAGAGCGGTAGTTGTAATGGCTGTTTCTAATAAATTCGGTTATATCCTGTTAAATACATCTAATAAAAGTGAGTGCGCAGTTGGCTATGGGACTTTGTATGGAGATATGGCCGGCGCAATTTCTGTATTGGGCGACGTTTATAAAACGCAGGTGTATGAATTATGTAACTACATTAACCGCGAACGGGAAATCATTCCTCAAAACACCATTATTAAGCCACCTTCTGCAGAACTAAGGCCGGGGCAGAAAGATTCGGATTCACTGCCGGATTACGACATACTGGATAAGGTTTTGTATCAGTATATTGAATTAAAAAAGAGTTCCCGTGATATTATTGAACAGGGCTTTGACGAAGCTTTAGTGAGAAGAGTAATTGCAATGGTTAATAAAGCGGAGTTTAAACGCTATCAAACACCGCCTATTCTTCGTGTATCATCCAAAGCGTTTGGTATGGGAAGAAGGATGCCGATCGTAGGGAAATATTTGAGTTAATTATAAACGCAGCACGACTCTAAAATTTCACAAATCTTTGGCAGGGATTTTTTTGATAGTGCCGTCTTTGTCAGAAATAATAAGGTATCCATCGTTTTTCTTTTCCTGTTCGATCAGTTTTCTGGAAACTTCTGATATAGCTTTTTCTAATTTCTTTTGTAAGGAAAGATGTTTGACGCCTATATGTTTTGTAGCTGTTCCCATATTTCAAAATTATAGATTTTATATTCGGAATGCAATTCACCATCTGCGATTAATTTTGCAGGATTGGTATCGTTTTTATAAACAAACCAATTATTAACCAGTTCAATAAATAAAAAAAGATTTTTTATGCCAGCAATAAATCTTCTCTCTATTATTTCTTCAGGAATATTATGTCCGCCTGATCTTACTCTTTTTGCGACTCTTTCTTTTGCTATTTGTACAGAAGGAAGATAAAAAAATAATAAAATAACTTCGTATCCCATAAGTTGAACTTCTTTTACTAAGCTTAAGTAACTCCTGGTAGATAAAGTAGTTTCTATACAAAATGATTTTTCCGCTTCAATATTTTTTCTTATTTGCTGTAGCATAATTCTTCCCGCTTCAAATGCTGCTGTTTCAGGATTTTCCGGGTTTATTTTTGCAGCTATTATATCTGCATTAATAAATGGCACATCTTCAAAAACATTTGGTATTATAGTATAAGCCGCAGTAGTTTTTCCTGCACCATTGGGTCCTGCTATGATATAAAGCGAAGGCATGTTATTTCCTCTTTTTCCGGTACCATCCCGCTAATAAAAAGATAGCAAACAGGCCGCTTCCAAAACTTCCGATCCTGGCAATGTAGTCCCCATATTTGGTATAGAATGTAATTTGATTATTCAGGTTAATGTCTGCTTTAAGTGCGACAGGAACCCACCATGCTGATCTTTTAACCACATCTCCCCGTTGGTTTATGAAGCCTGAAATGCCCGTATTTGCCGACCGGGCAACCCATCTTCGGGTTTCTATTGACCGTAGTTTTGCATATTCAAAATGCTGGTCCTTGCCCGAGGTATTTCCCCACCAGCCATCATTGGTAATTATTGAGATAAACTGTCCGCCTAGTTTTACGCTTTCTGCTACATATTCTCCCCAAATAGATTCATAACAAATAACAGGGGATACACCGATTCCACTTTGCGAGTAAAAAACAGAGGGATGATCCTGCTTTCCAAAACCTCCGGTTGTTCCACCAAAATTAGCAAATACAGGTTTCAGGAATGACAAAGCGGAAGAAAAGGGCAGTTGCTCTACTCCGGGTACTAATTTTGATTTGTGATAAAACTGCACTTCGGCTGAATTCTCTATCTGTATTGCCGCATTAAAAGAATCAGCATATTTGCCCAGCTGTTCCTGGTAAGAAGCGGTAAGTGTTTTGGCTGAATCGTACAGCTGATAACTTTCAATTCCTGAAATGACGTTGCCGTTTCTATACTTATCAAGAAATTGTTGTATACGGCTAAAGTTCGGATTGCTCCTGATTTTAGTTTCTTCAGCTAATTCAGGTATTGCAGTTTCCGGCCAGATAAAGTATTCTGTATTTGTTTGCCCCGCCGAATCTGATAAATGAATTAATTCTTCTACCTGTTCATTTGAAGGCATGGTGCCCCATTTTGAATAGGGGTCAATATTTGGCTGCACCACAACAACATTTGAAGGGTTAGGTTCTTCGTCATAAGTAGCATAAATAGCTAAAGAAATACTTATGGGTATTAAAATATGTAAGCCTGTTCGGATTATTGAATATTTTTGGCTTTTCCGCTCTTGTTTTACCCTGAAAGCAAGGTAAGTTTCAAATATAAGAATGTTTGCCATCAGGATCCAGTAAGTGCCGCCGTAAACACCTGTATACTCATACCACTGTATTAATTGATGAAACTGAGCAAAACCGTTTCCTAAATTCATCCACGGGAACGCAAGATCCCAGCTTTGATGCAGATATTCATATCCTATCCAAAAGCAAATTAGTCCGGCATAGCTCCAGTTCTTTGTGGTTAATAGCCTTAGCTGATAATAAAGCCAGAAAGCAACAGACATTAAAAGGGCTCCCAAGCCAAAAGGTATCAAAGAAATCGGAATAGCCATTGCTGCAGGCATTACTGCGTTCAATGAGTTAAAAACCCAATAAATACAACTGGTATTCCAGATGAAGAAGCATAACAGGCAAAGCAAAAAGATCTTTTTTCCTTTGTTTTTTGTTGTTGAGTGTATAATATTCTCAACGGCAATTAAAAGCGGAACTAAGGCCAGAAGTAATAGCAGGGCAGTATATGGAATTGGTGGCCATGCCAGCCAAAGCAGGAAAGCGCTTGTTAAAGCAAACAGGTAATTTTTTTGCACTATAGTTGAGATAAAAGATCAGCCTTTTTTGCTTCGTATTCTTCCTGGGTAATCAGTTGTTTTTCAAATAAAGATTTTAAACGCTTTAGTTTTTGTGTGATCTCATCCTCCTCCGGCTCGGGTTGAGTTTTTTCTGTCGGAGCAACAGCTTCAGGTTCTGAAGTCGTAACATTGGATAAAATAGCAGGCTCTTTGCTTATTTCAGTTTTCTGGAAAATATCCTTTTGTTTTTCCATCTGCTCGTTTGAAAATTGGTAAAGTTTTCGTGCCTGAATTTTCGGAATATAATCAATGCTGATATTTTCTCCTTTTAAAGGTACTGTGATAAACTTTGCTCCAAAAAACTCTTCTTTAAAAGAAACTTCCTTAATATCCTGCCAGGGAAAAATAATAAAGTTTGTGGTAAGCCCTAAGTTTCCGGGAAGACAGAAAATGATACGCTTGTTTGTAACAGCAATACAATCCGGCGTAATGGTTACTGCCGGCTTTTTCTGAACCGCGAGGTATAAAATTGCCTCTCCCGAGGTAAGCATATCCTGCAGCTTTCCCAGCATTTTTTCAACAGTTTTAGGATCCTGTTCTTCTGTAAGATATTGATCTATCATTTTATTAGGTTAAAGGCGGAAGTTTTAATAGCATAATTCAAAATTAAAAAGTTAAAATTAAAAACAGGTGTTTTAAGGGATTTAGGTATTAGGCTATTGCATCATTCAATCCTTTTCTAATTCCATCCTTCAGTCCTTCCCTCGTACGCAGATTACAAATTCACCTTTCAGGGTATTGTTTTCAAAATGAGTTTTTATCGCTACCAGTGTGCCCCGAACGGTTTCTTCAAATAGTTTGGTCAGCTCGCGTGATACCGAAGCGCTGCGCTCTTCGCCGAAGGTACTGATAAGCTCTTCTAACGTTTTAATCAGCCGGTGCGGCGATTCGTAGAAGATCATCGTACGTTCTTCCTCCTTCAACTCTTTTAGTCTGGTTTGACGGCCTTTTTTTACCGGTAGAAATCCTTCAAAAGTGAACCGATCGGAAGGAAGTCCGGAATTTACCAATGCAGGCACAAAAGCAGTTGCCCCCGGCAGGCATTCAATGGAAATATTGCTTTTTAATGCTTCACGTGTCAGTAAGAATCCCGGATCTGAAATGGCAGGAGTGCCGGCATCAGAAATTAAAGCAATTTGCTTTCCTTCTTTTAGCAGGCGGACAACTTCTGCTGCCGATTTATGTTCGTTATGCTGATGATGGGCAAAAAGTTTTTTTTCTATACCGAAATGTTTTAAAAGAGGAGCACTTGTGCGGGTATCTTCAGCCAGAATTATATCCGCTTCTTTTAAAATACGGATAGCCCGGAGTGTAATATCCTCCAGGTTTCCTATGGGTGTTGGAACTAAATAAAGTTTGCCGTTCATTTCAGTGTTTCATCATTATGTCGGCATAGCTATCTGTAGCAGATTGCTATACTGCGTTCTCAATGACGGGTAAGTTTATATCTTTGTCAAAAAATTAAAAACAATGTTGCAAGTTAGTTATATCCGCGAAAACAAAGAGAAGGTTTTGGAACGTTTAAGCCTGAAAAATTTTAAGCAGCCAGAGCTTGTTGATGAAATTATTTCGCTGGACGAAGCCCGCCGGCAAACGCAGGTAACATTAGATTCAATTTCGGCAGAAGCTAATACGGCTGCAAAGCAAATCGGCGATTTAATGCGGCAAGGGAAAAAAGAAGAGGCAGAAGCCATAAAAACAAAAACTTCATCTTTCAAGGAGCAGATTAAAGCATTAGGAGATCAACTTGCTGCCATAGAGGATGAACTGAGCAGCAAAGTAATTCAATTGCCAAACCTTCCGCATACATCTGTTCCAGGGGGTGTAAGTGCCGAAGACAATGAAGTGGCGTATGAACACGGAAGTAAGCCTTCTTTAAATACCACTGCTTTGCCTCACTGGGAGCTTGCCCTTAAATATGACCTGATAGATTTTGAATTGGGAAATAAAATTACGGGAGCGGGATTCCCCGTATATAAAGGAAAAGGTGCAAAGTTGCAGCGGGCACTTATTAACTTCTTTCTGGATGAAGCTGAAAAAGCAGGTTATCGCGAAATCCAACCGCCAATTGTAGTAAATGAAGCTTCAGGCTTTGGTACAGGCCAGCTTCCGGATAAGGAAGGCCAGATGTACCATATTGGTATTGACAATTTGTACCTCATACCCACTGCCGAGGTTCCAATTACTAACTTATACCGTGATGTTATCGTCAGAGAGGAAGATTTGCCTATTAAAAATTGCGGATATACGCCTTGTTTCCGTCGGGAAGCAGGTTCTTATGGCGCTCATGTTCGTGGTTTAAATCGTTTGCATCAGTTTGATAAAGTGGAGCTGGTTCAAATTACTCATCCTGATAACTCATACCCTACTTTAGAGGAGATGAGTAAATACGTACAGTCTTTATTACAAAAGTTAGAGCTTCCTTATCGGGTACTTCGGCTTTGCGGCGGCGACATGAGCTTTACTTCTGCCTTAACTTACGATATGGAGGTGTGGTGTGCTGCACAGGCCCGCTGGCTTGAAGTTTCATCTGTATCAAATTTCGAAGCTTTTCAGAGTAACAGGCTGAAACTTCGGTTTAAGGGGAAAGAAGGGAAGCCCCAATTGGCCCACACATTAAATGGCAGTGCACTTGCTTTACCAAGAATTGTTGCCTCTTTACTTGAAAATAATCAAACTGACACCGGAATAAAAATTCCGGCCGTGCTGGTGCCGTACACGAAGTTTGAATGGATTGATTAGCAGAAACAAAAAAGGTTGCTTCGAAAGAAGCAACCTTTGTAGACGATTAATGATATATTATTATTGAATAACTTCTACATTTACCGCGTTCAAGCCTTTTTTGCCACGTTCAACTTCGTAACGTACACGATCGTTTTCACGGATCGAATCTACCAGGCCTGAGGAATGAACAAAAATATCAGATTCACCATCAGCTGGTATAATAAATCCGAAACCTTTTGTTTCATTGAAAAATTTAACTGTTCCTTCTTTTTGCATTGTAATATTTATTAAAAGCCCGCAAGGTAGGGATAATAATTAAGGAAAAAGTATTTTCTTCCAATTATATTGAAATAGTACATAAATATTACTTTTTGCTTCAATTAGCTTGGTTTTTATTTATGAGATGATCCCAGATTATACCATAAATAGCTGTTGCTTGAACGCTATTAACGTTTTGGGCGTTATCAGTTATCAGTACAGGCTTATATTCTGCCGGTATATTAACTCTGCCGTGCGAACCTTTAATAAGGGTAGCATTTAAAGGAATTACATCCATTACATATCGGAAACCCAGTTTCTTTCGCAGCAGTTTGTATCCCGCTCTTGCTTTTGAAGTCATAAACATCTCAACAGGATCATAGCCTGGCTTTTTATGGATATCAACTACCCGGGCATAATCAGGAGCTTTGGTATCGTCAACCCAGAAATAATAGGTAAACCAACTGTTCTTATCAGCCATTACTACGAAATCTCCTGATCTTTCATGATCTATTCCATACTTCACCTGTTCCTCTCGGTCCAGTATCAATTCAATCCCGGAAGTTTTTTCCAGAATTGCTTTTACTTTTTCTTTTACTGAAGGATCATTGATATAAACATGTGCCACCTGGTGATCTGCTACGGCAAATGCTTTGGAAGCTCCGGGATCAAGCAGTTCAGTGCCTCTTTCTATCCTTATTCCGAGTAAATTATTTTCTCTTAAGATCCTGTTTAAATGTATCGGTTGGTTAACCGGCGCAATTCCATATTCAGACAGGATTATAATTTTAGCTTTCTTCTTCTCATAGAACGTAACTAATTGTTCAATTACGCCGTCAACCTCTGCCAGTTCTTTTGATATTTTAGAAAGATCAGGGCCGAATTTTTGCAGGCAATAATCAAGATGAGGCAGGTAAATCAGTGTTAATGTCGGATTGTATTTATCATCCGTATACATGGAAGCATCGGCAATCCATTGTGTTGACTTAATATTTGCGCCTGGTCCCCAGAATTGGAAAAGTGGAAATTGTCCGAATTTTTCCTGTAGTTCATCTCTTAATTCTGCAGGATGTGCATAGCAATCGGGATTTTTTCTGCCGTCCGCTAAATATTGCGGACGTGGTGTAACAGAATAGTCAGCCGATGAATACATATTGTACCACCAGAACATTTTTGAGCAGGTAAAATTCGGGTCTTCTTTTTTTGCAGCTTCCCAGATTTTTTCAGCCAGCACAAGTTTGTTAGATTGTTTCCAGAACTTGATTTCACAATCTTCGCGATCATACCACCCATTGCCTACTATCCCGTGTTCATCTGGAAGTTTGCCCGTAACATACGTTGACTGAACGGAAGTTGTTACTGCAGGAAGCAGTGGTTCAATAGTATTTAAATGGCGATTTTCTATATATTTTTTTAGGAAAGGTGTGTGTTCTCCAATTACGGATGATGATAAGCCGACAACATCTATAACAACTGTTTTATTCATGTTAGTGCTTTTATAATAATCCTTTAACCCATTGTAACTCGCGAATAATCGATTGTTTAATAGGTAGTTTTAATTGCTCGGGAAGAACTTCCCAGGTATATGTTTCTACTTCAAGGTGATTGGTAAATGGATCAGCATTAAATAATTTAATCAGTTCACTAATATCATTCTGAGTAGTTTGCAGCGCTCCCAGATCTTCAATAAACAAGGGAACATGGAAATGAGCCCGCCATTCCTCTACCGCCGGATTATCTGCATCCTGTAACGCTTGCGGAAGGTCGGGATAACGAATAAGGCCGCTGCTGTTTGTTCTTGCTACAACCTGATGCAGGTAAGTAGATTCATTAAAATTGGAAAACGCTTCTTTTACGGCATTTCTGTTTGCTCTCAGAGAGGCCTTCAAAGCAGCGCTTATTTGAATTTTTCCAACTTTTATTTCTTGCTTTTTTAATTCTTTCAGCACTTCTGCATGCACTTCATATCCAACAGCAAAGTGACAGATATCGTAACACAGGCGGATGTGTTCGCGTAATGCTTCTTCCGCTTCCTGTAAAGAGATGGAGAATTTATTTGCCAACATGTTTTGCCCTTTCGGTACCAGATCCTGCAGGAACCATTCAATAAATTCTGCTCCTGTTTCTAAAAGACCGTCAGGTTCCGGTTCAATATCTAAATGAAGCGTTAGTCCGGTTTCTTTTTTTAGTTTGATAAGATGTTCTGCAACTTCAATAAAATGTTCTGTCGCCGTTTTTCTTGCTTCAGCTAATTCCTGCGAGTCTGGTTTAAACCAATGCCTGTAGGTGAGGGGCGAGGTAGAAACGCCTCCGTCGAGCCCTTCGGGAAGCAAAGCCACTAAAATGTTAAATAGTCTTTTCGTATATTCTACTCGTTCACGGGTTGTCCAGTCGGGGGTATGAACATCGTCTTTAACACGGGTATGATGAAAACCTCCGTATGGAAAACCATTCATGGTAAAAACATAGGCCCCATTTTCGGTCAGCCAGGTCTTAAAAACGTTTAAATTGCCTTCTTTTATCAGCTCAGTACTTGCTTCATTGGAAAGGCGTAGGCCGATCCCCATTTTATTATCAGGAGATAAGTCCTTTTTAATTGCCGGAAAATTTTGCTGCAGGGCAGCAAAATGATCATGCCAGCTCTCACCCGCATGTATGTTAGTGCAATAGGTCAAATGGGCATTTAGAGTTTCCATATCATGTGATAGTGATTTTCACTATAGTTGAAATAACAGTATATCGAGCAAAAGGAGAATGAATGTCGGCAAAATGTGGGTCTAACTGATTACAGCCTGATATTCCTTCAGTATTTTGCCTGCTTCACAAATTAGTCTGTGGTCCATTTCGTTTACTTCCTGTCCTTTTCCAATAGCAACCAACATGGTGATCGTTAATTTGCCGCCTAAATGCTCCTGGAATTCCTGTAAGCCTTTAAGAATCGGACTGTCTGCCTTTTCTGCTTCCAGTAAGGGATGAGTAACTTCAAATCCGAATTGAAGGAGAAGTTTCACAATCCGGTCACTGTCTGTTTTAGATAATCTTCCTGATAGGTTGGAATAAACGCTATCCAAAGCAATGCCCATTGCGACAGCCTCGCCATGAAACACCTCAAAATTTGAAAGTTGTTCGAGTTTATGGGCGCTCCAGTGGCCAAAATCTAAAGGACGGGCTGAACCTAATTCGAAAGGATCGCCGCTGGCAATATGCTGCAGGTGAAGTTCTGCACAGCGTTTGATTAGATATTCCATTGCCGGCATATTTCGTGCTACCAAAACCGACGCATTCTCCTCAAGCCAGTAAAAGAAGGCAGCATCTTTAATGAGCGCTACTTTTACAGCTTCCGAAATTCCTGATCGCCAATCCCGGTCGGTTAGGGTAGTAAGAAAATTAAAGTCGTTGAATACGGCAACAGGAGGTACGAATGTGCCCAGAAAATTCTTTTTCCCCTGGTAATTCACTCCGTTCTTCACGCCAACTCCCGAGTCATTTTGTGAAAGAACAGTAGTGGGAATACGAATATGTTTAACTCCCCGATGAGAGATAGCAGCCGCATAACCAGCTAAATCTAAAATTGATCCGCCGCCTATTGCAGCTAAATAGGAATGACGGTCTATCCCGTTGCGGTTTCCTGAATCGATTATTTGTTCTAAAAATACCGGATTGTTTTTTGCCTGCTCTCCTCCCGGAATAATCAATAATTCCGGAATTAATTGCACATCCCGATACTCAGAAAAGTATGTTTTTATTTGTTCTGTTAATTGAGGATGGACTTTGCTAACGCCGTCATCAATTATAAAAAGGATTTTTTGTGTAATGCCTTTCGTATGTCTGTCCTTTAAAAAGGTCCCTAACAGGCAGTTTGAAGAATCAAAAAGCCGGGTTGTGAAATGAACTTTATATTCAAATTTAACTGTAAACGATTGTTGTAAATAATCCATAAAGATTTTAGCCTGTGAGAGCCGGAAAGATTTGTAAAAGTTAAAGATGTAAATTTACTAAAAGGCGTATATAATTTTGCCTTTGTAAATGTCATGTTACTGCAAATAATCCTGCAAGCTTTATTGATAAGGGGAGTAATAAAAAAATGGCGATAGCGGGAATAATTGCACCGAAAGCCGCAGCCCAGCTGGCATTCATAATAATTAAAGCAAGTACTCCGGCTTTAACCGCCTTGCCGATATTTTTCCCAACCGGATCTTTAACCGCATTAAATAATGGTAAAAATATTATCCACGCAAACGGAAACAGGATGAGCAATGCGAAAAGCAGATTATTTTGACTATAAGCCTGGTATAAAATAGAGGCAATTACAAGACTGTAAAGAAAAGCAGCAAAGTACAATGTAACAGGTTTGCCCCCATGTACTTCTCCGCGGCTAATCATTGTTATAGCAGCAATGTAAACGACAGGGGCAAGTGATAAAAACCACCATGAATTTAATTCCATTGGAATAATGCTGATACCCAAAAGCAGGTTTAAACCTCTGCAAATCCCCATATTGACAGGGCCCAAGTAATTCTGATGTTTGCCCCATTTATCATAAATCAAAGCTGATGCAGCCGTAAGAAAGGCCAGAATGCCTGAAACAGGATTAACAATAAATGCGCAAACCAATCCAATGAGCAAAAGTACTGACCCTAAAGCAGTCGCTTCTTTTAACGAAACAACACCGCTGGGAATGGCCCGTTCCGGACGCTCAATTTTGTCTAATTCCGCATCAAAAACATCGTTGAATACAACCCCTCCTCCATATAAACCTTTTGTAGAAGCGCAAAGTAATATAACCGGCCAGATATATGCGAAATCAAAATGTGCATTATTAAAATAACCGGCTATAGTAATTCCAGCAAGTACATCGGCAACAGCAGTTACAATGTTTGCCGGCCGCATAAGTTGAAGAAATGCCGTTATTTTTTTCAAGATTATGATTGTTGCGAACTATTATTTAAGTGACATGCTAATCATTAAGAGGTTCTTCTACTTTACCTAATTATAATAGAATCTTTGTCAATCCGCGGTTGTTGACCGCCTCTTAAAATAGTGTTCCCTTCAAACTTCTGGCTCTGATCAATTCCTTTTACAGTGATAAAGTCGGCTTCATCAATTTGTCCGCTTTGAGCAAAAGCGGTTATAGCATTCTTGTATGTTACCAATTGAATATCTTCTAAACTTATTCCATTGGCTTTCATCAGAACTGCGGTTTTGGGAACTGCCAAGGGGTCGCTGATTCCCCAATCGGCAGCAGAGTTAATCATGATTCGTTCTGTTCCATATTGTTTAACTATTTCAACCATCCGTTCGTTGCCCATTTTTGTAAAAGGATAAATGGTGAAAGCTGCCCAAAAGCCACGATCCAAAACTTCTTTTACAGTTTCCTCATTATTATGATCGATGATTACAGAATAAGGATTAAGGCCATGCTCTATTGCAATGTCCATGCTGCGTTGCGTACCTTTCTTTTTGTCACGATGCGGAGTGTGGATCTGAACTGGCAGATTAGCTTCTTTAGCCAGTTCCAACTGCAGGCGGTAATATTTTTCTTCAGCTGCGGTCTGATCGTCAAAGCCAATCTCACCTATACCTACAACTCCTTCTTTATAAATAAATAGCGGAAGCACTTCCATTACCTGTTCTGCCAGCGCTTCATTATTAGCTTCTCTAGAATTTAAGCCAATGGTGCAATAGTGTTTAATTCCAAATTGGGAAGAGCGGAACCTTTCCCATCCGATCAGGCTGCTGTAATAATCTTTAAAAGTATCTACGCCGGTACGGGGCTGCCCTAGCCAAAAAGCCGGCTCAATTAATGCAACAACTCCTGCATCGGCCATGGCCTGGTAATCATCCGTAGTACGTGAAGTCATGTGAACATGAGGATCAAAGAATTTCATCCCTTTGATACTGTCCAGGTTTACAGGCTGACTTTTTATACCTTCTTCAATTCTGTTAGTTATATCGTGACTACAACACATAGTTAATAGGTTTATTAGGCTATTGCTGCTTGTGCAACAACATTCCACGTTAATTCATTTTTTTCAACAGCAGCTTTTAGGTCCGGATATTGCTCCAGTAATTGCCTTGCAGGAGCGAATCTGCTTGATGAACACGCCAGAGCCGCCGCTTTCTTTTCGGTTTCATCGCCTTCTTTAAATAGTTTCTGAATATCTTCAAAAAGGTTTTCATTTAGAAACGGCCCCACTAATCGCCATAGTTGAGGGTTTATTGTTCGGTGAGCTGCCCAGCGCTCATGAGCGTAATCGGATAAAGTATCGGCTAATTTCTGATTTGCCCGCTTATCCAGGCCAATTATCTTATTTACAGGTTTATCTGTGAAAAAGGCCTTCAGCACCAGCTGATTCCATGCAGATTCATCCAAATTTTCAGCAGGATAAGGATTGTTGCAGATAACGGATTCAAGAACAGAGCCGATATTGCTTCTGATGCCTTCGGTACAGCGAAAAGTCCATTCTTCAGGATATGCAAGGAGTGGCAATGCTGAGTACAGGGCAACAAGCTCGTTCATTTCGGCAGCCTGAAACAAGCTGTTAATAGTTTCAGTATAGTTGCTTTTGTTTTCTGTCGGAAAATGCAGCAAAAACCAGATTCTGCTTAACTGATCGGCTGTAAAGCCGTGTAAGTTAAAATCTTTCCTGATTTGCTGTGCTTGTATTTGCTGTTCTGCAGAAACAGTTAAAAGAGATTTTCCGACAAAACGTGGGGCGGCAGTAAAAGCAGTAAAAAAGGAACTTTTACTGCCGTCTTTAAATAAAACGGTTTTGTCATTTAACCATTGAAATCCCTGAGGTTTTAAATTCTGCTTTAATATCTCTGCAAATAATGAGAGAAGCTTTTTTAAATCATACTCATACATCGGTAACAAAGTTAAAAAACAATATTACCTTAAAATGTAATTTATATCATATTTTCCTCATTATTTCAATTCAAATACTGCCCGCATCTGGTAATTCAGTTTGATTTTTTTGAAGTCAACATCGGGCATTGCGCCTGCTTCTGCAGCGTCAGCCTTCATCATGTAATTAGAGCGGTATATCGGCTGTGGATACGATTCGTTATTTATTTCCTGTATTTCCAGGGCGCTACCAATTTTTTCATTTACAGCTTCTGCAAGGTAAGCGGCTTTCGCTTTTGCCGCCTGCAATGCTTTAACTTTTAAATCTTTTTTTAACGATTCAATTTTTGAATAATCGTAACTGTCAATATTGGTATATTCAATTCCGCGGGAATCTACAGAACCTATTATCTGGTTAAGCTTAGTTAGGTCTGTTACCTTAATCCGGTATTGCTTGCTTGCCAGGAAATCAGGGTTTTTCTTCTTTTCCCAGGTATAATTATAGCTGGATATATTATTGATTGTAAAATTTTCTTTCGGGATTCCGGCATTCAGTACAGCGCTTTGCAGTTGTTTTTCCAGGTCTTCGATGATAACTTTCTTTTTATTGCTGTTATCCTTAAAATATTCTTTCAGAGAAATGCTGATATAAATAATGTCAGGTGTTACTTCTGCTTCTGCAGAACCGATAACCTCGATTCTTCTCCTGGTATCTGGCTGTTGTGCAAAAGATGCTAACACGATGAGGCTTAACGCAAGTGCTGATAGTAATTTTCTCATAATCATATATTAAGTATTTACGGGATGTAATATTGCTGTTTTTGCATAATCTGTATACAGCCATATACGAATCTTACCAAGTACACGTAACAGGTTGCTGCAAAATAAACTTTAGGGATGAAGGCTTATTCTTCAACAATTTCGCTATGCGGATGGCTTTCTTCTTTCTTTTCCTCTTTGAAGTAATGTTTCTGGAAAAGCAGAATTAAGATAACCCCTACAGAAATAGCAGCATCAGCAAGGTTAAATACCGGCCGGAAGAAAATAAAGCCTTCACCTCCCCAGAAAGGTATCCATGCAGGAAATGTTCCTTCCAGAATGGGAAAATAAAACATATCTACCACTTTTCCGTGGAAAAGGCCTGCATAGCCTCCGTTGGGTGGAAAGAGTTTGGCGGGATAGAAATAGGAGCTTTCGCTGAAGATTAATCCGTAAAAAGTAGAATCAATAATATTGCCAAGCGCTCCGGCAAATATTAAGGAAACGTTTAGGATGAGGCCTCTGTGGTATTTCTTTTTAATAAGATAATGTACACCGTACCCGATTCCTATAACAGCTACAATGCGGAACAAAGTAAGAGCAAGCTTTCCGGCTTGCCCTCCAAATTCCATTCCGAATGCCATTCCGTTATTTTCGGTAAAGTGAATGATGAACCAGTTACCGATAATTTTAAATTCCTGGCCCAGGCTCATGTTCATTTTGATCCAGAATTTAAGTATCTGGTCGGCAATAAGAACAAAAAGAATAAGCAGGAACGGCTTAGTATAACCTTTCATTAATATTGCTTCATTTTTGCCTCCATACTCAGAGTAGTATGAGGTACCGCACGTAATCTTTCTTTTGGAATCAGTTTTCCTGTTTCACGGCATATTCCGTACGTTTTATTTTCGATACGCACCAGGGCAGCTTCCAGATTTTCGATAAACTTTTTCTGGCGGGAAGCTAACTGGTTGATCTGTTCTTTTTCCAACGTAGCCGATCCGTCTTCCAATGTTTTGTAGGTGCCGGCAGTATCATCGGTTCCGTTCAAGTTCGGATTGCTTAATGATTGCGTTAATGAAGCAAGTTCGTCTTTTGCACTACGCATTTTTTCGAGAATGATCTCTTTAAATTCCTGCAATTCAGCGTCGGAATATCTTGTCTTTTCGTTATTTTCCATATTCGGCTTTTTCTATAGAAATTAATACTGATTTATCATCTATTTCTACCGCTTCTCCTTCCTGTAAATTCTCTTTCAATTCAAATGAATCTGCAAGAATTTCGGTGCTAATATATGATAAATTATTTTTAACAGCTTCGGCAATAAAAGGAAGGTCAGCTATGCGTACCCTGATTTTATCCGTTACTTCAAATCCAAGATCTTTTCTTAAGTTTTGGATGCGGTTTATCAGTTCGCGTGAAATTCCTTCCTGCTTTAACGCTTCGGTTATGGTAACATCTAAAGCAACAGTTAGTTTTCCCATATTGGTTACCTGCCATCCCGGAACATCTTCGGCAATTACTTCCACATCTTCTGCCGGAATATCAAGCGTTAGTCCTTCGTTTTTAAAACAGATCTTTCCGTCTTTTTCGAATTGAGTAATCTCGGCTTGCGACAGCGTATTCAAAAATCCGGAAACATCTTTCATATATTTTCCTGCCTTTGGGCCCAATGCTTTAAAATTCGGTTTTATCTTCTTTTTTATAATTCCGGAAGTATCGTTTATATACTCAATGTCCTTTATGTTTGTTTCAGATAAAATCAAATCTTTTACGCGTTCAACTTTCTCCCGAAAGCTGTTGTCCAGCACAGGAAGCAATATTTTGTTTAGCGGCTGTCGTACGTTGATGCCTACTTTTTTTCTCAGGGAAAGTACCATAGAAGAAATATCCTGGGCCAGTGCCATCCGTTCTTCCAGCGCTTTATCTACCAGCATTTCGTTATAAACCGGAAAATCCGACAGGTGTACCGACTCTGCCCGTTCTTTCCCTGTGACATTATTTAGATCCAGGAACAGGCGTTCACTAAAGAAAGGTGCAACCGGCGACATCAGCTTTGCGATGGTGTTTAAACAGGTGTAAAGAGTCTGGTAAGCAGAAATTTTATCTTCGGTATAATCTCCTTTCCAGAAGCGGCGACGGCAAAGTCGCACATACCAGTTGCTTAAATTTTCATCTACAAATTCCTGTATGGCTCTGGCAGCTTTCGTAGGCTCAAAATCCGAATAAAATCCATCTACGTCTTTTGTCAGCGTATTTAACAGGGAAATGATCCATCGGTCTATTTCCGGTCTTTTTTGCGGAGCGATATCTTCTTCTTTATATTCAAAGCCATCAATATTGGCATAAAGCGAGAAGAACGCATAGGTGTTGTAAAGCGTACCAAAGAACTTTCTTCTTACTTCATCAAGGCCATCAAAACTGAATTTTAAATTATCCCAGGGTGACGCATTACTGATCATATACCAGCGGGTGGCATCAGCACTGTATTTTTCTATAGTTTCAAAAGGATCAACGGCGTTACCCAGACGTTTCGACATTTTGTTGCCGTTCTTATCCAGAACCAAACCGTTTGAAACGACATTTTTAAATGCTACAGAGTCGTTCAGCATAACAGCGATGGCGTGAAGCGTAAAGAACCATCCACGGGTCTGGTCAACTCCTTCAGCGATAAAATCTGCAGGATAGGCGCTGGCAAACTTTTCTTTATTTTCAAAAGGATAATGCCATTGCGCATACGGCATAGCGCCGGAATCAAGCCAAACGTCAATTAGATCAGGCTCTCTTAACATCTTTTTCCCTGATGCCGAAACAAGTACGATGTCGTCAACATAAGGGCGGTGGAGTTCGTTTACTTCAAATCCTGATTCCATAAACCCTGCGTGCACGGCTTTTGAAATCTCCTCTTTCAGTTCGTCGATTGAACCTATGCAAATTTCTTCAGTCCCGTCTTCTGTTTTCCAAATCGGAAGCGGGGTTCCCCAGTAGCGGGAACGTGATAGGTTCCAGTCTACCAGGTTTTCAAGCCAGTTTCCAAAGCGGCCTGTGCCGGTCGCTTCAGGCTTCCAGTTAATTGTTTTATTTAATTCAACAAGCCGGTCTTTAACTGCCGTCGTTCGGATAAACCAGCTATCTAATGGATAGTATAATACAGGTTTGTCGGTGCGCCAGCAATGGGGATAACTGTGTTCGTATTTTTTTACATCAAAAGCCTTATTATCTTCTTTCAGCTTAATGGCTATCAGAACATCCGTTGGCTTAAAATCCGGATTATTGCGTTCCTCGTTGCTGTAATATTCCTCTTTTACAAAACGTCCTGCAAAATCAGTTACTTGGTCAACAAATCTTCCCTGGCGGTTAACCAAAGGGAATTCGTTCCCATTGCCATCTGTTACCATAACAGAAGGTACGTTGTTTTCCTTAGCAGCCCGAAAGTCATCAGCCCCAAATATGGAGGCGGTGTGTACAATCCCGGTTCCATCTTCGGTAGTAACAAAATCGGCAGGAATTACACGGAACGCATTTTTTTCCAGATTCTCGTTGCTGACATAAGGCATTAGCTGGTAATAACGTAAACCAACAAGTTCTTTGCCTTTAAATTCTGCAGTTTTAGTCCAGGGAATTAATTTGTCTCCGGCCTTATAATCCTGAAAAGAGCCATTTTCAGCTTCGGGTTTAAAGTATTTCGATACCAGGTCTTCTGCAAGAACAACACTTACAGGTGTAAACGTATATTGATTAAAGGTTTTTATTTTTACATACGTTATATTCTCACCAACGGCCAGGGCACAATTTGAGGGAAGTGTCCAGGGTGTGGTTGTCCAGGCAAGAATCGCAGTATCTTCTCCTTTATCTTCAAACAAAACCGGTATCAGGGGGTGTATCTGATCGGGTTTTAAACGAAATTCGGCAACGACAGAGGTATCTTTAACCATGCGGTATGTTCCCGGCTGGTTCAGCTCATGAGAACTTAATCCCGTTCCTGCTGCCGGAGAAAAGGGTTGTACCGTATAGCCTTTATATAGTAATCCTTTATTATATAATTGTTTAAGAATCCACCAAAGGGTTTCTATGTATTCGTTTTTGTAAGTGATATACGGATTGTCAAGATCAACCCAGTAGCCCATTTTCTGCGTCAGGTCGTTCCATACATCGGTATATTTCATTACCTCTTTCCGGCAGGCTTCATTATAATCTTCTACCGAGATCTTTTTCCCGATATCGTCTTTAGTGATGCCGAGCGTTTTTTCAACCGCCAGTTCAATAGGCAGTCCGTGGGTGTCCCAGCCTCCTTTTCGCTCAACACGATATCCTTTAAGCGTTTTATAGCGGCAAAAAATATCCTTGATAGAGCGGGCCATTACGTGATGAATTCCGGGCATTCCATTTGCTGAAGGAGGCCCTTCATAAAAGGTATATGGTTTTGAAGCCGGGCGATTTGAAATACTTTTTTCGAAAATCTGGTTCTTCTGCCAATAATCAAGTATTTCTTTACCCGTTTCTGATAAGTTTAATTGCTTATATTCTTTGTACATCAGCCGTTTATCTTCGAATTTAAAGTGGGCAAAAATACGGAAATAAGCCCGAAAAAAGTAATTAAAATTGAAGCGGAGCGGTATTTCGGCAATATTTTTGTAATCTTTCTATTCCCCGTGCTTTATTACAAAAACAGTATCAACTCTTTTATTTAATATTACGCCATATATGTTTAAAATGAGAAATAAATTCATGAGCCGCGGCTTACTTCTATTGATAGCAGGAGTAGGATTTATTCTTTTGGGAAAGTTAATTCAGATCAGAGACTGGGGATTGTATGGATGGGCTATGATTTTAGGAATCCTGCTTTTTGGAGTTGGGTTTCTGATGATGCTATACAGCCTGATGCGGAAAGTAGAATACCAGGGTATTATAGAAGACCGGGCTGCCGAAGCTGAAAAACAATCTGAACAAAATGAAAATTAACCTGATATCTTGTTTCTGCTTGTTTTCGTTTATTATTCCTTAATTCTTTCCTAATTTCATTTTCTTTACAAGTTTCCTGAAAAAGAATGCTCCATAAAACGCGAGGTATTGTATTAAAAAGTACAAACTATTCTGAAAGCAGTGTGGTTGTGCAGATATTTACAGAGAAATTTGGTATTCAATCTTATTTAATAAACGGAGTTAAAAAACCGAAAGCCAAAATCAGGAATAGCATTTTACAGCCACTGCACCTGCTGGATATGGTAGTTTATCACAAGCCGGAGGGTAACCTGCAAAGGGTGGCAGAAGTTCGGCAAGTTCCTTTGTTTCAACATATTCCGTATGATATTGTAAAAAGTTCGCTGACTCTTTTTCTGAACGAGGTTTTATACAAATCATTAAAACATCAGCAAACGGATGAGCAACTTTTTGATTATATTTTTCATTCTGTAGAATTACTGGATAAAATAGAAGGGAGCCTGAATACTTTTCATCTTCATTTTTTGCTAAAACTAACACGATACCTCGGTTTTTATCCAGATTTAACCAATTCAAATTTTAATTATTTTGATTTGAAAGAAGGGATTTACAGCAATGTTCCGCCTCCGCATCCGTATGTTCTGGATGAGCCCTACAAAACTTACTGGGAAATACTGGTAAAAGGGAACATTGAGAACCTGGGGAAAATAACAATACCTGTAACAGAAAGACGTGTTCTTTTAGAAAGATTGCTTGACTATTACAGGTTGCACATTGATGGGTTTGACGAGATCAAGTCGCATCATATTTTAGAAGAGGTATTGAATTAGGATACCTGGTTTTCGCTTTTTTTCAGCGTTTCGTCAATTATCTCTTCAAGCTCTGTTAAGTCGAAAGGCTTTTCAAGGTAAGTGTCTGCACCGGCCTGTTTAGCTAAACTTTGAATGTCATTATTCGCCGAAAAATAAATAACAGGAATATTTTTAAACTCAGGATGTTTCTTTAAAGTCTGAGTAGCAACTATACCGCCTGTTTCGGGGATCCAGTTATCCATAAGAATAACATTAGGCTTTACCCTGCCTACTGTATCTAATATATTATTGCAATGCGGAGAGGTGTGTACTTCCCAGCCCTGTTCTTCTAAAATATAACTGCATATTGAAAGAATATCCAAGTCATCATCAAAAATCATTACCCGTTTAGACATAATTTAAACTTAAGAGCTTTACATTTTTACCTGATAAGTTATTAATAGCTAATTTTATTTTTCTCCTGGAATTCTTTCAAGGACCCGGCCCTTGCTGATTTTACAGATATAAAACTGACTTTAATACTTAAAGAAAATTTTCCTTCCATTTGAAACGCCTGTTGCTTTAAAATGTTTTAAGTATTTTAATTGTTTGCATGTATACTTCACACATTTTAACTTTTTCAACTCTAAAGTAAGGGCTAAAAGTACAATATTTACTCAGAATGGTTCTTCTTCACAATATTAATACAAAAGATTTCTCAGTGCTTAATTTGTATTATTGGCTAAAGAGACTACAAAAGATTTTTGATCAGATCTTCTGTAGAAATTCCTTCAGCCTCGGCTTTGTAATTTCTAACTATCCGATGCCTTAAAATTGGTTCTGCAATCCGCTGAACATCTTCAATGTCAGGTGAGTATTTTCCATTAATTGCTGCATGGCATTTTGCTCCGAGTACCAGGAACTGCGATGCTCTCGGACCTGCACCCCAGCTTAAAAATTTATTAGTTTCTGCAGAGGCCAGCGGCGTGTTGGGCCTCGTTTTAGCTGCCAGGGAAACGGCGTATTGCAGTACATTCTCTGTTACAGGAATATTACGTATCAGTTGCTGAAAATACTGTATTTGCTCGGCACTCAAAATCTTGCTAAGTTCTGTTTTTACATTTGCAGTTGTGTTTTTTACTACCTGAACTTCCTCTTCAAAAGAAGGATAAGACAAAGAAACATTGAACATAAAGCGGTCTAACTGCGCTTCAGGTAAAGGATAAGTTCCTTCCTGTTCTATGGGGTTTTGTGTTGCAAGAACAAAAAATGGTTTAGGCAGGGGATAGGTTTTGCCACCAACGGTAACAATTTTTTCCTGCATTGCTTCCAGCAAGGCTGCCTGTGTTTTTGGCGGAGTTCTGTTTATTTCATCAGCCAGAAGAATATTTGAGAAAACCGGTCCGGGAATAAACTTAAAGGAACGCTCTTCTCCCAGAATTTCAGAACCTATAATGTCTGAAGGCATCAGGTCAGGTGTGAACTGGATACGGTTAAAGCTGAGGTCTAATACCTGCGAAATGGTTTGAACGAGCAGTGTTTTAGCCAAGCCCGGTACTCCTACCAGCAAACAATGCCCATTGCTGAAAATGGAAATCAATACCGACTCAATAACGGAATGCTGGCCAATTATTACTTTTCCAATTTCCTTCCGAATGTTATTGTAGGAAGCACTAAGAGCATCTACCGCTTCTATTTCTGAATTATAGGACATTTACATTTACTTATCAGGACTGGTCCAGATCTTCAGCGACGAACAGTTTTGATATTCATCAGCTATTTTAATATAGGTTGCTTTTCGCCTTTTTTCAAACCATTCACTAACTGTCCGGCTCAGTTTATCTTCCAAAGCTACATCCTTTATTTTCGGGAAATCCTGATCAAGGTTGGCTTTGTGCGGTTCTGTTCGTGATTTAAGATAAAGAAAATGGTAAGCCTGTTTGCCTGATTTATCTGTAAAAAGTTCGGGTTTGCTATACGTACCTACTTTCATAGTGTCTATAGTCAAAAATACCTGCGGATCAAGTTTATCGGTAGGAATATAAGTGGTTCGGCTTTGCACATTTTCCGCATTGAGCATCATGCCTCCGTTGTACTTGGTTTCATTGTCGTCAGAATACAAAGAGGCGGCTGTAGAGAAGGGAATTTTATTGTTTACAACATCCTGGTAAATGCTGTCGATGTGGCTTTTGGTTCTTTCTAAACTAGCAGCGGTAGGTTCGGTTTTAATCAGAATATGACGTGCCCTAACCTGCTCTCCGCGGCGTTCCATTACCTGCAGTACATGGAACCCGTACTCTGTTTCAAAAACAGGCGATAAATCGCCGGGTTTTAATTTAAAGGCCATGGCTGCAAACTCTTTAACCAGCATAGTTCTGTCCATAAACCCTAAGTCGCCTCCTTCGGCAGCAGATCCGGGATCCTGTGAGTATAAGCGAGCTAAAGTTCCAAAATCTTCTCCGCCTTTTACACGTAGGCGCAACGATTCGGCTTTATCACGAAAAGATTGCTTTTCTTCTTTGGTTAGTTTAGGATAAATAACAATTTCGCCAACTTCAACTTCTGCATTGTAATAGGGCAGGCTGTCTTTGGGTATCGCTTCAAAATAACGCTTAACCTCTAAAGGTGTTATGGTTACTTTTTCTGTTATTTTACCCTGCATTTTGTTGGCAACAAGCTGTTCGCGTACGTCGGGGCGCATCTCATCCTTATACTGAATTACGGACCGGTTCAGGAATTCTTCCAGTCGCTCCTGTCCGCCGGCACGGCTTGTCATTATTCTTAAACGCCTGTTTATCTCATCTTCAACCTCATCTTCTGTAACAGAAACGGAATCTATTACAGCTTGTTGTGCCAATAATTTTTGAGTGAGCATTTGCTGCAGAATGTAGCATTTAAGTTCAGGATTTTCCTGGCTTCCCTGCATTAAAGCCTGGGCATACTGCTGGTCAATATCCGATTTTAGTATGATGGTATTGCCAACTACGCCAGCTATCTTGTCTAAGGGTTGAGATTGTGCGAAAGTTTGTGTTAATGTTGTTAAAAGTAATATAAAAATTATCCCTAAGGTCTTTCTCATTTGTTCTGTTTCAAAATTACCGGCCGGTATATCAGTTCAGACCGGGAGCATTAATAACGGATCAAAGCCGTTTTTTCAATTCGCAAAAATATCAGATATTCTTATTATTTCCCTGATTTTTAGAAAATCAATTCGCGTGTACCTGTTATTAGTCGCCTAAGTTAGGTTTTTCTTTCAATCGGCTTTAGCATTTAACTATTTTTAACAGATAATCTTATTTTTGCGTATGCCCTCGTTAAAAACATCCGATCATCTTGCCTTAAGTTTACTGCTTTCTGAAGATTTGTATTTGCTTAAAGAGGAAGAGATAATATCTTCTGCTAAGGCATCTCCTCCTGAAACGGTTCCCGCAAAGAAAGAGGAAGAAGTGTTTTACAATTATCTGGGTGAAAACAATAAGTATTTGTTGCTGCTGGTAGACGATCCGCAGAATAAAATTATTGATAAGAAAGAATTGGAATCATTAATAAACATACTCCAGGCAAAAAAACTTGAACTCAGAGATGTGGCAATTTTAAATATCAATTCCTGCAAGGCCATCGCTTTTGAACAGCTAAAATCTTTTTTCGCCAGCAGGAGTATGGTGTTATTCGGAATCAATCCTTCACGATTGGAAGTGCCGGATATTGTAAGTAACAAAATCAGCGAATATAAAGGAGTAAAGTTACTGGCAACTTACAGCTTTGCAGAGATGCAAAACGATACGGTAAAAAAACGCGTTTTCTGGAACGAAATGAAATTATTGTAATGTTTAAAACACTGGTATTCGCAAGTAATAACCTGCATAAACTTGAGGAAGTACAACTGCTTGTGGGCACTGAATTTCAGTTAAGAAGCCTGAATGATATAGGCTGTTTTGACGATATACCTGAAACAGGAGCAACTTTTGAAGAAAATGCGCTTTTAAAAAGCTGTTATGTGTACGACAGATATAAGATTGATTGTTTTGCCGATGATTCCGGATTGGAGGTAGAAGCATTAAATAATGAACCGGGAGTTTTTTCGGCACGTTATTCCGGTACCCGGGATTCAGAACAGAACCTGCTTCTTGTGTTACAAAAACTTAAAGGCATTGACAATCGCCGGGCCTCTTTCAGAAGTGTGATTTCTCTTATTTTAAATGGCGAGAAACATCTTTTTGAAGGAGTTGTTCGTGGCCACATCCGACACGAATTATCAGGCGTTAAAGGTTTCGGCTACGATCCGATCTTTCAGCCTGAAGATTATTCAGTTACATTTGCTGAAATGGATATTGACCAAAAAAATGCCATTAGCCATCGTGGTATCGCTATCAAAAAAATGGTGAGTTTTCTCCTGCAGCAGTAAAGCGTTATTTTTTAGGCTGTTTAACTTTTTTTGCAGGCTTAGCTGGTGCCTTTTTTGAAGTTTTAACAGCTTTCTTTTTAGCTAAGACCGGTATTATTTCCTCTTTAGATTTGGGTCGTTCTTTTGGTTTCCAGATAAAGCCTTTAAGAATCTCGGTGTCTTTTGGTATTTTTTCAATAGGATAAAAGGTCATTTCAGGTTTCCTGATGAAAATAATATCCTTCAGCTCGTTTTTTTCAAAGATCACTTTTATACGGCTGCTTACAGAGCGGTTCATCCCCGTGTAAACGCTGTCTTCTTTTACATAGTAAATACTCTCTGCATTTCCATCTACAAACATCCGGTCCATTTTATTGTCTTTAAAATATCCCGTAAGAACTTTGCCTTTTATCTGGTTAAATTTGGTTGAATCTTTTTCTGTATTTACTATAAACCCGTTATTCTGAAGCAGCATATTATCCAGTTTTCTGTTTTTTAGCTGCAGGTAAACAGTGTCGGCAGAAAGCTGCGAACCCTGGGTCCAGATGATTGGATTCCTGTAGCAGCGGATAGTAGAATCTGTATAGCTGTAAAAAGCGGAATCGGCTTTAGCCTGTAAGTCAGATTTAAAGATTTTTACTTTATGATAAGCCATGATGATTCTTGTTTTTGCTGTGTCATCAACGGCATTGGTTTTAATTGAATCTTTTTTTAGCGTGAGTTTTGTCGTGTCTGTTGTGGTAGAATCGCTTGCAACGACAGTGGGAGGAATAGTTGCAGCATTGTTTTTTTCCGTTGGAATACTTTGGTTGACGTTTTTGTTTTTATTCCGCCTTCTTTCCTTTCTTGAAAGTTTCTTTTTGCTGCCGGTGTTTTCTTTGGCAACCGGTGTTTGTACGGCAGGAGTGTCTGTTTTGTCGGTTACAGCAGTTTTCGGCGGATTGTCTTCCGGTACTATTTTAGTTTGTGCAGAATCAGGATGTGTTTTCAGCGAATCTTCCTTTAACTTTGGTTCCGGAGTATTATTCGTAAGCGAATCTTCAGGCACAGACGATGGCTGAACAGTTACTGCATCGATATTTTCAGGAGGATTGTTTTCTTCCTCACTTTGCTCTTCTTTTTTGTTGTTTTTTCTTTTATCCCGACGGGCATTTTTTCTGGTATTGATTTCCTCATCAGCAGAAGTATCGTTATCGTCAGTGTCGGTGTTTGAAATTGACGTGCTGTTTGTTGCGCTTTCGGCGGTAGGGTCTTCCAGTTCAGTGTCTTTTTTTAGTTCTTCCTTAAATAAAGGTTGTAAATCTTTTTTCAATATCACTTTTGTGAACAAAGTATCAGAAGTCAACCAAATCGAATCTACGGAGGCTGAATCCTGTGTCATTAACACGATGTATGGATTTTTTGTCACCAACGTGCTTTCATCAGCTTTGCGGTAAATTCCAAGGTTACCTTTCATAATGATTTTCTGGGCAGTATCAATAAAGGTTATATTTTTCACCGCTCTGCCGTATCCGGCCTGCTTATCGTAAAATAAACTGTCGCCCTGTAAGGTTTTGCTGCCGTCTGTGTACAAGTTATTTTTACCGAAGCGGGCCTGATCCGTTAAGGTGTTGTAGTCGCCGTTTTCGGTGTATAAATTAGTGCTGTCTTCCTTGCTCATAATATTCGTTGGTCCAAAGAAATAAGCAATTTTAGTTTCTGAATTGTATTTTAAGGTATCACACTTAATTAATGCCTGCGGCGTATTTACCTCTACATTGTATCGGAAATAAGCATCGCGGGAAGTTGAGAAGTAATAACCATTTTTACTGGTGAGCACATTTTGAGCATTTACTATTTTCCCTCCGCCGGTATAGGTACCCACACGTGTTGCCATGTTATAGGTGAGGGCTTCTGTGGTAAGAATAGCGTCCTTATCAACCAATCGTACATTTTTTGTGAGCAGGGCAATGCGGGTATTGCCATTATAATTTAACAGATCAGAATAAACGGTTGTTCCGTTAGGTTGAGTAATAACTACATTTCCGTAAGCATCAAAGGTATTCCGATCCTGATTAAAGGTGGCGCTGTCTGACGAAAGGGTCGATCCTTCATGTGAAAATACGGGTTTTATCACTCTTAACAGTCCTGACGACCCAAAGCCTTTCAACTTCTCCGAGCTGACTAACTGTACCTGCTGTATTTGCTGGGCTTTGAGCTGCAGCGCAGCTGTAAATAAAAAAAGAAGTGAATAAATTATTTTTCTCACCTTGCAAAATTAGCTTTTATAAAGGATATTAATAATTGCTGTTATAATCAGGATAGTTATTCTTATACAGAATTGATAATTTTGAGCGATGTTACCCATAGAACGTTTCCTGGACTTTGTTAAAAGCAATAAACTTTTCTGTAAAAACGAGAAAATTTTACTTGCAGTAAGTTCCGGGAAAGATTCTGTTTTAATGGCCGAATTTTTTAACGCTGCCGGGATAAGTTTTGGTATAGCACATTGTAATTTCCAGTTACGCGGAGAAGATTCTGTTCTGGATGAAGAATTTGCAAAACAACTTGCAGATAGTTACAGAGTTCCTTTTTATTTTATCCGGTTTAATACCGAGCGATATGCAGAAGAACAGCATATTTCCATCCAGATGGCAGCAAGGGAATTACGCTATGAGTGGTTTGAACAAATCCGGAGCAGATTTAATTATCAATATGTTGCATTAGCGCATCACAAGAACGATGCCGCTGAAACCATGCTGCTTAACCTGGTTAGGGGAACGGGTATATCGGGGCTGCACGGAATTCTTCCCAAACGGAATCTCCTGATACGGCCGTTATTGTTTCTAACAGCTGCTGAAATTGCCGCTTTAGTTGAACAGAATGCAATTGCTTATCGGGAAGACGTATCCAATAGCTCAACCAAATATGCAAGAAATAAAATAAGGTTAGAAGTAATCCCCAAGCTGAAAGAGCTGAATCCTGCACTTGAGCAAACTTTTACAGCCACTGCCAAACGCTTTGCAGAACTCGAGGAACTTATTTCAGTAAAGGTGAAAAGGTTACAAGAAGAACTTTTTATTCCTTCTCCCCAAGGCGTTGTAATTTCTATTGAAAAACTGAAAGCATTAAGGCCCTTAAATCTTTTAGTGTACGAGCTTTTTAAGGAATATAATTTTTCAGAACCCATTTTGGAAGATTTATCAGAAGCATTTGAAGCCCAGCCCGGCAAAGTATTTGAATCTGCAACACATCGGCTTTTGCTTGATCGCGGCAACCTTCTGCTTTCGGAAAAAGAAACTGCAACATCAGAAACAGTTTCTTTGAATAAAGAAGATCAGCTTGTTTTCTGGAATAATAATAAATTGAAAATTACAAATAAACAGGCATCGGAAGTAGAAATAGCTAAGGATCCGAAGGCAGCTTTTCTGGATGCTTCGTTTTTAATATATCCTATTCAAGTTCGTTCCTGGAAAGAAGGCGACTTTTTTTATCCTTTAGGTATGAAAGGTAAAAAGAAACTAAGCGATTTTTTTACCGGGCTTAAAATTCCAAGATTGGCTAAAAGTGAGATACCTGTACTGATAAATGGGAACAATGAAATCATGTGGGTGGCAGGTTATCGCATAGATGAACGTTATAAAGTTAAACCCGCTACTGAAAAAGTTACTATATTCGAGCTTGTTAATATATATGGAGAATAACACAGTATTTGTAGAAAAGCAATATCTTGGAAGAGATTATACACGTATAAGCGTTCGCCTGGTAATGGCGCTTTTCTGCTTTGCCGCCTATTATATTACAGAAGAAAGGGAGCGAAACGGCGATTTGTTTCTGGTAGTCGGGGTAGCTATTTTAATAGTTTCGGTAATAATGATGTTTATGCTTCACTACCGGACTACCGTGAAAAATAAAAGTGTAATTATAGATGGTTTGTGGACAACCCGTCTGGTAAAAATAGATCTCAACTGCATTGTAAAAGTTGAACGAAAGCTCTATAACTCTTACATTATTAATAATCCTGTTTACAATCTTCATCAAAAAGGGAAAATAAGATTTTATGCCGGGGGAAAAGAAGCCATCAGTTTAATAGACCGCGATGGTTTAGAATATATAATAGGTACTCAGCACCCGGGAGAACTGGAACGGGCCGTAAGAGCTGAGCTTGCAAAATGATTAAATTTTTCGTTTAAGTAAAACAAAATTCTCCAAAAAATATTTTAAAACATTTACAATTGGCTGAGGAATTACTTCCTCAACTAATTTGAAATTACTAATTTTGTAAAAAACTACAATATCTATAGAGTATGCTAAGTTTCAGGAGCGAATTGGAAAACCCTGTGGTAGCTAAAGAAATCATCGAACTTGAAAAGAAGATTCGGATGTATCGCGAGGGTACCATGCAGGAAGATAAATTTAAAAGTTTACGTTTAGCGCGTGGAATTTACGGACAGCGGCAGCAAGGCGTGCAGATGATAAGGATTAAATTGCCTCACGGGCGTTTAAATACTAAAAAATTAGAGCGTATTTGCGATGTATCTGATAAGTATGCCACCGGAAACCTGCATATAACTACCCGTCAGGATATTCAGTTACACTTTGTAAGCCTTGATCGTACTCCTGAACTTTGGGAAGAGCTTGCACAGGACGAAATAACAATTAGGGAGGCTTGCGGAAATACAGTTAGAAATATTACGGGTTCGCCAACTGCCGGAATCGACCCGAAAGAGCCTTTTGATATAACTCCGTATGCCCGTGGTTTTTTTGAATATTTGTTACGAAACCCTATCTGCCAGGAGATGGGCCGTAAATTTAAAATTGCATTTTCTTCATCTGAAGAAGATACTGCTTTTACATACATTCACGATATTGGTTTTATCCCCAAAGTAAAGTACCTGGATGGCGAGGAAGTAAGGGGTTTTAAAGTAGTTATTGGTGGCGGACTGGGTGCACAACCCTATATCTCTGAGGAGATTACAGAATTTATGCATGAGGATTTAATAATTCCTTTTGCAGAGTCAATAATCAGAGTTTTTGATCGCTATGGTGAGCGTACCCGCAGAATGAAAGCGAGAATGAAGTATCTGATCCAGGATATTGGAAAGGAAGCCTTGCTTGAACTGGCAGAAAAAGAACGCCTGGCATTAAAAAATAAAGTTTATAAAATAAACCGTGAAATGCCGGCAGTACAGATACCGGATAAGATTTTTACAGCGGAGGTTGCTAATAAACTGAAATACGAACAATGGCTGGCTACCAATATTTTTAAACAAAAACAGGAAGGATATGTAGCCATAGGGATAAAAATTCAAAATGGAGACATTAAAACTCCTGTTGCCCGCCAGCTTGCAGCACTTATCCGGGATGTTGCAGCAGATGATATCCGGATGACAGCTGCACAGGGCATCATGTTACGGTTTATTCGTGAGGAAAACCTGCCGTATGTTTTTGAGCAACTGGATTATTTAGGGCTTGCATCTCCTGGCTATGGCAGTGTTGCCGATGTTACTTCCTGCCCCGGAACAGATACCTGTAACTTAGGTATTTCAAATAGTACAGGAATTGCCCGTGAGCTTGAAAAAGTAATACTTGAAGAATATCCTGATCTGATCTATAATAAAGATATAACTATAAAAATAAGCGGATGCATTAATGCTTGCGGACAGCATTCTATAGCTGCCATAGGCCTTCATGGTTCCAGTATGAAAATAGGTAAACTTGTTGCACCGGCATTACAGGTTTTATTGGGTGGCGGGTCGACCGGAAACGGTACAGGCGTTGCTTCAGAGAAAGTAATTAAAGTGCCAAGCAAAAGAGGCCCTCAGGTTCTGAGAACGCTTCTTAACGATTACCATACAAATGGTTTTGAAGGCGAGTTGTTTAACGAGTACTACCGCCGTCAGGGAAAGATCTATTTTTACGATCTCTTAAATCCGCTGGCTAATCAGGAAACAGTTACACCAGATGATTTTATAGACTGGGAGCAGGAGGAGCCTTATAAACCAGCTATCGGTGTAGGTGAATGTGCCGGAGTAATAATTGACTTGGTTGCAACTTTATTATTCGACTCTGACGAAAAAATTGAAAAAGCTCAAGACGAATACAACGCTGGAGAATATGCTGATTCTATCTATTATGCTTATACTTCTTTTGTAAATACAGCAAAAGCATTGCTATTAGGCGAAGGTGTAAAAACCAATACGCAAGCAGGTATAATCAAGGATTTTGATGAAAATTTTGTAGCTACAGGCCGGATTCCCTTATCAAGCAGTTTTTCAGATATTGTGTACCAGATAAATCAGCACGAACCTGATAAGGAATTTGCTACCTACTACTTGGAACAGGCTCGTTTGATAAAAGAAACGGTTTCTAACTATCGCGAGAATCAGCTGGTTGCTAAAGTTTAGAGTTTAAAAAGCTGCCAGTCTTAGATAGCCAATACGATAAGTATTTATTGCCATGGCAACAGTTGATAAAAAAAAAAACAGGAAAGAGCAGAATACGCTCTTTCCTGTTTTTTTGAAACTTGAAAAACTCAAGGTACTTGTTGTAGGCGGAGGGGATGTAGCATTGGAAAAGCTAAGCGCTTTGTTTCAAAATTGCCCTGATGCAAAAGTGAAACTGGTAGGAACCTTGATAAAGCCGCAAACAGAGAAATTTCTTTCTGCTAATAAAATATTTTTTGAGGAACGTCCGTTTGCTGTTACAGACTTAGAGGATACGGATCTGGTAATAATTGCTATTAATGATAAAAATATCAGCAAAGAAATTCAGCAATGCTGTTCAGAGCGTAGGATTTTAACCAACGTAGCCGATACTCCGGAACTTTGCAATTTTTACCTGGGATCAATTGTTCAAAAGGGTAATTTGAAACTCGCAATTTCAACCAATGGAAAGTCTCCAACTATTGCAAAAAGGGTAAAGGAAGTTTTGATTGAAGCCTTTCCGGATGAGATGGACGATGTGCTGGATAATATGGCAATAATAAGGAACAGGCTAAAAGGAGATTTTTCGGATAAGGTGCGTCAGCTAAATGAAATCACCAACGTGCTGGCAACTACAGATGGAAGTAAACGCAAATATCTGTCGGCAACGGGCCTGATAATTGCAGCCGTATTTTTTATTGCAATGGGTTATTTTTTATTTTTCGTTCTTCATAATTAGACCGGAAAATTCGCGAGGGATAAATTTTATATTTGTAGATTATAAACTAATAGATTTTGCTTACAAAGAAGACAAAATACGCAGTAAAAGCCTTAATGGCACTTGCCCGCAATGAGGAGAAAAGCCCTATGCTTATTTCAGATATTGCGCTGAAAGAACAACTGCCGAAGAAATTTTTGGAGGCAATTTTACTTGAGTTAAAGCGTAATGGCTTTTTAGGAAGTAAGAAAGGTGCTGGTGGAGGTTATTATCTTTTAAAAAAGGCCGAAGAAATTAAACTGGTAGCTATTATCAGGGTAATTGACGGACCTATTGCTTTGCTTCCCTGTGTAAGCTTAAATTTTTACGAGCGCTGCGAAGAATGCACCAACGAACCTTATTGTGGCATCAGGGACGTAATGAAGGATGTAAGGGATGCTACTTTGAAGATCCTTTCCGACACCAGTATTGCAGATATGATCAGGAGGGAAGACATTCTTGCCGGACGTATACTGAATAATGAAGTACAGCCTGAAGATACTTCGAAAATAGATTTCTGAATCTAACCTGTTCCTTAAATCCTATTATTTTCCTTCTCAAAAACATCCTGATTCTCTGATTGTTAAAATTATATCAAACCCTTATTATTCTGCATGTCTTTTTGCATAAAGAATAGGTTGGGTGATGAGGGTTAAGCAAGCGGTCGGGTGAGAAATTACCTGGCCGTTTTTATTGCAGATTAAAAAAACATATTTGTAACTTTATATTTTACAGTAGTAAGCTTAGTGTTTGCTGTCCTGTTAACAATTCCTAAAACAAATTAAAATGAAAACTATATTATTTATTCTTACCTTATTTGTTACCGCTCCAAATTCTATATTCGATTTTAAAGTTACTTCTATAGACGGGGGTAATCTTGATCTTTCAAAATATAAAGGGAAAAAGATACTGATTGTAAATACAGCATCTAAATGCGGCTTTACACCTCAGTATGCAGATCTTCAGAAGCTTGCGGAGCAATATAAAGATAAAGTAACCGTTATCGGCTTCCCAGCTAACAATTTCGCAGAGCAGGAACCCGGAAACAACGCTGCCATAAAAGAGTTTTGCCAGGCTAATTTCGGTGTTACTTTTCCATTGAGCGAAAAGGTAAGTGTAAAGGGTGATGATATTGCTCCTTTATTTAAATACCTGACAGAGCAGGAAAATCCTGATTTTACAGGCGAAATAAAATGGAACTTTGAAAAATTCCTCATTGATGAAAATGGAAAACTTATTCATCGCTATCGTTCAAAGGTAAATCCGCTGGACGAGGAAATAGTAAAAAATTTTAAATAATTGATTTAAACGGGGTTGCAGGATTAGTTAGAAAATTTATCAAATTTTATTTTGTGCAAATAAATCCAAAATCTATATTTGCAGACCCAAACGGAAAGGGAGCATAGCTCAGCTGGTTCAGAGCATCTGCCTTACAAGCAGAGGGTCACAGGTTCGAATCCTGTTGCTCCCACAAAAGAAAGCCCTTCAGATTAATTTCTGAGGGGTTTTTTGTTTTTATAGGACAGTGTGGAAGTGAAAATAAGGAGCTAAATGTTAGTACATTGTTCGTACACTGTTCGTTCAATTCTCAGCCATAAATTCTCATTTTATGGTTTATTACAAAATGATCTTAGATGAAAGAAGATCAAAAGCAGACAATGTTTACCCTGTTATTATTCGTGTTATTCATAATCGGAAGAATACTTCGATTGCTACAGGTATTCGTGTTCAAAAAGATTATTGGGATGAGCAAAGCTCCCAATTGAAAAGGACACATCCGAACTTCTCGGTGGTTAATCCAACTCTTTTGGAAACTTATTTAAAAGTTCAAAGGGTTATACATCAATTGGAGGAGGTCAGAGAATTTTCATTTGAAGCGTTAAAAGAGAGGCTATCTGAGCAGCCTGAAGCTTCTAAAGTATATTCCAAAGTATCGTTTAATGAATTTTCAAAAAACTTAGTTCAAGATCTAATATCTATTAACAGATCTGGAAATGCTATAGTCTATAGAACTGCCAGCAACAGGCTGATAACTTTTGCAGATAATAAGCAAATCAAATTTAAAGATATTGATTATAACTTACTGGAAGGCTTTAAAAATAGCTTGGTAAAGGATGGAGTAAAAACGAATACGGTCCATAATTATTTCAGAACAATCAGAGCGATTTATAATAAGGCGATTAAGGCTAAACTGATCGATAGGTCTTTCTATCCCTTTCATGATGTTAAGGTTAAGTTAGAAAGGACTGCTAAACGTGCTGTTCCAGTAGACTGCATTAAAAAACTACATGAACTTGAATTAAAGACTAATGCCAGACAATGGCATGCACGAAATTATTTTATACTCAGTTTCTCTCTGATTGGTATTTCTTTTACAGATATGGCATATCTTACATCTAAAAGCATTATAAAAGGAAGACTAATATACAAACGCAGAAAGACGCATAAGACTTACGATATCAAACTGACTGCAATAGCAATTCAAATATTCAAGTTATATCAGGGGAGGAACTCCAAATACTTACTTCCTATCCTTCCATCATCTGTAGCTGAAGATTCTATGGAAGCAAAAAAGATCATATCTCAATGGATTAAAACTACAAACAAATGGCTTAGAAAAATAGGTGAAGATTGTGGGTTAGAAGACGATTTGACAACTTATGTAACAAGGCATAGTTGGGCCACCTGTGCGAAACGTTTAGGATATTCCATTGAATTAATCGCAGAAGCGATGGGTCATGAGCATGGTAACAGGATAACTAATATATACCTGGACTCCTTCGACCAGTCAGTAGTTGATGAAGTGAATGAAAAAGTGATTAAAAGTATTGAATAAGCTTTGTTTACAGGAGTAGCTATTTATTAGGCTTTTGCTTATAATAAAAACCCCATCTATACAAAGAGATGGGGTTAATTAAGCTGAATCAGATTACTCAGGCAAAACCTTGATCAGAGGGATGTACCCTTTCACCTTTTTCTTTTTACCCTCTTCGCCTTGTTCTTCATGAACCTCACGAACCACAAAAACGAGGAAGAAATCATGTTCACTTTGGATTTTAATCTTATCGATATACAGGTCAAGGCCCATTTCTCGTCGAACTTCACCAATGATTCCAATCACTTCACTTGGAGTATACTCTCGATTTAACTCGAAAGATTCATACAATGCAGCATAGTATTCTTTCTCAGAGGTCTTTGCCTTGCGAACATGTTCCATCTTATCTAGAAAAGATTGCCATGAACCACGGCTTTTACCACTTAGACTTTTTACTATTATTTCAGATTCCTCACCGTAAATTGGGTAAAGTAAATCGTAACGTTGTTGCTGCATTGCTGTTAATTGAGACCCTGTCTCTTGCACATTATTCATCATAAAACTGTTTAAAAAATTAAGAAATCAGTCTTATCTCTTCAATTTGGGTCTATCTATCCACTTAGACCGAGCACATCCTTTTCAAGACATGGGCCAGGCAGTGGACCGCCTTTTTGTCTACCACATGCATTTAGTAGACGGTATAGAAATACTTACTAATTGTACTTCTTAATAAGCAGAACTATCAATAAAAATTATAAAATTAAATATGCTTAACTTTATTTAAGCCCCAGACGCGTTAAAACTGCTATTCACAGTTTCGCATATATTTTGGTTTTTTGCCTAAAAAGGCGAGGTTGAATTAATCAAATGCACGAGATAACTTTACAGCTATTTTGGCAGCTAATTTCTTAGCTATCGGCTCCATGACAAAGATAGAAACAATTTACATATACGTGCAACAGTTATTTTCAAATAACCATTTATAAATTCATAACTGTTTGTAAATCAAAATAATCTTTTTTATATCGCTTTATTTTCGTATCTTTATATAACATTTCAGAAGTTGGAATAAAGTATAAGTAAAGCATTAAGGTCAGCATAGCTAGCTGATCTTTTTATTTGTACATACTTTCCTAAAAGTTCGACTTCTATCCACAGATAGGCCACCTCATCAGATCAACATCGGCTTTTTACAAGATTCACCCTGCTTTTACTACTTATACGATGAGCTTTAATGTCACTAACTACAATTGAAAAAGAATTAAAATTAACAGATCGATTTGAAAATGCATTTCCAGATAAATTAATACCCACTAACTCCAACATAGATAAAGGCAAAACAAGGGTTGGGATGACGCATGAGGAATTTCATGCAAAAAGGTCAAGCTTCCTCGTTATTCCATCTGTTCCCATTATAGAAGATAAATGTGATGAATACCCATACCTCTACACCTTGCAGGTAAAAGAGGGAGTTACTCCGGAGATGATAGGAGACTTTCTTTTCAATGATACTCCATTGCAGTATATTGAAGCTGGTAATCCTTATAAAAAGATTGTTTGCACTCCAGAGAGCTTTCCTAAGGTGATTGCAGCAGCTACCAACAAAAACAAGTTGCAGTGGTTACGTGACACTTTCTTTCTGTTTTTAGATGAATCGCACTGCTACGCAACAGATGCATTTAGAGAACAGATCTTAAATCCGTTTCCTGAGTTTTGGAACTTTAAGAGTAGAGCAATTGGCTCTGCTACTCCTTTTAAGTTTAGCGATCTTCGGTTTCAGGAGTTACAACATTACAAGTTTACTTATAAAGAGAAGTTTGGGAGAATTAAACTGATAGTGAACGATAATGTTCAAGCAGCACTTAATTATTATTTAAGTAGGCCTGAGTTGTTCCCTGGTAATTTCCACATATTCTTCAATTCTGTAACAGAGTGTGGACAAGCTGTCATGGCCTCAGGTATTACAGATGTAAACATCTACTGTAGAGATGAAGAAAAAAATATGATCAATCTGGATGAGGCGAAAGTTTATTTTAAACATAGGCCAATTGAAGGTGAGTATAAAAAGTTTAACTTTTATAGCGTAAGGTACAATGAGGGTTGGGGACTTAAAGATGATAGCAATGCAACCTTAATTCTTGTTACTGATATTGCCGTTCCGCATTCCTTAATTGGCATACCTTATAAAGGATTTCAAGCTCTTGGCAGATCAAACACAAAACCCTATCAATTATTACACATTACTAATCATTTTAATAAAATGGATTTAGAAGTTAAAAGATTTGAACAGATACAAGAGAAATGGCTTTACAACTGTAAATCATACATCGATTTATTCAATCAGCACCGTGCGCAATGTTCAGTGGATGGTATGCCTGACTTGAAAGCATTCTTTGATATGGTAAAGCCATATTCATTATTTGAAAATGGAAAGGCGAAGTTAGATTATAACAAAGTAGATCAATTTATATGTGAAGAGAGTTGTAAAGAACACTACAGCAATATCAATACTCTTACTGCCACATGGGAAAACTGCAATTACGAAGTAGAGGTGTTGAACTTTGATCTTCCTTCGATTAAACGGTACAAGAAGTCAAAACAAGAGATAAACAAGCAAGTGGTAGAACTGATCTCAGAGTATGAATCCAACCCTGATAAGTACGACCACCAACGAGCTCTGGATACGCTAAACAAGTTAAAAGATGAATGTTTAACCGTTTTCCTTGCACTACCCATACTTGGGACAGAGAAGATTCAGGAATTAAAATACGATGATAAAGCAATGAACGAAGAATTAATAAAACAACACAATCGCAACGCTGAAGCTAAACTCAGATTAATGATAGCAGAATCATTCAAATTAGGAGATAGACCTACTAAGAAATACGTTAAAGAAACTTTACAAAGGCTTTATGATGCTCTCGGTATTAAGAAGCAAAATGGAACACGAAAAATTGCTTGCGCTTCTCAACTTAAAGATTTGAAGATGTATGAGATAGATGAAAGCAAAAACGACAAAAAGGAACACATATACATTATTAAGAAGATCCTATATCAAGTTAAAGCAGCTGCTTGATCAATTTCCATTTTCCTAAAAGTTTGGGATTTTGTCTATTATAGGAATACGAAGTGGTCGACCAACTTTCAGGAAAAGCTAACATGTTCGGTTAAGATCCTACCTTTTAAAGAAATGGTTAGAGCTCTACACAGTACCGTAAAGATCCTTATACATTCTTTAAAAGCTAAAGCAGTTGGCATATAACTTGTAAAAGAAGGGTTGAAAATAATCCCTTCTAAAGAAGGTCTATCATATAGCTTGAGTTATCCCTTACCTGGTTCGGTAAGGGATTTTTTGCGTTCTGTCGGTATCTATTCTTTAGAAGCTTAAGCTTTTAAATAGAATGGATCATAATCTCAGGAATGATTTATCAACAGAACTCATATTGCTAACTTTTTTAGCATTATATTTGCTGTTTAGATTGTAATATGAACAAGTTAAGTGTTTCAGAAAGGCTTATGATATATACCAGGTATATAGGCCAAAGGATTCT